>NZ_JBMPPN010000010.1:0-164940 GCF_049340165.1 Undibacterium sp. Xuan67W
GCTGGTTATGGACTTACAATCACGACCGGCCCAACACGGGCATCGGCGGCATCACCCCGAAACAGAAACTCGCACTTGCCGCATAGCCTCTACTCATAGCTCGCGCTAAAAATGGGGGGATTACCGGGTTATCCTGTATTGCGTCAGAAAATTCCAAAGATCCAGGTGCATTCAACCGGTGTGTTGACGATCAGTTGCGCGATGCCAGTGTAGACAAATCGGCGGTAGATTTAGCGTTTTTGACTGAATCACAAAAGCATAAAGTAGAAAACGACTGCGTCAAAGATGCTGCCAGAGCGGGCCTTGTTGCTTACCGATCCTGCCTGCAACAAGCGGTTAATAAAATGGTGGTAGAGCTACAAAAATTTAGCCTTGTGAATAGTATTTCCAAAAGCTGAGATCGAAGAAGTTACGGTTTACGAGTTGTAGTAAATACGACCGATGCGCTCTGATTTGATGTCGTCTTAAGGTATTCGCAGCAAATCGCAGTCATCTACTATTTACCATCTATCACCTGCCTCGCGCCAGAGGCAAGCTATCAAATGATGGTTTTAAAGACGCACTGACTGTTGACGGTATCACTAATCTTCTTTAGTTTGCCCGTTCTTCATTCTTCTTATCTCGTCCTCGTTCTGGTGACTCAGGTCTATTCTCTTTGCCATGCTCGGTTGAGGGCGCTCTGACATCGCGTTCTGCAGCGCGCTGTTCGAGTTGCGGGTGTTGAGCCTGCGTGTTTTGTGGCGTTTGTCCGGGACCTGGTTGAGGCATTGCTCTTGGCTGCCCGGGAACTTGTCTTGGCATTTCCGGCAGTGCCGTATTCGGACTAGGTCTTTGTTGTTCAGGAATGTGAATTTGCTGGCCAGGCATGGCTTTGGGTTGACCAGGAATTTGTTTAGGTAATTCGGGATGCGAATTATTATTGTCTATTCTTTGCTGATTCTGGTGCTGTCCCTGCGTATTACGGGCAGGCATCACTGGTTCCTGATAGCGATTTTTATCGCTATTTTTATCATCATTATTATTTGTACGAATGATTTGTTTACTGATGGTTTCCGTTGGGCGGTGTCGATAATTTTCTGACTGAATCTGTTTTTGCTGATCGATCGTGCCCGGATAGCGATTTCCAGAATATTGTTGCTGATAACTTGGCAATGGAGCCGCTTTAGGATGGGATTGATGATTCCATTTATCCCATCCTCTGCGTTGTGTAAGCCAATTATTTCCCCAATGCTCTCCCCAACGTGGTGGTGCCTCGGGTTGCCAACCCAGAAAATAGCGTGGTGGCTGACGGTAATAACGAACTGGTACGCGTAGCATATAGAGTGGGACGTTGCCTGGAGAGACCAATTGCCATGGGCCGTCGTACCAGCTACTTGTGTACCAGTCGTTACCTTGAAGTACCCAATACAGCCCGTCATAAAAGAAGTAATTTGCATTGGCCTGCGGTGCGTAATAGACAGGATACCCGGGTATCTGCACCAGATCTGGGTAAGACTGCATATTGATGCCGATAGAGATACCAGGCATGCCAAGGCCTATATTGATCTGCGCTTGTGGGCTGGCTATGGCTGCGAGCAATAGCACCGTTGCCGCGATTGGATAGCGTAGTTTCATTTTTCATCTTTCATCATGAGATGAACTCAAGTGTGCGCGCAGTTCACCGTGCTTACGGTACGGTAGCGCACGCTATAAAGACAAATACGGATTGCTTATTGAATCTGCTTACTGAACCTGCTTATTGAACTTGTTTATGGAATCTGTTTCTTGAGTTGATTGCTGGCATGACGTCAGCACGATCCCGTTGTGACAGAGGGATCGTGATCAGTGATAATGCTGATCTCGCTACAAAAGGCTTTTTACCGGTATGTTTTTATGAACGATCCTATCCATTTACTCGGCTTCAGTACGACGCTCCTGGAGCTGATTTCTTTTATCCTCGCAGTACTGACCGTTGCACTAAATATCCGGCAAATCCACTGGGCATGGCTCTTTTCCATTGTCTCCTCAGCTTTGTACGGCATTATATTTTTTGATGCCAAGCTGTATGGCGATATGAGCTTGCAACTGGTATTTGTTCTGGTGTCGGTCTGGGGATGGGCGCAATGGTTGCAGAAAGGCGATGCAGACAGCAGCGTGCTGCAGGTTTCGCGATTGACAACAGCACAGCGAACTGTATCTGTCACCGGCTGGCTGGCAGGATTTGTCGTGTTGTCGGTATTTTTAAAAAATTATACGGACACGGATGTAGCGTATGCCGATGGTTTTTTGACGGCGGGTAGTTTGCTGGGACAGCTTTTACTCTCTCGTAAAAAATGGGAGAACTGGCATGTTTGGATTATTGTTGATGTTTTATACGTCGGCCTGTATGTCTATAAAGGATTGATGCTGACGGCTATTTTGTATGTCATTTTTGTTCTGATGGCGATCATAGGCCTGCGTGCCTGGAGTAAAAGCGATGTCTGAATCAACTGGAACCGTGCACCGTATGGCGATTCTTGGAGCAGAGTCTTCAGGTAAATCTTTGTTGGCAGACGCGCTAGCAAGACGCTATCAAAGTGTTTGGGTACCCGAATACCTGCGTGAGTTTGTCGATACCCATCAGCGCGTGCCGACAGAGGCAGAGCAAATCCTGATTGCGCGTACTCAGGTTGAGCGTGAGCTGGCGTTATTCGCAGAGGCAAAAGACTGGTTGTTTTGCGATACGTCTCCGCTCATGACGGCGCTGTATAGTCGTCATTATTTCGGCAGGGTAGATGCAGAATTGGATATCCTCGAAAAGCAGCATGATTATGATTTTATCGTGGTCACGGCGCCTGATTTTCCATGGACACCAGATGGCTTGCAACGCGAGTCACCTGCTGTGCGTCAGCAGATACACGAGCAATTGCTGGATTTGCTGGATGAGCGGGAAATTCCCTTTTTGATGGTCACCGGTAGCTTGCCGGATAGAGTAGAGCAGGTAGATTTTGCCCTGTCTTTTTTATTGAGCTAGTCGGTTGAGATGGATGGTCTCATACAGCAGCGATCAACTCAGCAAGTTTGGTCAGGTCTTTAGTAGAGAAGGACAGTAATCTTCTGATCATCAGGGAGTACATATTGATGAACGTGATGAACAGAGCTGCTAACACAAAATACTTATCGCGATTTCGTCAGGTGTTTGATTACATTGATCAGCATCTGGATGAAGATTTGTCCGTCGAAATATTGAGTGCGGTTGCTGTATTTTCTCAATATCATTTTCACAGACAATTTTCAGAAATATTTGGCATCAGCGTACATAAATATGTGCAGCTGGTTCGTCTGAAACGCGCTACTCATACGCTGGCTTTCCGGGATCACGGACGTATTATCGATCTGGCTCTGGCGTGTGGATATGAGGGGCCGGAGGCTTTTTCTCGCGCTTTTAGAAAGATGCTGGGGCAATCGCCCTCTGCATTTAAAAACGATCCGCTGTGGACTTCCTGGTACTTAAGCTATCAAGCAGTTCACACTATAAGGATCAAGCATATGCAACCCGAACATATTATAGAGCGCGTCCAGATTCTCGATGTAGCGCCAATCAAAATCGCGGTACTGGAACATCATGGCGCACCAGATCGTATTAGCCATTCTATACGGCAGTTTATAGACTGGCGCAGGCTGCATCGCTTACCACCTGGCGTGAGTGCGACATTCAATATTTTTTATTCAGATCCACACCAGACGCATCCCGCCGATTACCGACTCGATCTGTGTGCCGCAGTGAAATATGAGATTGCCGAAGATAATGAGTTTGGTATTGTGAACAAGACGATACCGGGCGGTCGCTGCGCTGTATTACGGCATGTTGGTTCTGATGATAATCTTGAGCAGACGATCCGGTTCATTTATGCAGAATGGCTACCTCAGAGCGGAGAGGAGTTAAGAGATTTTCCCCTTTATGTTCAACGCGTCAAATTTTTCCCTGATGTGCCCGAACATGAAGCGATCATTGATGTTTTCCTCCCCATTCAATAGAGCATGAGCGCATTGAACGGGGAGGTGACATTGATCAGAAATCAAATTGAGCAGATACTTTGACTACTCTAGGCGCACCCGGGAACAGATAGCCACCCAATGATTGGGTGACATCGCGCCAGTAGAATTTATCAGTCACGTTATCAACGTTAAAGCGTAAGGTCGTGATAACACCGGCTACTCGGGTGTTGTAGCGTACCCCCAGATTGAATACGCTATATCCTGGCACCATCACGCTGTTATCCGGCTGAAATGCTTTATTTCCTGCGTAATTCCAGCTTCCGTTCACACTCAGTCCGGGTAAATCAGCGACCATATAATCGAGGTATACAACAGACTTTAGTGCGGGGACATTGGTGACACGTTGATCGTCAAGACCGCTGATGCCAGTACCGGATTGACGCGCATCGAGCGCCGTGAGGCTGACGCCGGATGATAATGCCGGTATCAGACGAGCCTGGAGAGTTAATTCCAGTCCCTTGTGTAAGGCGGTGCCATTGCTCACATAAACATTGCCGGTGTTAGTGTATTCGAGTGGTTTCTTGATGCGGAAGGCTGCTGCGCTGATGCTGAAATCACGGGTCAGATCGGCTTTGATACCGACTTCGACTTGTTTAGATGTAGCCGGATTCAACATCTGGTTTTCATTGACTGTGCCAAATGGAGCGATGCCGCCATGTTCCAAACCCTCGCTAAAGGATCCGTAGATACTAATCGTGGATTGCGGTTTAAATACCAATGCCAGACTCGGTAACTCATAGCTGCGATCATAGCCGGGATTGTCAGCCTGGTGACGCTGGATTGCGACGTGACGCAGGCCTGCATGGAGCTTCCACGCATCGTTGATATCAATAATGTCTTGCGCAAATAAGGACCATTCTTTATCCGTTCTGCGCACCGATACCGGCCCGGTCACATGGCTAGACGGCGGTACGACGACGGAATGAAATACATTGCTGGCACCTGCATAGTCATAGACGTAATCACCAAAGCGATCGCGTCTCTGGAAGCTTGAAAAACCCAGGGCAAGATGATGCAGTACAGCGCCGGTCGTCAATTTACCGTTCAGTATCGCTTGTGTGGCAACCGGTGATTTTGATTCATTCACGCTCTGGTAGTCGTACACATCATAGTCACCGTTTGCGCAATAGCCAGGGTAGAGGTTGGCAGCCGAGCAGCCATACGGAAATGCGGTGTAGTCATCACGTTTGAAATCATGACGGTTCGCAGAAAAGCTCGCACGCCAGTCGTCATTGAACTGATACTCAAAACGCAAGCCGATATTGCTGCTCCGTGAAAATACGGGTTTTGCCCAGGGCTGGTCGTTGAGCATCGTATCGGGATTAATCCCGCGCGGTAGGTCGGTGCCGTTAAACAGCTGATAGCCAGGAACTGTGAGTTGCGATTTGCGCTGGTAGTCGAGATCGAGTTGAAGCAGCGCTTTAGATGTGATGTGCCAGTCAAATGCACCTGAGATGAATTGACGATCACCATCTGCACCTTTGACGTAAGAGCGGATTTTTTCTGCAGCGGCATTGATGCGGTAACCAAATTGTCCGTCGTCCGACTGACCACCCAGATCCACTGTGCCATATAAGGTACCGCGTTCACTAGCCTCGACGGTGACTGAATGTAATGGCGTCATAGTAGGGCGCTTTATGACGTAATTAATAATGCCACCTGGCGTAGCGAAGCCTGCCTGGAAACCCGCTAAACCTTTAAGAATTTCGATGCGCTCTTTATTTTCTAGCGGAATCGAGGCATCACCCGGGATCGCCAGCCCGTCTTTACGGTAGCTGCTGGTGTTATCAAGAGCAAAGCCTCGGATCGAAAATTGCTCTGCATAACCAACAGCGTTATACGCATCATTGACACTCGCATCAAACTTCATTGCATCTGTGCTGCTGCGGATGCGTAAGTCTTGGATTTGCTGCTGAGAGAATACGGTAACGGAGACTGGTGTGTCCTGCAGCGGTGCATCGACAAATCCTGCAACCGTGTTGGTAAGCGGTTTTTCTTTCAACTGTTTATTGGCGCTGATAACGACCTCAGGCAGTACTTTGTCGTTGCTTTGCGCATAGGCTGAGGGTATAGCGATACAGGTCTGCGCTATTGCTGATGCAATTAGTGTCAGGCGCAGGGAAGGTGATGTTAATTTTTGCATAGTTTGCTCTTTTTTGCGAAGTCAGCGCAGGAGCAAACAAAGAGACGGAAGGAGACTTTGCGCTTCCCTACGCTGGCATTATCCAGATCAGGTTCAAGGGTATTTCTCACCTGCAAGAGACGATCTGAGCATGTCATTGTCGTCAAGCAGGACCCCTAGCGAGGTCACCATTTTACTACGAATCCAGATAGTCGCCGGATTCAGGCACCGGCCAGTATGCTGATTCCAGTTTTTTGCGCACTTTGAGACGTGCAATCCAGATAGCAGGCGGCTGTCAGGCGGGTTGTCGTTTGAAGGTATGACGTAATCCTTCGATGGAATACACGACCAAGGCAGTCCAGATCGCAATAAAGCCAATTAATCTGTCGCCGCTGAACGGTTCATGATAAAGATAGACGCCGAGCACCAATTGAATTGACGGCGCGATGTACTGTAATAAACCCAGAGTTGCCATCGGTATGCGGCGTGCACCAGCAGCAAACATCAGGAGAGGAATCGCCGTAATTGGTCCTGCGGCTAGTAATAAGGATTGAGTGCTTGTTGTACCACTGATAAAAGCGTTATGCCCTTGCAGGGTCAGGTAGCTAAGGTAAGCAAATGCAAACGGAAATAGAATAAAAGTTTCCAGAGATAATCCCTCTAGCGCACCTAGCGCAGCGGTCTTGCGCAATAAGCCATAAATACCAAAACTGATTGCCAGAGACAAACCGATAACCGGTGGATGTCCTGCCTGCACCGTCAGCCAGATGACGCCGCAGGCAGCGAGTGCAACGGCGGCCCATTGACCTATACGAAGCCGCTCACGCAGCAGTACAAAGCCGAGTAAGACATTCACTAAAGGTGTCATGAAATACCCGAGGCTGGCATCGACGACTCTGTCGTTATTGATTGCCCATATGTAGATAAGCCAGTTCACGGAGAGCAGCAATGCACTTGCCGCAAATCCTGCAATCAGTTTTGGCTGGCTCAATAAATTGTTGAGCCATGACCATTGTTTGCGAATTGCCAGTACCGTGACGAGAAATACTAAAGACCATAGCATCCGGTGCAACAGGATTTCCATTGCTGGAACGCCATGTAACGATTTGAAATAAACCGGAAATAAGCCCCAGACGATATAAGCGGATGCTGCTAAGAGTATGCCTTTGCGCATGAATGTACGATCAAAAGAAGAGATTGCAGTGTCGAAAACCAGAAGGCAGAGCGCTGCAGTATCCAATTCTTTGGACAATTGCGATGACGCCGAAGAGTTGACATTATCGCAGCAATTCGGGGAGTGTGTCCTGAACTCAGCCAATTCAGCGGTCTACCCTTGCGTTTACTCGCTTTGTCCCAAATTGGAAGGTAGTTAGAAATCACTATGTTGGTGAATCGCTGCTGCCGCATCCTTTATGGCACTGCGCTATCAGGAGTCCCGTTATGAATGCCTTACCTTTAATCCTTTTCCTGGCGTTGTTGGCTATTGCCATATTAGCCGCAGTATATTTGCCTGCGTATTTGTTAAAGCGTGCAATACAGCAGCCATTTCCATCCCATTACGCGAAGATTTTACGTAAAAATATCCCGGTGTATTCGCGCATGCCGGCTGATATCCAATTGCAATTGAAGCGACTGATTAAGCAATTTTTGTATCAGAAAAAATTTATTGCCTGTGATGGCTTGCAAATATCGGACGAGATTAAAGTTACGATAGCGGGCAGGGCGTGCATGCTGCTTCTTAATCGCACTACCGCAGTCTATCCGGCGTTAAAAACAGTGCTGGTCTACCCGAGTCCGTTTGTAGTCCCCCGACTCGAGACGGGTATGGGTGGAGTAGTCACCCATGCTCACCAAAGCTTATCGGGAGAGTCGTGGAGCGACGGACGCGTGATTGTGGCGTGGGATCATGTGCAGCGTCGCGGAGGTGAGCAGGCCGAAGGTCACGATGTCGTACTGCATGAATTTGCACATCAGCTCGATAGCGAGACAGGGGTAACGAATGGGGCTCCTGCTCTGGGCAGCAAGGCTAAATATCAGCGATGGTCAAGAATTTTGTCTGAAGAATTTGCTGCTTTACAGCAGGCTCTTGCGTTGGGTGAGGATACGGTGATAGATCCCTATGGTGCAACTAATCCAGCCGAATTTTTTGCGGTCGTTACGGAAACATTTTTTGAAAAGCCTTGGGCCATGGCACGTCGGCATACGGCTTTATTTGAACAGTTCAGGGCGTATTATCAGGTTGATCCGCGGGACTGGAGTTAAGTAATTGTGATGGAGATAGTGTGGCTGCATATCTCCGCTTTGCACGCTGTTCACTTAAAAGGAGTGCTGGTGAGCAGAGAGCTTGCAGCAGAAATTTATTTTGCTCGGGCCGTCGCCAGATGTTTGCAGAGCATTTCGGTGCCATCCAGAATGCGCGGACCTGAGCGATTCAGCCAGTCGCCTTCGACTGTAAATAAATGATCCTTCTTGATGGCGGTCATATTGCTAAATTGACGCCAGTCTGCAAACACATCCTGCTTGTCGCCACTGCCGGTAATGATGACATCTGGATTCGCAACCAGTACAGCCTCAGCGGTAACGGTGGGACTGATTTCTTTGAGTGAGCCAAAAATATTTTGTCCGCCGCATAAGCGAATTGCTGCCGATACCATGTGCTGATCATTGAGTGTCATTAGTGGCTTTCGGGCGATCTGGTAAAACACACTGACGGGTTTTTGTTTGTCCGTGAGCAGATAAGTTTGACGTAGTTTTTCCAGCCTATTCCTAAATTTTTCTGCTGCGATTTTT
The DNA here is from genome assembly GCF_049340165.1 of Undibacterium sp. Xuan67W. Taxonomy (NCBI): domain Bacteria; kingdom Pseudomonadati; phylum Pseudomonadota; class Betaproteobacteria; order Burkholderiales; family Oxalobacteraceae; genus Undibacterium; species Undibacterium sp. Xuan67W. Next base: position 8,930 of record NZ_JBMPPN010000010.1, read on the forward strand.
CCGGTTTCTGCATTACCTGTCAGGATTGCCAGGCGTTCTATCGAGCTGGCGATATCTTCATATTGGTGTGGTTCGCTTTCAAATACCGGTATGGCAGTGTCACGTAGTTTATTTGCTAGCGTCTTTGCGTTGCCAGTGCCCCATATCACGATCAGGTCAGGCTTTAAGGCAATGATACGTTCCAGATCGAGTGCAAATACATTGCCGATAGGCGCGATTTTTTTTGCTGCCTCCGGATAGTCGCTGTAGTCACTGACGCCGACTATTAATGCGCCTGCACCTGCCTCAAATAGTAATTCTGTTGTGTGTGGTGCCAGACTGATGATGCGCTGAGCTGGTTTGTTCAGCGTAACTTTGCGTTGAGCATCATCCGTTACACTTACTGCGGCATGGCTGAGCTGTGCGGTCAGCAATACTGTAAATGCAGCGATTTTGCAGAGGCTCCAGTTTGCTCCGGACATCAGACTTCCAGATTATCAATTAAGCGCGTGTTGCCCAGTTTAGCGGCGGCTACGACGACTAATTCGACTTTTTGTGCAATGTCACCTGCAGATGGGGGTTGTAAGTCGGCACGTTTACGCACAGAGATGTAATCAGGTTTCCAGTGGCGATTCGCCAGTTTTGCCATCGCTTGTTTTTCTAGTTCAAAAATATCCAGGTGACCCGCGCGGATTTCCTGAGCAACCTCGTTTAGCGTTTGATACAAAATCGGTGCTTCGGCACGTTCTGATTCTGATAGGTAACCATTGCGTGAAGATAGTGCGAGGCCATCTTCGGCACGCCAGGTTTCGGCGGCGATGATTTCTGTCGGCAATGCAAATTGCTTCGCCATATTGCGGATGATCATCAATTGCTGATAATCTTTTTTACCGAAAACGGCAACACGCGGCTGTACACAAGAAAATAGTTTCAGAACGACCGTGGTGACACCGGTAAAAAAGCCCGGACGGAATTCGCCCTCAAGAATATTGCCCAAGTCGTCTGGCGGACGCACGCGATATTCTTGCGGCTCTGGATACAAATCTCTTTCAGTAGGCGCGAATAAAACATAGGCACCTTCTTTTTCCAGCTTTTCTACGTCAGCTTGAAATGTTCTAGGATATTTATCAAAATCTTCGTTTGGACCAAATTGCAAACGATTTACAAAAATGGATGCAACAACCGGATCACCATGTTTCTTCGCCAGGCGCATCAGTGACAAATGACCTTCGTGCAAATTGCCCATCGTAGGAACGAAAGCAGTACGTAATTGGCCGCGCAACTGGTCGCGCAATTCTTCAATGGAGGAGATAATTTTCATTGGATGAAGATGTGTATGAGGTGTGAGATGTCTGGATTCTTACCCGTGCTGATTAGGCGGGAGAATACGATAGACGGACATAAATTGGCGCAAATGCTTCAGCTTGCGTGATTTCGATCAGGGTTTCTTTCGCCAATTCGAGAAGCGCAACAAAGTTGACAACCAATACCGGTGCACCTTTTGCAGGATCAAATAATTCTGAAAACTCAACAAATTTGGCTGACTGGAGTTTACGTAAAATTCCCGTCATGTGCTCGCGCACGGATAGTTCTTCACGGCTGATTTTATGATGGGCAACCAGCGTCGCCCGTTTGAGTACGTCAGCCCAGGCAGCTTGCAGATCGGCGACTTCCACATGCGGCCAGTGCAGCACGGTATTTTGCTCAATAAATACTTGCGCATGCAAAAAGTCACGACCTAGCTGAGGCACCGCATTCAGATCATAGGCGGCTAGTTTCATTTGTTCGTATTCAAGCAGGCGCCTTACCAACTCTGCACGCGGATCTTCGGCCTCTTCACCTTGCTGACTCTTGGTACTTGGCAGCAGCATGCGGGATTTGATCTCGATCAGCATTGCCGCCATCAACAGATATTCTGCTGCCAGTTCCAGATTATGTTTGCGGATTTGTTCTACGTATTCCAGATATTGCAGTGTGACTTGCGCCATCGGAATATCGAGAATGTTGAAATTTTGTTTGCGTATTAAATACAGCAATAAATCCAGCGGCCCTTCGAAGGCCTCTAAAAAAATCTCAAGCGCATCGGGCGGGATATACAGATCGTTGGGCAGCTTAAACAGTGGTTCGCCATACAATTTAGCAAACGCGAGGCCGTCAACGACATTGGGCGTGCTGTCATTGTTGCCTACGAGAGGTAAATCGGTTGCAGGTAATGTGGCGCTTGCTGTCACAGCATGTCGGGCTTTTTAGCCCTTGTTTTGGTAGACGTAAGCTTGTTGCTCTACGCGCGATTCTTTGCTGCGTTGCTGCGTATCCAGGTCTGTCGGTGCTTTATCCCATAGCAGGGCGCGGCCATCACGCTGGCTCTGCTCTAAAGCAGGATTCGCTTGCTTCAAGCTTTTGATGAATTGCGTAGCTTCGGATTCGTAGAGCGAAAATTGTTTGGAAAACTTCATGATGTCGCGATCAGCAGGTAAATGAATAATCAAAACCGCATTTTACCCTGTAATCAGGGCGAATTTTGTTTGTGGCGTTGGAATAAGCGGTGATTCTTACTGATGCATTAAAGATCGTCTTGTTTGATCCATTTTGTTAAATGCGGAGGGCGTGCTTGCTGGAGTGCGTCCAGCAATGTCAACGGATCAGCCTCATTGTGCAGCAGAGCGAGATGTTCTTGCTTTAAAAAGCCGGCATGTACGGTGTGCTGCAAAAAATCGACTAAGCTGTCGTAGAACCCATGGATATTTAGCAGGCCTAGCGGTTTTTCATGGAAGCCCAACTGTGACCAGGTGAACATTTCAAAAAGCTCTTCGAGAGTTCCGATGCCACCGGGCATGGCGATAAAACCATCGGACAGTTCCGCCATCATCGCTTTGCGCTCATGCATATTTCTGACAATATGCAATTGGCTCAACCCGGTATGCCCGACTTCCTTGTCCATCAGGGCTTGCGGAATCACTCCAGTAACGATGCCGCCCAGACGTAGCACTTCATCTGCAATGATACCCATTAAACCGACATTGCCGCCACCATAGACCAGTGCAATGTTACGAGCCACCATCGCCGCGGCTAATTGCTTTGCCCCTTTTGCATACTCATCCGCCATCCCGGCAGATGAGCCGCAATAAATGCATAAAGACTGGATCGATCTAGGCATTAATTTTTTTCAGATATTCTTGCGAAAGTTTTTCAAAAACGCTTTTGGTTTCACCGCGCAGATAGGGGCTGATCAGTACGATGACTTGATAGCATCCACGTGCCAGTGACTCAGACATGGTCTGTAATTCCGTATATTTGCGGGGATTGCGTACGTATTCGTAAGATAGCCAATAGGTCGCAACTACCACCATATTCGTAGCGAGAGCATCAATTTCTATGTCGCCAGCTTCAAACTCACCGTCCGCACGTAAACCGTAACAAAGTTCAGTCGCCACCTTGATTTTATGCGTCAGAATTTGTTTGAAATTTAACTCTAATTTTCGATTTCTTGATAGCAGATCATTCAGATCACGATAGAAAAAACGGTAGCGCCAGACGAGTTCAAACGTCAGGTGCAAATAGGTCCAGATATCCTGAATATTGGCTTTGCGTCCTTCGGGGAAGGCGAGTTTCTTATTAATTTCTTCTTCAAACTGGACGAAAATCGAGTTGACAATGTCGTCTTTATTGCGGAAGTGATAATATAAATTTCCCGGAGAGATATTCATCTCTTCAGCAATGACTGTCGTGGTGATATTGGGCTCGCCAAATTCATTGAATAAGCGCAGCGATAAATCCAGGATGCGTTCCCGGGTGCGACGAGGAGCTTTGTGTTGCATGCCGACTCTCTAAAATTATTTTTTAATAGAATAACATTGAACCAGCAAAGCACAAAAAAATGCGTCAGATTTCTCTATGGGGAATTAATTAGCCTGTCGGGTGTCGGTGCTCAATTTGACTTCTACATGAACCAGGCGTGTTTTTGCAAGCTTGTCATGCAGAAATTGCCCGTCTTTATCGAGTCTGGTTGTTAGCGACCATAGAATCACGTTGATTGTGACTGCAGTAACAGCGTACCAGGCTTTCAGTTCAAGTTGATAGGCAATAGCTAAACCAGGTAAAAACCACATCCATGCCAAGCAATAGCGCACGATTGCTTTTGTCACCGGTAACTTAGGCCTTGTATCGTCAATGACTTTGATGCTCCAGGTTTTCATGGCCAGAGTCTGGCCGCTTCTTGACCAGAAAAACACAAAATACACACCCAGAACAAAAAACAGCCAAGTTTCCCGAGCATGTCGCAGTGTCAGTGCATGTCTGCTTTGAGTCCAGACGTCAAAGATCATCCCCGCTACAAACACTACGCCAAACAGCAGCATCGCCTCATATACCATGCAGATGAGGCGACGACGCAGTGCTGGGGCTGCGGTGGCAGCGGTAAAATTTTGCTGAACCACTTTTATTTAATCGCAGCTTGAGATGCAGGAGCGCTTGTTACCGGAGCTGGCGCAGCCTGACTGATGGCTTGTGCGGCCGGCGGCGCTATGACTGCTGGCTGTGGCAATACCATTGGTGCTTGCTTCTGAGCAGCCTTGATCGGTGCCAGGGTAGGTGCTTTTCTTTGTGCTTCAGGAGGCAGATTGGTGACACTCTTTTTCTTGTTTGCTTCGGCAGCCAATTGTTTTTTCTGATCTTCGCTGAGTTGCTGATATTGCTGCCATTGAGCGGATTTTTGCTCTGGCTTCAATTGTGTTGTACGGGCAAAGTTCTCCCGCGCTTCCATCCGCTGTTCAGGGGATAATTTAACCCAGGCGCGCATGCGTTCTTGTACGCGAACCTGTTCATCCGGCTTCATGAGGGCATACTTATTCGCGATTTCCAGCCATTTCTTTTTGCCTGCTTCGCTCATCTTCGCCCACTCAGGTGATAGTGGCGCCAGAGCTGTTTTTTGTGCCGCAGTGAGTTCTTGCCATACGGGTTTGCTACTCGCTACCGCTGTCGGTGCTGTAACTTTATTCGCGGTGGAGGGTGGGGTACTTGTAATGGAAGCACCGCCAGCCACGGCCAGCGGTGAAAATATTGCTAATACAAAGGTAACTAGCGACAATTTTTTTGAAACAACTACAGGGGAAAAAGACACTACTACTCCTCTGCTTTGTTTAAATAGGCGCTGAAGCCGGTGTCTAGGTAGGCATCGGGAGGCAGCTCATCTGCCAGAACGGCAACATCGATGTCGGCGAGATCGCTGATGCGACGTTGTTGCTCATATTCATAGATGCCCATTAAACCTGCAATCAGTACCAGCATCGGTAAAGCAACACCGAGTTTGCCTAGCCAGGAGCTAGGACCGCCGAATGAAAATCCGTGAGCGCCTGATAAAACGCCGCCAAACGCCAATACGGCACTTGGAGAAGATTGCTTTTTACGTGACATAGCAATTTTTCGCGCATTAGCCAGCCGGTCTAAGGTCGGTGCCGGGAGTCGTTCCGCGGATTCGTTTAATACATGCCTTACTTTGTAGGCAAAATCCAGATCCTGGGCTTCTCTAGAGTAGTTCATAGTGTTATTCCTTTTGCCTTGAGCGATGCTGCCAGTGCGTGTGTTGCACGCGAACAGTGCGTTTTTACACTGCCTTCCGAGCAACCCATTGCGGCGGCTGTTTCTGCTACATCCATATCTTCCCAATAACGCATGAGGAAGGCTTCTCGTTGACGTGCTGGAAGTTTTTGTATTTCACCATCGATTAAGTTGAGAACTTGCTCACGTTCTATTTTATCAGCACTTGACTCAGATGCCTCTGTTCCTTCTTCGGACGCGTAGCTTTCTAGCAAGTCAAAATTATCATCATCCTGATTATTATTTGGTGTAATGCTCGAAAACAGGCTGACCCAAGTGTTTCGTACTTTTTCTCTGCGGAAAAAATCGAGTATGGTATTTTGCAAAATACGCTGGAATAAAAGGGGAAGTTCGGCGGCAGGTTTGTCGCCGTATTTTTCGGCAAGCTTGATCATCGACTCTTGTACGATGTCTAGTGCAGATTCTTCGTTACGCACTGTATACACTGCGTGTTTGTAAGCGCGACGTTCTACGCCTTCAAGAAAACTCGATAATTCTTTGTCTGTGGCCATTTCTTGGCAGTAATGATAGGTAACTTTGATAAGGTGATGCTATGACAAAGGAAATTCCTGTGGCAATCTGTTCTTAATTTGGGAAAATGCCGTGAAATAGTGCGGTTTTTCTCTTTAAAAGTGCGCCCATGCTAGCAAAAAACCTTTTCCATGTCCTGCTATTTTATAGGGAGCCTCTGATTTGCAAGCATTTTATGCTCAAAAACATGGAATTTGTCTTGACCAAAATGGTGCGACGCAGTACCGTATCAGTCCGCCTCACGATCTCGAGGCAATCAATACCTGTTCGAACCGGCTCACAATGCCGTCCTCAACAGGTGCTCTAATGAAGCTGTTTGTTCTGACCCATGCCACAAGCGTGAGAAGTTGTCGTAGTAAAGCCTAAACACTGACTGAACGAGTGCCATAAGCCTCATCTGGAAATATGTCCAACGGATGTACCAAGGATGGTGTGACAGCACAAAAAGGAATGCCAGCTTAAAGCCTAGCCTCGCAAGTTCGACAGGAAAGAACATCCGATCAATCTCCTATGGACCTTGAAAGGAAACGAAAATGAGTTCAGAAACAAATGCAGAAATAACTGGTGCAGAGATATTAGTTAAATGTCTGGCCGAAGAGGGTGTTGAGCATGTGTTCGGATACCCGGGCGGTGCCGTACTCTATATTTACGACGCAATTTTTAATCAGGACAAGTTTCAACACATTCTTGTTCGCCATGAGCAGGCCGCGATACACGCAGCTGATGCTTATTCCAGATCCTCACAAAAAGTCGGTGTCGCGCTAGTGACATCCGGCCCTGGCGTTACCAATGCGGTAACTGGCCTGGCGACGGCTTACATGGATTCGATCCCGATGGTGATTATTTCCGGCCAAGTCCCAAGTCACGCAATTGGTCAGGATGCTTTCCAGGAATGCGATACCGTTGGTATTACACGTCCTTGCGTCAAGCACAATTTTTTGGTGAAAGATGTCAGAGATTTAGCGACGACTATTAAAAAGGCGTTTTTTATCGCCACAACGGGTCGTCCCGGTCCTGTGTTGGTCGATATCCCTAAAGACATCAGCATGCACAAGACCACCTACTTCTATCCAAAAGAAGTTGAAATGCGCTCCTACAAGCCTGTAGACAAAGGCCACTCTGGCCAGATCCGTAAGGCGGTACAGCTATTGCTGCAAGCAGAGCGGCCGATGATTTATACCGGCGGTGGCGTAATTCTGGCCAACGCTGCGCCAGAACTAAACAAACTGGTGAATCATCTCGGCTTCCCTTGCACGAATACGCTGATGGGCTTGGGCGCTTTCCCTGCTTCGGATGAAAAATTTGTCGGTATGCCGGGTATGCACGGCACTTACGAAGCTAATATGGCCATGCAGCACTGCGACGTGCTGATTGCGATCGGCGCACGCTTTGATGATCGTGTGATCGGTAACCCAAAGCATTTTGCGTCAAATCCACGCAAGATCATCCATATAGATATTGACCCCTCGTCGATTTCCAAGCGTGTCAAAGTTGATATTCCCATCGTCGGTAATGTCAAAGACGTATTGCAAGAGTTTTTGTCGCAACTTAGCACGGTTGAAACCAAGTCGAACCCGAAAGCGCTGGCAGACTGGTGGAGGCAAGTTAATGAGTGGCGCAAACGTGATTGTCTGAAGTTCCCGACATCAACTGAAGTGATTAAACCTCAATCAGTTGTGCAAAAAGTTTGGGAAATCACTAAGGGCGATGCGTTCATTACGTCAGATGTTGGTCAGCATCAAATGTGGGCTGCACAGTATTACGGATTTGATAAACCGCGTCGCTGGATCAATTCTGGTGGTCTGGGCACTATGGGTGTTGGTTTGCCTTATGCAATGGGGGTGCAAATGGCGAACCCTGATGCGACTGTTGCCTGTATTACCGGTGAGGCGTCGATACAAATGTGTATCCAGGAGCTCGCAACTTGTAAGCAATATCATTTGACACCAAAAATTATTTTGCTGAATAACCGCTTCCTTGGCATGGTCAGGCAGTGGCAGCAAATTGATTATGGTTCACGTTACTCCGAGTCTTACATGGATTCCTTACCTGATTTTACCAAGCTGGTTGAATCGTATGGCCATGTCGGCATGAAGATAGAAAATCCGGCAGATATCGATGGCGCATTGAAAGACGCGTTCGCCATGAAAGATCGCTTGGTGTTTATGAACTTCATTACGGATCAGACCGAAAACGTCTGGCCTATGGTCAAGGCGGGCGCTGGTCTGACTGAAATGTTGCTCGGTTCGGAGGACCTCTAACATGAGACATATCATTTCTGTTTTGCTGGAAAATGAGGCCGGTGCTTTGTCACGTGTCGTTGGTTTATTTTCTGCCCGTGGTTACAACATCGAAACCTTAACGGTAGCACCGACCGAAGATGCCACCTTATCGCGCATGACAATTGTGACCTCTGGTTCCGATGACATCATCGAGCAAATTACCAAGCATTTGAATCGCTTGATCGAAGTCGTCAAGGTCGTCGATCTGACGGAGGGTGCGCACATCGAACGCGAACTGATGCTGATCAAAGTCAGGGCAGTGGGTAAAGAACGTGAAGAGATGAAGCGCACGGCAGATATTTTCCGTGGACGCATCATTGATGTCACTGAAAAAACCTACACCATCGAACTGACCGGCAACAAAGGCAAGCTGGATGCTTTTATCGACTCCATCGACCGTACGGCAATCTTGGAAACGGTACGTACCGGTGGTTCAGGTATCGGTCGTGGGGAACGAATTTTAAAAGTCTAAAGCATTAAAAAATAAATTAATACGCAATATCCACGGGATTTTCCGGGCGAAAACGTGCCAAAAGGCGCATGAATAGTGCGGATGCTGTTTCAAATAACTGAATTAAATTAAATAATTAAGGATACAAAATGAAAGTTTTCTACGATAAAGACTGTGATCTGTCCCTTATCAAAGGCAAAAACGTAGCAATCATCGGTTACGGTTCACAAGGCCACGCGCATGCGCAAAATTTGAATGATTCAGGCTGTAAAGTAACTGTCGCCCTGCGTAAAGGCGGCGCTTCATGGGATAAGGCAAAAAATGCCGGTCTGAACGTGGCTGAAGTGAATGACGCAGTAAAAGCTGCTGACGTCATTATGATCTTGCTGCCGGATGAAAACATCGCTCAGGTTTACGCTGAAAATGTAGCGCCGCATGCCAAGCAAGGTGCTGTGCTGGCATTCGCACATGGCTTCAACGTTCACTACGGTCAAGTCGTACCACGCGCTGATCTGGACGTCATCATGATCGCTCCGAAAGCGCCAGGTCACACGGTACGCGGCACATATTCTCAAGGTGGTGGCGTTCCTCACCTGATCGCTGTGTATCAAGATAAATCCGGCTCTGCCCGTGACATCGCTTTGTCCTACGCAATGGCAAACGGTGGCGGCCGTGCCGGCATCATTGAAACCAACTTCCGCGAAGAAACTGAAACGGATCTGTTCGGCGAGCAAGCGGTATTGTGTGGCGGTGCAGTTGAGCTGATCAAAGCAGGTTTCGAGACCTTGGTTGAAGCTGGTTATGCACCAGAAATGGCCTACTTTGAATGTCTGCATGAACTGAAACTGATTGTTGATCTGATCTATGAAGGTGGTATCGCCAACATGAATTACTCGATCTCCAACAACGCAGAATACGGCGAATATGTGACTGGTCCTAAGGTCGTAACTTCCGCAACCAAAGATGCAATGCGCCAATGCCTGAAAGATATCCAAACAGGTGAATACGCAAAGAGCTTCATCCTAGAAAACAAAGCGGGTGCACCTACTTTGATTTCCCGTCGTCGTTTGACAGCAGAGCATCAGATCGAAGAAGTCGGCGCTAAATTGCGTGCCATGATGCCTTGGATTGCTAAAAACAAACTGGTTGATCAATCCAAGAACTAATCTTTAGGATTTGCGGGCATCATACTCCGTGCTCTTTCAAGCACACGCAGCTCGAAAGCAAAAAATCGCCCGAATGGGCGATTTTTTTATTTCTTCAAATTTATCTGAATCGAGAAAATTTACGAGAGTGATTTTTTTTGGATCGTGTTGACATCCTGGATGTTACTCAGCAGGCTTGCGTTGGGGTGCAATTTGAGAATTATCCGGTAACTCGATTCGGACGACTTTCTGCTGCCTGACGCCGATGAATTTTTAACCAATAGTGAGATTCTCTTCGTAATGGCTGACCTGAAATTGGGATGGTTTCAGAGGAAGGCCGGATTTTAGCAGTATGAAATGGATTTAATTGAGGTCTAATCGCGGTTATACTTTCAGCTTACTTTCATTTTATCGATTAACGCATGTCCTCTTTTAAACGACGTAAGCCCAAAGGTAGTTTTAAGCTTTTTCCACGTGGCGCACGCAAAAATCAACAAACAGAGTCGGGCGAGGCAGAGCAGTCCTATCCTGTTAAAAGAAGGCGTGGCATCTATCTCCTGCCCAATGCTTTTACGACGGCGGCTTTATTCTGCGGTTTTTATGCCATTGTGATGGCGATGAATTTACGCTTTGATCAATCTGCCTTCGCTATTTTTGCTGCCATGGTGCTGGATAGTCTTGACGGTCGTGTAGCGAGGATGACGAATACACAAAGTGAATTCGGTGCTCAGTACGATAGTTTGTCCGACATGATTTCCTTCGGAGCAGCCCCTGCGCTGGTAGCGTATGAATGGTCACTCAGGGGTATGGGGAAACTTGGCTGGCTTGCCGCTTTTGTTTATTGTGCCGGTGCTGCTTTGCGACTTGCTCGCTTTAACACCAATATAGCCGTTGTGGACAAGCGCTATTTTCAGGGTTTGCCAAGCCCTGCTGCCGCAGCATTGGTAGCAGGATTTGTATTGCTGATGACGGACTTGAATTTCAAAGGAAGTGATTTGAGCTGGAGTGCCTGGTGCATTACTTTGTTTGCCGGATTGACGATGGTGACGAATGTACCTTTTTACAGTTTTAAGGATGTAAATTTACGCCGCTCAGTGCCATTCATTGCGCCATTTCTGATCGTTCTGGCGTATGTTGCTGTTGTCAGTGATCCGCCTAAAGTGTTGTTTGGTTTGTTTGTTCTGTATGGTTTGTCTGGTTATGTGGTCTTGTTATGGCGCTGGCGTAAAGGACGTCCTGTGAGTTTGATGCAGACCACCGTTGAGACTCACGAAGAAAAATAAATCAGTATGTAAATAGGTAAGAAATAGGTGAGCTGCGCAGTAAGAATACTGCGCAGCTTTTTCATTTTTATGGAGAGAAACGCCAGGAATTTTTTAAAGAATAAGAGCCATAAAATCTTGCGCTTTGAGGTAATCGCGCTTATAGTCGTTCGCAGGTATTTACTGCTCAAATTTTTAGCAATGCGGTCTCTTGCGGATCTATCAGATTTGCCAGCTTCATGACTGGTGCGCTAACACCATAGTGCACTCATAACTCAATTTCACAATTTGCGTAGCTCTCACCCATGTGTATGGCAAGGGTGAACGAAAAGCATTGGCAGTATTGAAATCAGATAATCACATTTAAAAATCAGGAGCAGATCATGAGCGATAAGCTGATCATATTTGACACGACTTTGCGTGATGGCGAACAGTCACCTGGCGCGTCAATGACCAAGGATGAAAAAATTCGTATTGCACGGCAATTGGAACGTTTAAGAGTTGATGTGATTGAGGCTGGTTTTGCAGCAGCATCACAGGGTGATTTTGAGGCGATTCAGGCAATTTCTGCCGCGGTCAGGGAGCCGATCATCTGTTCTCTGTCGCGTGCTAATGATAGAGATATTTCTCGTGCAGCAGAGGCGCTAAAAGATGCGCAAAGAAAACGCATTCACACCTTCATTGCGACCTCACCTTTGCACATGGAAAAGAAGCTGCGCATGACCCCGGATCAGGTGTTTGAACAAGCGAAACAGGCCGTGCGTTTTGCGCGTCAATTTACTGATGACGTTGAATTTAGTCCGGAAGATGGTAGTCGTTCGGATATGGATTTTTTGTGTCGCGTGATTGAGGCGGTGATCAATGAGGGGGCGACGACGATTAATTTTGCTGACACGGTTGGCTATGGTGTTCCGGGCTTGTACGGCAATATGCTGAAGTCTCTGCGTGAGCGTATTCCTAATTCCGATAAAGCGATCTGGTCGGTACATTGTCATAACGACCTTGGCATGGCAGTGGCGAATTCGCTGGCCGGCGTGATGATTGGTGGTGCTCGACAGGTGGAATGTACGATCAATGGTCTGGGTGAGCGCGCTGGCAATACGGCGCTTGAAGAAATCGTCATGGCGGTGAAAACTCGTCGTGACCATTTCAATCTGGATTTTGGCATCGATACGACACAGATCGTGGCAACCTCTAAGCTGGTATCGCAAATCACCGGATTTGCTGTGCAGCCGAACAAGGCTGTCGTCGGCGCAAACGCATTTGCGCATGCCTCCGGCATTCATCAGGACGGTATCTTAAAAGCCCGTGATACTTACGAAATCATGCGTGCGGAAGATGTAGGCTGGAGCGCGAATAAGATCGTTCTGGGTAAATTGTCTGGTCGTAATGCATTTAAGCAGCGTCTCGAGGAGCTCGGTATCAAACTCGATTCTGAGGCGGATATTAATGCCGCATTTGCGCGCTTCAAGGAATTGGCTGATCGTAAATCTGAAATTTTTGACGAAGACATCATGTCGCTCGTATCGGACGAAGAGCATTCTCACGATAATGAGTACTATCGTTTCGTTTCTCTGGCGCAGCATTCTGAGACAGGGGAGAGACCAGCGGCAAAAATCGTATTTGCGATTGATTCCAAGGAGGTTACTTGCGACGGACATGGCAATGGCCCGGTTGATGCCATCGTTAATGCAATCGAGTCGAAAACCCAGAGCGGTTCCGAATTGTTACTGTTTTCGGTCAATGCAATTACGACCGGAACGCAGTCGCAAGGCGAGGTCACCATGCGCCTCTCCAAGGCCGGACGTATTGTGAATGGCGTAGGGGCGGACCCGGATATCGTTGTGGCGTCGGCAAAGGCATATTTATCTGCCTTGAATAAACTGCATTCCAAAGTGGAAAAACTGAATCCTCAGATTTAAGTCACGGTTTTGTCTGGTTTTGTCTGGTTTTATCCGGTTTTGCCATTAAGCGCGGCTTTGATTGTCGGATAAATCTGTGCTATAGTCACGCGTCTTACCATTCTGGTGAGGTTATTGTTATCACGATGCTAAGGGTTTGCTCTCTTTGCATCGCATGTTAAGGAAAATCATGTCTTTCGAAAAAAGTACTAAAGCCGCTATCGTTGCGGATAATGCCCGTGGCGCAAATGACACTGGATCCCCTGAAGTGCAAGTCGCTTTGTTGACTGCACGTATCAATGACTTGAACGGTCACTTCAAGGCACACGCTAAAGATCACCACTCACGTCGTGGTTTGATCATGATGGTTAACCGTCGTAAAAGCCTGCTGTCCTATCTGAAGGGTAAAGACTTGAACCGTTATCGTTCACTGATCGAAAAACTCGGCTTGCGTAAGTAATTCATTGCTATATATTTATTACATAGCAAAAGTGTTGTAGCAGAAAGCCTGCCTCAGTTCGCTGTCGCAGGCTTTTTGTTGTTTGTAGCGGTTGTTTTGAAAATTTTTAGTAGTTTTAACTTGTAGTAAAGCGAATGAATTATTCGCTCGCGGTGAGGTGAACGACAGCGCCTGAAAATCTGTCGGCAAAATAGAAAGGACACATTGTGTTTAATAAAGTTACGAAAACCTTCCAGTATGGTCAACATCAAGTGATACTGGAAACAGGCGAGATCGCTCGTCAAGCTTCTGGTGCGGTCATGGTATCGATTGAAGATACTGTCGTGCTGGCAACCGTTGTTGCAAAAAAAGACGCGAAACCCGGTCAGGATTTCTTTCCATTGACTGTTGACTACCTCGAAAAAACCTATGCTGCCGGCCGTATTCCTGGGGGTTTTTTTAAACGTGAAGGTCGTCCATCTGAAAAAGAAACACTGACTTCCCGTTTGATCGACAGGCCTATCCGTCCTTTGTTTCCAGAAGGTTATCTGAACGAAGTGCAGGTCATTGTGCATGTTTTGTCCGTTAATCCTGAAATTGATCCAGATATCGCTGCCATGATCGGTGCATCGGCTGCGATCTGTGTCTCGGGTATTCCATTCAGCGGCCCTGTCGGTGCGGCGCGCGTTGGTTACATCAACGGTCAATACGTACTGAATCCAACGGCAACTCAGTTAAAAACATCGGCAATGGATCTGGTTGTTGCTGGTACTGAGCAAGCTGTTTTGATGGTCGAATCTGAAGCGCAGCAATTGTCTGAAGAAGTCATGTTGGGTGCCGTAGTGTACGGTCACGAGCAAATGAAGGCTGTGATTGACGCAATTCACGAATTGGTTCGTGATGGCGGCAAGCCTGAAGTTGAGTGGGCGCCAGCCGCTAAGAATGAACCTCTGATTGCTGCTGTCAGCGCAGTCGCAGAACCATTATTGCGTGCCGCCTATCAGACAAAAGAAAAACAAGCACGTACCCAATTGCTGAAAGATGCGACAACTGCAGTGAATGCTTCTTTGGCTGAGCAAGCCGCTGCTAAAGGTGAGTCAGCCCCCGATTCATCTGAGGTTGGTAATATTCTGTTCGATCTGGAAGCGAAAATCGTTCGCTCCCAGATCCTCGAAGGCGAACCTCGTATCGACGGACGTGATACGCGCACAGTGCGCCCAATCACGATTCGTACTGGTGTATTGCCACGTACGCATGGTACAGCTTTGTTCACACGCGGTGAAACCCAGGCTTTGGTGATTGCGACTCTGGGTACTTCCCGTGACGAGCAAAAAATTGATGCTTTGATGGGTGAATACTCTGATCGCTTCATGCTGCATTACAACATGCCTCCGTTCGCCACTGGCGAAACAGGCCGCGTTGGCACACCTAAGCGTCGTGAAATTGGTCACGGTCGTTTGGCGAAGCGCGCATTGCAAGCAGCATTGCCCTCACCAGAAGATTTCAGCTACTCAGTGCGTCTGGTTTCTGAGATTACAGAATCCAATGGTTCATCCTCCATGGCATCGGTTTGCGGTGGTTGCCTGGCATTGATGGACGCGGGTGTGCCGATGAAGGCGCATGTAGCCGGTATCGCGATGGGTTTGATTAAAGACGGCAATAAATTTGCAGTGCTGACCGATATTCTGGGTGATGAAGATCACCTCGGCGATATGGACTTCAAAGTGGCTGGTACTGCTGAAGGTATTACTGCCTTGCAAATGGACATCAAAATCCAGGGTATTACAAAAGAAATCATGCAGGTCGCTTTGGCGCAAGCGAAAGAAGGCCGCGATCATATCTTGGGCGAAATGCAAAAAGCAGTTCCAGTCGGTAAAGCAGAGTTGTCCGACTTCGCACCACGTTTGATTACAGTCAAAATCAACCCTGAAAAAATCCGTGATGTCATCGGTAAAGGTGGTGCGGTAATTCGTGCCTTGACTGAAGAGACAGGTACGCAAATCGATATCAGTGATGAAGGCGTTGTTACTATCGCTTCCGTAGATGCAGCAGCTGGCCAAGAGGCCAAGCGTCGCATCGAAGAATTGACTGCAGAAGTTGAAGTTGGCAAGGTCTATGACGGCACAGTGTTGAAACTGTTGGATTTCGGCGCGATCGTTCAGATCATGCCAGGTAAAGACGGTTTGCTGCACATCAGTCAGATCGCCAATGAGCGTGTGAATGCAGTTGCTGATTATCTTAAAGAAGGTCAGCAAGTACGCGTTAAAGTGCTGGAGACGGATGATCGTGGTCGCTTCAAGTTGTCCATGAAAGCTGCTGTTGCTGAGGGTGAGCAGCCGCAACAACAACAGCAATAAACTAGTTAAACTCGGTTGACCTGCAAAAAGCCTGTGTGAAAACGCAGGCTTTTTTTATCGGCTTACAATCATGCATCATGCAATTGCACGAATTTTAGGTCGGTCAAATTTCACGCGAATGGAGTAATTATGCGAGCAATTCAAATTACACAATACGGTAAGCCAGAAGTGTTGCAGTTATGCGAGAGGCCTGTTCCGGAGCCGAAGGCCGGTGAAGTGTTGATCCGCGTAAATGCGGCGGGTATTAACCGTCCTGATGTGTTGCAACGCCTCGGTCACTATCCGGTCCCGGCAGGAGCTTCTGATTTGCCGGGACTGGAAGTTGCCGGTGAGATCATAGGTGGGGATTTGCAGGGCTCAGATTTTGTTATTGGAGATAGCGTGTGTGCGCTGGTGCAGGGCGGCGGTTACGCAGAATACTGCGTTGCGCCAGCCTTGCAGTGTTTGCCCGTGCCGGTCGGGTTAAGTCTGGTTGAGGCCGCATCATTGCCTGAAACTTATTTTACGGTCTGGAGCAATGTATTTGATCGCGCTAGATTAAGTGCGGATGAGAGTTTGTTGGTTCAGGGAGGTACGTCGGGCATCGGTGTGACGGCGATACAGATGGCCGTCGCCCTGGGGCATCGGGTATTCGCTACGGCTGGCTCGGATGATAAATGCAGGGCCACGGAGCAGTTGGGTGCCGAGAGGGGGATTAATTATCGTAGCGAAGACTTTGTAGAGATACTTAAATCTTTGACTGCTGGTCGCGGTGTGGACGTCATCCTAGATATGGTGGCGGGAGATTATGTCCCGCGCGAGATTAATTGCCTTGCTGATGATGGTCGCCTGGCAATCATCGCCTTGCTTGGTGGTGCCAAAGCTGAAGTGGATCTGGCTCAGGTGCTGCGGCGTCGGTTGACTATGACGGGATCTACGCTGCGTCCGCGTTCTGTGGCATTTAAGGGGGCAATTGCTGCTAGTTTGCGGGAAAAAATCTGGCCTTTGCTGGAGTCTGGTCAAATAAAGCCTGTAATTCATCAGATTTTCCCTCTCTCTGATGCTGCTGCGGCACATGCCTTAATGGAGACCAGCTCGCATGTGGGGAAAATTATGCTGCGAGTTTCAGATTCCTAATATTTCTGATATGGAGAAGCAAGATACTCTCGGTATTTTTAATAAAAACCTGGCTGAACACGCTTAAGAGTCGGGTGAGTTGGAAAAATACTGATGGGTAGTATCTATTTAGTGGGTGACTTAAAGGGGTGTTGATGGCGTTACTTTGTGGCTCCTCGAGAAATTTAATGTGGTAGTCCTGATTTGTCTTGGTATGGGTTTGCCCCTTGTGCATAGAAGGGCTACAATAGACGGTTTATTAAATTTTTGGGCTGCTATGCGACGTAAATTGATTGCTGGTAACTGGAAAATGAATGGCAGTTTTGCTTCAAATGAAGCGCTGTTGTCTGAATTGCGTTCTGGTTTAAGTGCTGGCGTGGCTTGCGATGTTTTGGTTTGCGCGCCGTCACCATATTTGATGCAATGTGCGAATTTGTTGTCTGGTAGCGATATTGGCTGGGGTGCGCAGGATGTTTCTGTGCATCTTTCCGGAGCTTATACTGGTGAGGTTTCTGCGTCGATGCTGTCAGACTGCTCTTGTACTTATGCAATCGTTGGTCACTCTGAGCGTCGTGCTTATCATGGCGAAACGGATGAGCTGGTGGCGCAAAAAACCTTGCGGTTGCTTGCGTCCGGCTTGAAGCCGATTGTTTGTGTGGGTGAAACGCTGGAGCAGCGGGAATTGGGACAAACCAATTCCGTCGTTTCTGCACAATTACGGGCGGTGTTGGATGTCATTGATGTGGATGCGCTGACAAATCTGGTGGTTGCCTATGAGCCAGTCTGGGCAATTGGTACCGGTAAGACGGCGACGCCGCAAATGGCGCAGGATGTTCATGCGGTCTTGCGTCAGCAATTGGCGTTGAAAAATCCTACGGCAGCGGAAATAGTGCAGATTCTGTATGGCGGCAGTATGAAGCCCGAAAATGCGCAAGAGTTGCTGGCGATGCCGGATATTGATGGCGGCTTGATTGGTGGTGCTGCTTTAAAGGCGGCAGATTTCCTGGCAATTATTCAAGCAGGTTAATTCTTTTGCGGCTTGTCATGGTAGGTTCGTTGGTTGATGTGATTAATGATGGGCCGGCATTTTTACTGGCTTATATTTAGTTTTAAAATTAATTAATTTAGGTGTTTTGAATGCATACTTTGTTTACGGTAGTTGTGGTTATCCAGGTTTTGTCCGCGCTGGCAATTATTGGTCTGGTGCTTTTGCAGCACGGCAAGGGCGCTGATATGGGCGCTTCATTTGGCTCAGGTGCTTCCGGTAGTTTATTTGGCGCGACGGGCTCGTCTAACTTTTTATCTAAATCGACAGGCATCGCCGCCGCAGTATTTTTTGGCGCGACCCTCGCTCTGGCATTCATAGGTGGCAATCGCACTAGCACTGGTGGTGTGCTGGATAATTTGCCTACGGCGGCAAAAGTAGTACCGGCGCCGACAGCTGCTTCGGCCAGTTCGGTTGCTGCTCCTGCTAGCGCAGCGGGTCAAGCTAATCAAATCCCGAAATAAAACGGTTTTACTCTGCAAAAAACGTTGAATGTCTGCAATTGTGCGTTGAACAATTGCGTCAGACATAGTAGAATGCAGGGCTTAAGCCGACGTGGTGAAATTGGTAGACACGCTATCTTGAGGGGGTAGTGGCGAAAGCTGTACGAGTTCGAGTCTCGTCGTCGGCACCAAAAAATACGACCAGTTTTCTTTGCTGGTCTGGTCGGAGGGGTGGTAGCAATGCTCCTCTTGCTTTTAGAGTGAATCACTTCAATGTGGCGTTCAAATACAGGTAGCCTAACGTGAACCTCGAAAATTATTTCCCTGTTCTTCTCTTCATTCTGGTTGGTATTGCGGTTGGTATAGTTCCGCAAATTCTTGGTCGCATTCTTGCTCCATTTAAACCGGATAGTCAAAAAACATCTCCATACGAATGTGGCTTTGAAGCCTTCGAAGACGCACGTATGAAATTTGATGTGCGTTATTACCTGGTTGCGATTCTGTTTATCCTGTTTGATCTTGAGACGGCTTTCTTTTTTCCTTGGGGCCTAGCAATGCGTGACCTGGGTTGGTCCGGTTTCTTGATTATGCTGGGTTTTGTCCTGGAATTCGCAGTTGGTTTTTGGTATATCTGGAAAAAGGGCGCCCTGGATTGGGAGTGATCGATTATGGCAATTGAAGGTGTATTGAGCGAAGGCTTCGTCACGACGACGGCTGATAAGCTAATTAATTGGACACGCACAGGTTCGATGTGGCCAATGACTTTTGGTCTCGCTTGTTGTGCGGTCGAAATGATGCATGCAGGTGCGTCACGATACGATCTGGATCGTTTTGGCGTGGTGTTTCGTCCATCGCCACGCCAGTCGGATGTGATGATTGTTGCTGGAACGCTGTGTAATAAAATGGCGCCCGCTTTGCGTAAAGTGTACGACCAGATGGCTGAGCCTCGTTGGGTTATTTCCATGGGATCGTGCGCCAATGGTGGTGGTTATTATCACTACTCTTACTCCGTGGTGCGTGGTTGCGATCGTATTGTGCCAGTTGATATTTATGTGCCAGGTTGTCCGCCAACTGCAGAGGCTCTGTTGTACGGCATTATTCAGTTGCAAAACAAGATCAAACGTACCAATACTATTGCGCGCTAATCTGTTCAGTTCAAGCGAATTTAGGGCAGCACTTACACTATGACTACAAAATTAGAAATCCTCGAGGCAGCGGTAAAAGAGGTCTTGGGCGATCGTTTGCTGCAATCTACTCTGGCTCTGGGTGAGCTGACGGTTGTGGTCGCGCCTCAGGTCTACTTGCAGGTCATGCAGGATCTGCGTGATCACACTTCAACTTCTTTCGAAGAATTGATTGATTTGTGTGGCGTTGATTATTCGGCGTACGGCGATGGTGCTTGGACTGGCGCACGTTTTGCTGCTGTGTCTCACTTGCTGTCGATTAAGCACAACTGGCGTTTGCGCGTCCGGGTGTTTGCTGCTGACGATGAGATGCCAGTTTTGCCATCCGTAATCGATGTCTGGAATGCCGCAAATTGGTATGAGCGCGAAGCATTTGATTTCTTTGGTATTTTGTTCGACGGTCATAATGATTTGCGTCGCATTTTGACTGATTATGGTTTTATTGGTCATCCTTTTCGTAAAGATTTTCCTGTATCTGGTTATGTCGAAATGCGTTATGACTCTGAGCAAAAGCGCGTTGTTTATCAGCCCGTTACGATAGATCCGCGTGAAAATGTGCCGCGCATCATTCGCGAAGAGCACTACGGAGTGAAATAATGGCTGAGATTAAAAATTACACACTGAACTTTGGTCCTCAACATCCTGCTGCCCACGGTGTTTTACGTTTGGTGCTGGAGTTGGATGGTGAAGTGATTCAGCGTGCCGATCCGCATATTGGTCTGTTGCATCGTGCAACCGAGAAGTTGGCTGAGCAAAAAACTTTCCTGCAATCGGTTCCGTACATGGATCGTCTCGACTATGTGTCGATGATGGCCAATGAGCACGCCTACGTTATGGCAATCGAAAAAATGCTCGGCTTGGAAGTGCCTTTGCGCGCGCAATACATCCGCGTAATGTTCGACGAAATTACGCGTTTGCTGAATCATTTGCTGTGGATAGGTGCGCATGCATTGGATGTCGGTGCGATGGCAGTATTTTTATACGCATTTCGCGAGCGTGAAGATTTGATGGACTGTTATGAGGCCGTGTCTGGTGCGCGTTTGCATGCTGCTTACTATCGTCCAGGTGGTGTATATCGCGATTTGCCAGAGCAAATGCCGAAGTTCACAACATCGCAATTAAAGAACGACAAAGCAATGCGTGCCCTGAACGAAAATCGTCAGGGTTCTCTGCTTGATTTTATCGAAGATTTTACAAACCGCTTTCCGACCTATGTTGATGAGTACGAGACTTTGCTGACGGATAATCGTATCTGGAAGCAGCGACTGGTTGGTATCGGTGTCGTTTCTCCCGAACGTGCTAAAGCAATGGGCTTTACTGGTCCGATGTTGCGTGGTTCTGGTATTGAGTGGGATCTGCGCAAAAAACAGCCGTATGAAGTTTATGATTTATTGGATTTCGATATTCCTGTTGGTGTTAACGGCGATAGTTATGATCGTTATCTGGTGCGCGTAGAAGAGATGCGTCAGTCAAACCGTATCATAAAACAATGTGTTGAATGGCTACGCAATAATGCTGGTCCGGTGATTACAACAAATCACAAAGTCGCACCGCCTTCACGTGTGAATATGAAGTCCAATATGGAAGAGTTGATCCATCACTTCAAGTTATTTACTGAAGGCTTCCATGTTCCGGCTGGCGAAGCTTATGCTGCGGTAGAGCATCCAAAAGGCGAGTTTGGTATCTACCTCATGTCTGACGGTGCGAACAAGCCGTATCGCCTGAAAATCCGCGCTCCTGGATTCGCACACTTGCAGGGACTGGATGAGATGGCAAAGGGTCATATGATTGCCGATGCGGTAACGATTATCGGTACGCAAGATATTGTGTTTGGTGAGATTGACCGCTAGATTGCTTAATCAAGGCGTGTCAACAATAGAGGCAAAAGCTATGGTGTTATCAGAGCAGGCATTTAAAAAAATTGACCGGGAATTGGCAAAATTTCCAGGTGACCAACGTCAGTCTGCTGTCATGGCGGCTTTGGCGATTGCACAGGATGAAACTGGTTGGATCTCGCCGGAAGTGATGCAAACTTTGGCTGATTACATCGGTATGCCAGCAGTTGCAGTGCAAGAAGTTGCAACCTTTTACAATATGTACAATACCAAGCCAGTTGGTAAATTCAAAATTTCAGTTTGCACGAATTTGCCATGTGCTTTGTCTGGCGGTGAGCGCGCAGCGCATCATCTAAAGGCAAAATTAGGTCTTGATTATAAAGATACCAGTCCTGATGGTTTGTTCACGCTTGTTGAGGGGGAATGCATGGGGGCATGCGGTGATGCTCCTGTCATGCTAGTCAATAACAAGCGTATGTGCAGCTTCATGTCGAATGACAAAATCGACTCGCTGGTAACAGAACTCACAGGGGCGGGCAAATAATGACGAGTCTGCATAATCGCCATATTAATCCTTTAATTCTTGCCGGCTTGGACGGCAAAAACTGGCACCTGCAAGACTATGTGGCACGCGGTGGCTACCAGTCCTTAAAACGCATTCTTGATGAAAAAATTCCGCCAGAGCAGGTAATCGCTGAGCTGAAGGCTTCTTCTTTGCGCGGACGCGGTGGTGCAGGTTTTCCCACGGGTTTGAAGTGGAGCTTCATGCCACGTCAATATCCCGGACAAAAATATTTGGTCTGCAATACCGATGAAGGCGAGCCCGGTACCTTTAAAGATCGCGACATTATCCGCTACAACCCACATGCGTTGATTGAGGGTATGGCAATCGGTGCCTACGCAATGGGTATTACGGTCGGTTATAACTACATCCACGGTGAAATTTTCGCTGACTATGATCGCTTTGAAGAAGCGATTGAAGAGGCACGCGCCGCCGGTATGCTCGGTGACAAGATTCACGGTTCTGAATTTTCTTTCCAGTTGCACGCATTCCATGGTTATGGTGCGTATATCTGTGGCGAAGAGACGGCCTTGCTGGAATCTTTGGAGGGTAAAAAAGGTCAGCCACGCTTTAAGCCGCCTTTTCCAGCGAGCTTTGGCCTGTATGGCAAACCAACCACCATCAATAATACCGAAACGTTTGCAGCAGTCCCGTTTGTCTTTGCCATGGGCGGTGAAAAATACGCAGCTCTAGGTAAACCAAACAATGGCGGCACTAAGATTTTCTCTATGTCTGGCGATGTGGCTAAACCGGGTAACTACGAAGTTCCCCTGGGTACACCGTTTGCGACTTTGCTGGAGCTCGCGGGTGGCATGCGTGATGGCAAGAAAATTAAAGCAGTTATTCCAGGTGGTTCATCAATGCCAGTATTGACCGGCGACGTGATGATGGCAACAGATATGGACTATGACTCGATCGCTAAAGCAGGTTCGATGCTGGGTTCCGGTGCTGTTATCGTGATGGACGAAACCCGTTGCATGGTCAAGTCGTTACTGCGTTTGTCTTACTTCTATTTTGAAGAGTCTTGCGGTCAGTGCACACCTTGTCGTGAGGGTACGGGCTGGCTCTATCGTATGGTGCATCGCATCGAACACGGACAGGGCAGGGCAGATGATCTCGACATGCTGAATTCGATTGCGGACAATATTCAGGGACGTACTATTTGTGCCTTGGGTGATGCTGCTGCGATGCCAGTACGTGCCTTCATCAAGAATTTCCGCGAAGAATTTGAATATCACATCGAGCATAAACATTGCTTGGTTCCCGCTTACATTTAAGCCAGCTCAGGTAGCGTACTTCAGAGTAAACCATGGTTGAAATCGAAATAGACGGCAAAAAAGTTGAAGTGCAAGAAGGCAGTATGGTAATGGATGCTGCCAACAAGCTTGGCACATATATTCCGCATTTTTGCTATCACAAAAAATTATCCATTGCGGCAAACTGCCGTATGTGTCTGGTCGAAGTGGAGAAGGCGCCCAAGCCATTGCCGGCCTGTGCGACTCCTGTGACTGCCGGTATGATCGTGCGCTCTAACAGCGATAAGGCAGTTAAAGCGCAAAAAGGCGTGATGGAATTCCTGTTGATTAATCACCCTCTGGATTGTCCGATTTGCGATCAGGGTGGCGAATGTCAATTGCAGGATCTGGCAGTAGGATATGGTTCCACCAGCTCACGTTACGAAGAGGAAAAACGGGTAGTTTTCCATAAGAATGTCGGCCCATTGATTTCTATGGAAGAAATGAGCCGTTGCATTCACTGCACCCGCTGTGTCCGTTTTGGTCAGGAGATCGCTGGTGTGATGGAGCTGGGAATGTTGGGTCGCGGTGAGCATTCTGAGATCACTTCTTTCGTTGGCAAGACCGTTGATTCCGAGCTGTCCGGCAATATGATTGATCTCTGTCCGGTTGGAGCATTGACATCTAAGCCTTTCCGTTATTCAGCACGCACCTGGGAATTATCCCGTCGTAAGTCGATTAGCGCACATGATGGCCTAGGGGCCAATTTGATTGTTCAGGTGAAGAACAACAAAGTGATGCGTGTCGTACCTTTGGAAAACGAAGCGGTCAATGAATGCTGGATTTCCGATAAGGATCGCTTTGCTTACGAAGGTTTGAATAGCGAAGAACGCCTAACTAAGCCAATGATTAAACAAGGTGGCCAGTGGCAGGAAACTGACTGGCAAACAGCCTTGGAATATGTGGCACATGGCTTGCGTAATATCAAACATGAGCACGGCGCTGCGGCTATTGCGGCGGCAGCCACGCCAAGTTCAACCCTGGAAGAGCTCAGTTTGCTACAAAAGGTCGTTCGTGGTCTGGGTTCTGATAATGTGGACTTCCGCTTGCGCCAATCTGATTTCTCGTTAGAGAGCAAGGTAGTGCCTTGGCTGGGTATGTCAATTGTTGATTTTGCGCAATTGAAGAATATTTTTGTCATTGGTTCCTTCTTGCGTAAGGACCATCCGTTGCTGGCGGCGCGTTTGCGTCAGTCGGTCAAAATGGGCGCTAAGTTGAGTGTCCTGCATGCGACAGACGATGAGTTGCTGATTAAACTGGCAAACAATGCCGTGCTCCCGCCGTCTGCCTGGTTGAATTTCCTCGCTGAGATTGCAGTTGCTGTCGCTGTTAAAAAGGAAATCGCAAAACCGACTGGCTTTGAGCAAGTCCAAGCTTCTGAAAAAGCAGCATTGATTGCTGATGGTATCTTGAAAGCTAATGCGGGCGTATTTTTGGGTAACGCCGCTGCTCAACATCCTGATGCGGCAAAACTACACGCTTTGTCACAATGGATCGCACAGAACGCTGGTGCAAGTTTCGGTTATCTGACGGAAGCCGCGAATACGGTTGGTGGATATCTTGCCGGAGCTGTGCCAAATAATGAGGCGAATGCGCAAAACTTATTTGCACAAGCAAAAAAAGCATATGTACTTTTGCATGCAGAACCTGAATTAGATTGTGCTAATCCTCAGCAAGCAAGGTCTGCCTTGGATCAGGCTGAAATGGTTGTTTCTTTGTCTGCCTACAAACACGGTTTAGATTACGCTGATGTATTGCTGCCAGTATCGCCTTTTACGGAAACTGCCGGTACATTCATTAATTGTGAAGGTCGCGTACAAAGTTTCCATGGCGTTGTGAAGCCGTTGGGTGATACTCGTCCGGCTTGGAAAGTATTGCGCGTTCTCGGTAATCTGCTTGAGTTGCCTGAGTTTGAGTTCGAAACTTCCGAGGCAATTCGCGATGCTTTACTGGGCAAGGATGTCGCGACAGTAGTGACAAGTCTCAATAATATGGGCGCTGCCGGCGTTCCTTTGCTGGCGAGTGCTGCTATCTCTCAGGGCCTGGAACGGATTGCCGACGTGTCGATTTACAGTACGGACGCCATTGTCAGAAGATCTGAGTCCTTGCAAAAAACCAGAGATGCAAAGACGCCTGAAGTTCATCTGAGTGCGGCGCAGTTTGCTAAGTTAAGTTTAAAAGACGGCGATTACGTCAAGATCACTCAAGGTCAGGGGTCAGCAGTATTGCCAGTGGTTCTGGGTAAAAACTTACCTGATAATGTCGTCCGCCTTGCTGCAGGTCATATCTTGACTAAGTCATTAGGTCCAATGTTTGGTGCAGTTACTGTGGAGCGTGCGTAATGAACTTATTACTCACTATTCAGACATACGGACAGCAATATCTGGGTGCCTTATGGCCTCTGGTATGGACTCTCGTGAAGATTGTCTGCATCACTTTACCTGTAATGGGCTGTGTTGCTTATCTGACCCTATGGGAACGTAAGTTGATAGGCTGGATGCATATCCGTCTTGGCCCGAATCGTGTGGGTCCCGCTGGTTTGCTGCAACCGATTGCGGACGCTTTAAAGTTACTGCTTAAAGAAATTATTATCCCTGCAAAAGCTAATAAAGTTTTGTTTGTGATTGCACCAATTATGACGATCATGCCAGCCTTGGCTGCTTGGTCAGTGATTCCTTTTGGACCTGAAGTGGTGCTGGCAAATGTCAATGCTGGTTTGTTGTTGATCATGGCAATTACGTCGATGGAAGTGTACGGCATCATCATCGCGGGTTGGGCATCTAATTCTAAGTACGCATTCTTGGGCGCGATGCGCGCCTCAGCGCAGATGGTTTCTTATGAGATCGCCATGGGTTTTGTGTTGGTGATTGTATTAATGGTCTCGGGTAGTTTGAATTTGTCAGATGTCGTCAATGGTCAGATGAAGGGCTCCTTCGCCGATCATGGCTGGAATTTCTTGTCTTGGAACTGGCTGCCTTTGCTGCCTATGTTCGTGATTTATGTGATTTCCGGTATCGCGGAGACTAACCGTCATCCATTCGACGTGGTTGAAGGTGAATCTGAGATCGTTGCGGGCCATATGGTTGAGTATTCAGGTATGTCCTTCGCGATGTTCTTCTTGGCAGAGTACGCCAATATGATTTTGATTTCTGCATTAGCTTCGTTGATGTTTTTGGGCGGGTGGAATTCACCGATAGGTCACGCAGTTCCAGTGCTGGGTCTGCTGGCTTATTTGCCGGGCTGGATTTGGTTGGGCTTGAAAACTTTTGTAGTGGTGTCGATGTTCATTTGGGCTCGCGCATCTTTCCCACGCTATCGCTATGACCAGATCATGCGTCTGGGCTGGAAAGTATTTATCCCGCTTACCCTGGTGTATCTGGTGATCGTCGCAGCATGGATGCAAACTCCATGGAATATTTGGAAGTAAGAGGCTAAAAAAATGGAAGCAATCAAGGATTTTTTTGGCAGCCTAATGCTGCGCGAACTGATCAAGGGCCTCGCCCTGACAGGTCGCTATATGTTCGCCCGCAAGATCACGGTGCAATTTCCTGAGGAAAAAACACCACAGTCTCCACGTTTCCGTGGCCTGCATGCCTTACGTCGTTATCCGAACGGAGAAGAGCGTTGTATTGCCTGTAAGTTGTGTGAGGCAGTTTGTCCGGCAATGGCAATTACGATTGAATCTGACCAACGGGAAGATGGTTCACGTCGTACGACGCGTTACGATATCGATTTAACTAAATGCATTTTTTGCGGATTTTGCGAAGAATCATGTCCGGTAGATTCGATTGTAGAAACTCACGTATTGGAATATCACGGTGAAAAGCGTGGTGATTTATATTTCACCAAAGAGATGCTGTTGGCTGTAGGTGATCGCTATGAAACAGAAATCGCTGCCGCTCGCGCCGCTGATGCGGCTTACCGTTAATTCGGTATAACTAGGATTTAGCTCGCTATGGAATTTACCACTGCTTTATTTTATGTGTTTGCTGCGATTCTGATTTTCGCATCGATTCAAGTTATTACCGCACGAAGCCCGGTACATGCTGCATTGTTTTTAGTTCTCGCTTTTTTTACTGCTGCAGGTATCTGGTTGTTGTTGAAAGCTGAATTTTTGGCGATTGTCCTGGTGCTGGTATACGTTGGCGCTGTGATGGTTTTGTTCCTGTTTGTCGTGATGATGCTTGACATAAATATGGATAAGTTACGTCAGGGCTTCTGGAGTCATTTTCCTCTTGCTGCCTTTGTCGGTGTGGCCATTGTTCTGGAAATGTCAGCAGTATTATGGCGCGGATTTTTGCGCCCTGATAATCATATTCCTGCTGCATCAGAAAACATTGGCAATACCAAGTCATTAGGTATAGAAATCTTTACTCACTATATGTTCGCTTTTGAGGTTGCCGCTGCGATCCTTTTGCTGGCGATCGTAGCCGCAGTCGCGCTGACTTTGCGTCGTCGTAAAGACAGTAAATATTTCGATCCTGCCGAAGCAGTCAAAGTTAAGCGCAATGACCGTGTTCGCATGGTCAGTATGGTTGCCGATTCTGACCGTGCCCGCGACAGAGCTGGTTTGGGCGGAACAACAGAAAAGACAGAGGCGTAAATGACTTTAACATTGACACATTACCTGATATTAGGTGCGATTTTATTCGCGATCTCTATCGTCGGTATTTTTCTGAATCGCAAAAATATTATCGTTCTATTGATGGCAATCGAGTTGATGCTGCTTGCTGTCAACATGAATTTCATCGCATTTTCGCATTATCTTGGTGATGCAGCAGGACAGATTTTTGTATTCTTTATTCTGACCGTGGCTGCTGCAGAGTCTGCGATTGGTCTGGCTATCCTCGTGGTGATGTTCCGCAATATGGATACCATTGATGTAGAAGATCTGGATGCGCTCAAAGGATAACGAGTTTTGCCGGTTGTCTTGTTGTGATCTTTGGATACAACGACAACCAGATTAAACTCACTGGCGATTTAAAAAAGTAATAAGCTAACAAAGGGTCATCATGGCGGGGCAACTAAACCCACATTTACTACTGGCTGTACCATTGGCACCTCTTGCGGGTTCTGCCATTGCGGGTCTGTTAGGCACTAAATTTTTCGGCAATCTCGTCGGTCGTAAGGTATCTCATACAGCGACTATTCTTGGCGTACTGATTGCATTTATTCTCTCTTGTATGACCTTGTCACAAGTACTCGATGGCGCAAAATACAACGCCACTCTGTACCACTGGATGACGGTTGGCAGCCTGAAGCTGGAAGTCGGTTTTTTGGTCGATAGCTTGACTGCAATGATGATGTGTGTGGTGACCTTCGTGTCATTGATGGTGCATATCTACACCGTTGGCTATATGGCTGAAGACGAAGGCTACAACCGCTTCTTTGCTTATATTTCTTTGTTTACTTTCTCGATGTTGATGCTCGTGATGAGCAATAACTTCTTGCAATTATTCTTTGGCTGGGAAGCAGTGGGTTTGGTCTCTTACTTGTTGATTGGCTTCTGGTACACCAAGCCAACTGCTATTTACGCAAACATGAAAGCCTTCTTGGTGAATCGTGTTGGTGACTTTGGTTTTATCTTGGGCATTGGTTTGTTAGTGGCCTACACAGGCTCTATGGACTATGCAGAAGTCTTTGCGAAAAAAGCAGAGTTAGCTCCGTTGATGTTGCCTGGTACTGACTGGATGCTGATCACGGTTGCCTGTATCTGTTTGTTTATCGGTGCTATGGGTAAGTCGGCGCAATTCCCATTGCACGTGTGGTTGCCTGATTCTATGGAAGGTCCAACCCCGATTTCTGCTTTGATTCACGCTGCGACGATGGTTACCGCGGGTATTTTCATGGTGGCACGTATGTCACCATTGTTTGAGATGTCTGATACAGCGTTGAATTTCATTATGGTCATAGGCTCCATAACAGCCTTGTTCATGGGTTTTCTTGGCATCATCCAAAACGATATTAAACGCGTGGTCGCATACTCAACCTTGTCTCAATTAGGCTATATGACTGTGGCTTTAGGTGCATCTGCTTATTCAGTCGCTGTATTCCATTTGATGACGCATGCCTTCTTTAAAGCTTTGCTGTTCTTAGCGGCTGGTTCAGTGATTATTGGTATGCATCATGATCAAGACATTCGCAACATGGGTGGCCTGCGTAAGTACATGAAAGTAACTTGGATCACTTCATTATTAGGTTCTCTGGCATTGATCGGTACGCCATTCTTTTCAGGCTTCTACTCAAAAGATTCTATTATCGAAGCTGTTATGTTGTCGCATTTGCCAGCCGCTGGGTTCGCTAAATTTGCGGTATTGGCGGGTGTCTTCGTGACCGCTTTCTATTCCTTCCGTATGTATTTCTTGGTCTTCCACGGTAAAGAAAACTTTGGGCATGCCCACGATGCGCACGGTCACGACGATCATCATGATGATCACCATCACGGTCTCGCACCAGGACAAAAACCGCATGAATCTCCAGCGGTGGTTTGGGTTCCCTTGGCTTTGTTGGCAATTCCATCGGTCTTCATCGGTTTGTATGCGATCGAACCTATGTTATATGGTGACTTCTTCAAAGATGTGATTTTCATTGATCACCATGCCCACCATGCGATGAGTGAGTTGAAGGAAGAATTCCATAGCTGGCAAGCGATGGGCGTCCATGCGCTGATGACGCCACCATTCTGGTTAGCCTTGGCTGGCGTGGCATTGTCTTACTTCTTCTACATGGTCAAGCCTGCAATCCCAACAATGATCAAGCAGAAGTTCAGTGCCGTCTACACGTTGCTCGACAACAAATACTACATGGATAAATTCAATGAAATCGTGTTTGCCGGTGGTGCACGTTTGTTGGGTGGCGGGTTGTGGAATGTCGGCGATAAAAGCTTGATTGATGGTCTCATCGTTAACGGCAGTGCCAAACTGGTTGGATGGTTGTCTAAGGGAGTGCGTTTGTTGCAGACTGGTTATCTGTATCATTATGCGTTTGTGATGATTCTTGGAGTGTTAGGCTTTTTGTCTTACTTCATGTTTCCCTTCATGTTCCCGTTAGCTAAATAAGTAATTCATAAAAAAGAACTCATGATGCAGTCAACTTCTTACCTACTCAGCCTCGCAATCTGGTGTCCCATTATTTTTGGACTCTTTGTGCTGGCATTTGGTCGCGATAGCAATCCTGGCCTGACGCGGAGTGTCTCGTTAATCGGCTCGCTAGCCAGTTTGCTGGTGACGATTCCTCTAATTGAACGCTTTGATAACGCAGCGCATGGTATGCAGTTTGTGGAAAAGAGTGCCTGGATAGAGCGCTTGAACGTCTTTTATGCGTTAGGCATCGACGGTATTTCATTATGGCTGGTGCCATTGACTGCCTTCATTACGGTAATTGTTGTGATTGCTGCCTGGGAAGTTATTGAAAAACAAGTTGCGCAATATATGGGGGCTTTCCTGATATTGTCGGGCTTGATGATTGGTGTTTTCTGCGCCACTGACGGGTTGCTGTTTTATGTATTCTTTGAGGCGACTCTGATACCGATGTTCATTATCGTTGGTGTCTGGGGTGGTCCAAATCGCGTGTATGCCGCATTCAAGTTTTTCCTCTATACATTGATGGGTTCTCTGCTGACTTTGGTCGCGATTATTTACCTCTACTTTAAGGCAGGAAATAGCTTTGATATCTTGGCCTGGCACCAATTGCCATTGCCATTGTCAACACAGATTATGATTTTTCTGGCTTTCCTGATGGCGTTTGCGGTCAAAGTGCCAATGTGGCCAGTGCATACGTGGTTGCCTGATGCTCACGTAGAAGCACCAACTGGTGGTTCAGTTGTTCTGGCCGCTATCATGTTGAAATTGGGCGCCTACGGTTTCTTACGTTTTTCTCTGCCGATTGCACCGGATGCGAGTCATTATTTATCTGGCTTTATTATTACCTTGTCTCTGATCGCAGTTATCTACATTGGTCTGGTAGCACTGGTGCAGGCAGATATGAAAAAACTGGTTGCGTATTCTTCCATCGCTCATATGGGTTTTGTCACACTAGGATTCTTCATGTTTAACGACATGTCGGTACAAGGTGCGATTGTTCAGATGATTTCACACGGCTTTATTTCCGGCGCAATGTTCTTGTGTATCGGTGTCTTGTACGATCGCGTGCATTCTCGTCAGATTGTTGATTACGGTGGCGTTGTGAATACGATGCCGAAGTTTGCTGCTTTATTCGTTCTTTTCTCAATGGCAAACTGCGGCTTGCCTGCGACATCGGGATTTGTTGGCGAATTCATGGTGATCCTTGGTGCGGTCCAGTTCAATTTTTGGATTGGAATGCTAGCGGCGACCGCGCTGATCTTCGGCGCTGCTTACTCTCTCTGGATGGTGAAGCGTGTTGTGTTCGGTGCGATTGTGCATGAGCATGTCGCACAGTTGACAGATCTTAATAAACGCGAATTTTTCATGTTGGGTGTTTTAGCGATCGCGGTCATTGCAATGGGTTTGTACCCAGCGCCATTCACTGATGCAATGCAGGTTTCTGTTGCAGACTTATTAAAGCATGTCGCAGCGACAAAGATCACACCCTGAGTACGTTGAATAATTGGGTGGACAATTAATTGAGCGGCGAAATGAGCAGTAAACCGGACGATACGCTTAGAAATAATAAAAGACTGAATTGTGAACGAGCATACAAAATGCTCGCGCAACTACAGATCGATGCTAGCACTTAGTACAAACGAAACTATATGAACCTGATACCACTTTATCCTGAAATTTTTTTGCTCCTTGCGATCTGCGTAATTTTGTTGATCGACATGTTTTTAGCAGATGATAAACGTAACGTGACATATGCACTGAGTATCCTTACTCTGGCGATATGTGGCGTGTTGACGGTGACGAATCCTAGCGGAGAGATTTCGGTTTACCTAAGTAATAAAATGTTCGTGTCTGACCCGATGTCGAATTTGCTTAAACTATTTTCCTACATCGCAGTCGGTTTGACATTGATTTATGGTCGCCAATATGCGACTGATCGTGGCATGACAAATGACAAACTAGGTGGCGAGTTCTATGTACTTGCCCTGTTTTCTTTGCTTGGTCAGATGGTAATGATTTCGGGGAACAATTTCCTGGTAATTTATCTTGGTCTGGAATTGATGTCTCTGTCTCTTTATGCACTGGTTGCATTGCGCAGAGATCATACTGTTTCAACAGAAGCGGCGATGAAGTATTTCATTCTTGGCGCTCTGGCATCCGGTTTCTTGTTATATGGTATATCCATGTTGTACGGTGCAAC
The DNA here is from genome assembly GCF_049340165.1 of Undibacterium sp. Xuan67W. Lineage (NCBI taxonomy): Bacteria > Pseudomonadati > Pseudomonadota > Betaproteobacteria > Burkholderiales > Oxalobacteraceae > Undibacterium > Undibacterium sp. Xuan67W. The sequence goes on from NZ_JBMPPN010000010.1 coordinate 41,613, forward strand.
TGGATCGCTGGATCTGGCGGAAGTAGCTAAGGCCGCTGCTTCGCCTGCTGCAAACAAGCAGATTTTAGTATTTGGTATTGTCTTCTTGGTCGCTGGTCTAGCATTTAAACTCGGTGTTGTACCGTTCCATATGTGGGTGCCTGACGTTTATCAGGGTTCTCCTACCGCAGTAACGCTTCTGCTAGGTGGTGCGCCGAAGCTCGCTGCTTTTGCTATTTGTTTCCGCTTGCTTGTTGAGGGACTTTTTCCACAAGCGATAGACTGGCAGCAAATGTTGGTCGTATTAGCTGTGATGTCCATGGCCATTGGTAATATTACAGCGATCGCTCAGACAAATCTGAAGCGCATGCTTGCTTACTCAACGATCTCCCAGATGGGATTTATGCTATTGGGCTTGTTGTCAGGCGTTGTGGGTCACAATACAAGTTTTGCTGCCGAAGCTTACAGTGCCTCTATGTTCTACAGCATCACTTACGTGCTGACGACGCTGGGTACTTTTGGCGTGATCATGTTGTTGGCACGTTCAGGTTTTGAAGCTGAAAATCTCGATGATTTGAAAGGCCTCAATAAACGTAGCCCATGGTTTGCGCTGGTGATGTTGTTATTGATGTTCTCGCTGGCTGGCATCCCGCCAATGATGGGTTTTTACGCAAAATTGTCTGTATTGAAAGCTGTGTTGTCAACTGGTCAGGTATGGCTCGCTGTTGCAGCGGTTCTGTTCTCATTGATCGGTGCTTTTTACTATATTCGCGTAGTGAAATTGATGTACTTTGATCAGCCGGCAGATCAGCATGCGATCGTCGCTAGTACAGATATGCGTATTGTCCTTAGTATCAACGGTATTGCTGTTCTGGTGATGGGCTTGATGCCGGGTTCTTTGATGTCAGCTTGCACTAATGCAATCATCAAGACCTTAGCGTCCTGATGTATTTTCCGGATACTCTTTAGTGGAAGTTTCTGCATCTGCCTGGCTGGTTATTATCCTGGCGATAATCGCGGCCAATTTGCCGTTTTTCAATGATCGCCTGTTCGCAATCATTCCAGTGTCAAGCTGGCTCGCAAAGCCCTTTTGGTTCTGTTTGCTTGAGCTAACTGTCTTTTATTTCTCGCTTGGGTTCATCGCCAGCCTGCTCGAATCTAAAGCAGGTAACCGCTTTACCCAGACATGGGAATTTTATGCGATTACTTCATGCCTGTTCATCGTTCTTGCGTTTCCAGGTTTTGTATACCGTTACCTGAGAAAACAGCATGGATAAGCTGATATTGAGCCCGGATGCGAATCCTCATCTTGCTGAGATAAAAGTGAGTGGAGAGCTTGCTTACTCAGGTAGTTTTCTCAAAGTCGAAAAAGATATAGTTCGTTTGCCTGATGCTAATCAAGTTACCCGTGAATATATAAAACATCCTGGTGCGGTCGTCATTTTGCCATTGCTTGATGACGGTACTGTGCTGATGGAACGTCAGTTTCGCTATCCACTCAATCAGGTGTTTATCGAATTCCCGGCCGGTAAAATTGATCCTGACGAAGATGCCTTAGTTTGCGCTAAACGCGAATTGCTCGAAGAGACTGGATACACCGCAACCGATTGGCGTTATCTTTGTACGATTCATAACGCAATTGCGTACTCAGATGAGCATCTGGATATTTTTCTCGCCAAAGGACTGGTTGCCGGAAAAGCGCAGTTAGATGAAGAAGAATTTCTCGAAACGTTTACTGCGACTATTCCTGAACTTTTAGACTGGGTGAGGACGGGAAAAATCACGGACGTAAAAACTGTTATCGGCAGTTTTTGGCTAGAGAGAGTGATTGTTGAAAAATGGTGAACAGTCATTCCAAGCTTGATGCAGTTTAAAAAAATGCCGCGATTAACGCGGCATTTTTTATAGTGTTACATACTTGGATAGTTAGGTCCACCGCCACCTTCGGGAGTAACCCATACAATATTTTGTGTCGGATCTTTGATGTCGCAAGTTTTACAATGGACACAGTTTTGCGCATTGATTTGCAGGCGGTCTGCGCCTTCTTCCGTCTTCACAAACTCATACACGCCAGCAGGGCAATAACGGGATTCTGGCCCGGCATAGGTCGCCAGATTGATGCCGACCGGGACGCTTGCATCTTTTAAGGTTAAATGAATCGGCTGATCTTCGGCGTGGTTCGTATTGGAAATAAATACCGACGACAGGCGGTCAAACGTCAGTTTGCCATCCGGTTTCGGATACACAATCGGCTGGAATTCGGACGCAGGGCGCAAACATTCATGATCGGCTTTTGAGTGATGCAAGGTCCATGGAGCCTTGCCTCGCAAGACAACCTGATCCAGCCAGACTAGTGGAGAACCATAGGTTCCCTTTTTCAGTAAAGGCTTTACATTGCGCGCGGTATGCAATTCCTCATGTAGCCAAGACTGTTCAAATGCTGTTGAGTAGGCTGTCAGTTCATCGTGCTGACGTTGTGCACCCAATGCATCAAAAGCGGCGGTCGCCGCCAGCATGCCTGTTTTAATCGCTGCATGGCTACCCTTGATACGGCTCATATTCAAGAAGCCAGCATCACAACCAATCAAAGCGCCACCTGGGAATGTCAGTTTAGGCAGCGATTGCAAGCCGCCAGCAGTAATCGCACGTGCGCCATAAGAAATACGCTTGCCACCTTCAAAGAAGCTGCAAATTGCCGGATGCGTTTTAAAGCGCTGAAACTCCTCATACGGTGACAGGTAAGGGTTTTCATAGGCTAGACCAACGACATAGCCGACTGCAACCTGATTGTTTTCCAGGTGATACAGGAAAGATCCGCTGTATTGATCCATTAACGGCCATCCTGTTGTGTGAACCACCAGACCTGGCTTATGTTGTGTGGGATCGATTTCCCATAATTCTTTGATGCCGATACCGTATGACTGTGGATCTTTACCTTTGCTCAGATCGTATTTTGAGATCACTTGTTTGCCCAGGTGACCACGCGCACCTTCGGCGAATAAAGTGTATTTTGCATGCAGTTCCATACCCAGCTGAAAGGCCGGAGAGGCCGCGCCATGACGGTCTACGCCCATATTGCCTGTCGCTACGCCCTTAACCGATCCATCGCCGTTGTACAGCACTTCAGCGGCGGCAAAGCCAGGAAATACCTCGACACCCAGCGCCTCGGCTTGCTGGCCTAGCCAGCGAGTGACATTTGCCAGTGAGACGATATAGTTGCCATGATTCTCAAAGCAGGCTGGCAACATCCAGTTTGGTGTTTTGTATGCTTTTTTTTCGGTCAGAACGAGGACACGATCTTCGGTGACTGCGGTATTTAACGGCGCGCCCATTTCCTTCCAGTTCGGAAATAACTCGCTCAGCGCTTTGGGATCCATGACGGCACCGGACAGTATGTGCGCGCCAGGTTCGCCGCCTTTTTCCAGAACGCAGACCGACACTTCATTGCCTTTTTCGGCAGCGAGTTGTTTGAGCTTGATCGCAGCGGACAGGCCGGCAGGGCCGCCACCGACGATGACGACGTCATATTCCATCGCATCGCGCGGACCGTATTGCTCTACTAGGCTTTGTGTCATGGTGATTATCGCTTTCAGAAAATTTACGAACGAACGTGCTTATTTGTTGTCGGTATGTTATATGCTGTGACTTTATTCTGCAAGCTGAGCATCTGTTCTAAAAATTGTGTGATGCCTGCTTTTATTGTGGGTGAATTATCGCAGAGCACTTGGCAAGATGCAGCATTTTCATGCTTTTTCTCTCTTCAGTCTGAGAAAAATAGTCGTGAAACCGGGAATTTATAAAACACAAACATGGTGGCTATGTCATCATAGCGGCACATTTAGAGTGGTACGCTTACTCAAGCTTTTTGCAGGATTTCGATTACAGTTTTTAGCCGATATTTTGTCAGCATTTTCATCCGGAGAATCAAATGGGTATTGAAGTTAATTTTGAGGGAAAAATTGCATTAGTCACAGGAGCATCCAGCGGCCTAGGTGCCCGGTTTGCCAAAATTCTTGCGCAGGCTGGTGCTCAGGTGGTGCTGGCATCGCGTCGTATCGACCGCTTAAAAGAATTGCGTGCAGAGATTGAGGCAGAGGGCGGTGCTGCCCATGTTGTTGCGCTTGATGTGACAGATTACGCGAGCATCAAATCGGCGATTGCTCATGCAGAAACCGAAGCGGGCCCGATTGATATTCTCATTAATAACTCCGGCGTTTCAACGACACAGCGTCTGATTGACGTGACGCCGGAAGACTATGCCTATGTGATGGATACCAATCAACGCGGTGCTTTTTTCGTTGCCCAGGAAGCAGCTAAGCGGATGATTGCACGCTATAAGGGTGATCCCAAAAAACAACATCGCATCATTAATATTGCCTCGGTTGCTGGCTTACGTGTCTTGCCGCAAATTGGCATTTACTGCGTCAGTAAAGCCGCAGTCGTGCATATGACGAAATCAATGGCCGTCGAATGGGGCAAGTTTGGTATCAACGTCAATGCAATTTGCCCGGGCTATATTTCTACGGAAATCAATCAAGATCATTTCAGCAGCGAGCAAGGCCAGAAACTGATCGACATGTTGCCGAGAAAACGCGTTGGCGTGCCGGAAGATCTTGATGGTCTATTGTTGCTGCTGGCGGCAGAAGAGTCACGTTTCCTGAACGGAGCGATAGTGACGGCAGACGATGGAATGAGTGCGCAATGATAGATCAGAAAGTGCCTGATAAAAAATTGGTTTATACCGTGACCATTCCTATTCGCTGGGGCGATATGGATGCGATGGGACATGTCAATAATACGGTGTACTTTCGCTACATGGAGCAGGCGCGCATCGAGTGGCTGACGATGCTAGGCTGTTTGCCTGACGACAAAGGTAATGGGCCAGTGATTGTGAATGCGCATTGCACGTTCAAGCGTCCGCTGAAATATCCTGACCAGGTCGAGGTCTGTACTTATATCGGCGATGCAGGTCGTAGCAGCTTTGAAACAATTCAAGAAATGCGCAGTGTCGGTGATGGTTATGCTTTGTACGCCGAGGGCGGCGCCAAAGTTGTCTGGGTGGACGCGCAAACGCAAAAATCGACGGCATTACCTGAGGCGATCAAGCAAAAACTGACGGAGTTAAAATCGGCTGCCAAGCCACAGCGTCGCGCGAGAACTGCGTAACTGTGTTGAGGTAGTAATGGCTGTCTTATTTGCTGCGGTATTAGCTGACGATACGTAATAATTTGTGTACCAGCTCACTCGAGGTAGATGCTGTAAATTTGCGCATCAGCTTAGCCCGGTGCATTTCCACGGTTCTGGGACTGAGTCCGATTTGACGAGCGATTAACTTACTGGTTTTACCCTCAACCAGTAAGGCGGCAATCTCTCTTTCGCGTGGTGTCAGTTCGGCGGTCACAGAACGTTTTGAGCTCAGATCTTCAAAGGTCCATATGCCAGCGGCATGTGCGTCTTCTTTGTGTAGTCCACGTCCTGATACGTGGCACCAGAAGAGTTCTTGATTGGCGCGCTTCATGATGCGTTCGTCGGAATAGTAGCCTTTGCTGCTCATGATCGGTGTGATGCGGGCACCTGTCCGTTCGAACTCATCTGGAGTCGGGTAAAGTACAAGAAATGATTGGCCGAGCAACTCTTCTTTTTGATAACCAAACATGTTGGCTAGATCATCGTTGCAGGCGCGGATGATGCGGTTTTGAGAGACGCACATACCGACGGGAGCCTGCTGAAAAATAGTTTCAAAATTGATGGCCTGCGCTACATTCATAGTGAGTAATCTGGTCTCGAATGGGGTTGGGAATTTCGTTTTCACATCATGAACGCTGTCATAGCCTTCGTCTGCACAGCCATGATTGATCAATGAAATAAAGGTCGAAAAAATTAAATAAAAATCAGGTATTTTTACGGTATTGCGCGGCATAGAGTAGCATCTTATGCTGTGTGTATCATAAGAGATGCGCGTTAAAAAATGCATAAAAAATTTCCGTCTGGACGGAATGCGTGTGACGAGACGTTTTCATCATTAAAAAGGGAAAAAATGAATAAGGTTTATCCTGACGCTGCCTCGGCTCTGGCAGATATCGTCAAAGATGGTCAAACCATTGCGGTCGGCGGTTTTGGACTCTGCGGTATTCCCGAGGCGCTGATTGCTGCCTTGCGCGATTCTGGCGTTCAGAACCTGACAGCGATTTCGAATAATGCTGGTGTGGATGGCTTTGGTCTGGGGCAGTTGTTGACTACCCGCCAGATCAAAAAAATGATCGCTTCTTACGTTGGCGAAAATAAAGAGTTTGAACGTCAGTATCTGGCTGGCGAACTGGCACTTGAATTTACACCACAGGGCACTCTCGCTGAAAAATTACGTGCCGGCGGCGCGGGTATTCCCGCATTTTTCACGAAAACCGGCGTCGGCACGATTGTGGCGGACGGTAAAGAGATCCGCGAATTTGACGGACAGCGTTATGTGATGGAGCGTTCTCTGGTTGCCGATGTCTCGCTGGTCAAAGCCTATAAGGCCGATAAGTCAGGCAATCTGGTCTATCGCAAAACAGCACGCAACTTCAATCCGAATGTCGCTATGGCAGGTAAAATCACCGTGGTTGAAGTAGAGCAACTTGTAGAAACAGGTGAGATTGATCCTGATGATGTTCATACGCCAGGCATTTTTGTTCACCGCATCGTTGTGAATGCAACGCCTGAAAAACGCATAGAACAGCGCACTGTTCGCCCAGCAGAATAAGGAGAACAAGATGGCTTGGAATCGTGATGAAATGGCTGCACGTGCGGCAAAGGAATTGCAGGACGGATATTATGTCAATTTGGGCATTGGCTTGCCAACCCTGGTTGCGAATCATGTGCCGCAAGGAATGGAAGTCTGGTTGCAATCTGAAAATGGTTTATTGGGAATAGGCCCGTTTCCGACAGAAGCAGAAGTAGATCCCGACATGATTAATGCCGGTAAGCAGACCGTGACGACATTACCCGGATCATCGATATTCAGCTCGGCAGATTCTTTTGCGATGATACGCGGTGGCAAGATCAATCTTGCTATTTTGGGTGCAATGCAGGTCAGCGAGCATGGTGATCTGGCGAACTGGATGATCCCCGGCAAGATGGTCAAAGGCATGGGCGGTGCGATGGATCTGGTTGCTGGCGTCGGTCATGTTGTGGTCTTGATGGAGCACGTCGCAAAAGGTGATACGCACAAAATCCTGAAATCCTGCAATCTGCCTTTAACCGGTGTAGGTGTTGTGAATCGCATCATCACCGATCTTGGCGTGATCGACGTGACACCGGCAGGATTGAGATTGATCGAACTCGCGCCCGGTGTCAGCATCGAAGAAATCACTGCGAAAACAGAAGCCGCATTGGATATTAGCGCATTTGCCTGATGAGATTTCGCTAATCCGGTCGTGTCAATGTAAAACGCCAGCACATATTGCTGGCTTTTTTTTGCAGAAGTAATCTCGGTCTAATAGAAAACTCGTATTGAATATACTGGGTGCTGTATAGGGATTAATTCCTCATTTCCCTATGATTGACGAGCGGACTTGGACGTCTGAGAGTGATACTCCCTGTTTTTTAAAAAATTGAAGCATCTTACTGTTTTTTCTTTGCCATCTCGCCGGCTGGTTTGACATCGCCACAATCAGCTGACAACCACTTGCCCTTGGTTTCCACATGTTGACTGATGGGTTTTCCATGAGCAACCCCTTTAAAGTCATAGGTCGATTGCATTGCGCTATCTCCGCTATACATGCCTTTGACCGTTCCTGTGCCCTTCATGTCGGGACTGTCGCAGATCAGATCCATCGACCATGTACCTCCGCTGTTTTGGATGTTTTTGGGCTTGCAGGCAGCGTCTTCTTTTTGCCCCGTGGCGGGGTGATCACGCTCCGCCATTTCCTTCGTAATACAGACCTGATGTGTCATGCCACCATTTTGCATCATGGGTATTTTGATGCCCATCTGCTTCATTTTCTCTAGCTGTTCTGGAGGAATCGCCGGCATATTTTTCATCGCATCCGACTGCATGGTCATCTCCCACAAGCCAGGCTTCATTTTGCCTGCGGCAAAAACAGCAGGAGTTGTTGTAGCGATGAATAAGCCTAGTAAAGAGGTCAGGATGACAGATGTCGGTTGCGTGTGCATAGCTAGCCTCATAGACAGAAAGTAGAGTAAAGGAGCATCAATAGGACTAACGAAAAAACCAAGACCTCTTACCAAAGTGACACAGAGGCGCTGTGACACAGAGACACAAATACAAGGCAGGGGTAAGCAGTTCCATAGGATGTCGGTTGAAGATTTTTGAAGTTCCTCAAATGAATCCGTAAGCCTGATGCGCCTGTTGGCGCAAAATGTCTCTGGAAGCCTCACCCAGCCTGCGGATTCAATATGACTAGTGGTAAGCAAATGTCGTTTTGCGAAAGTCCCGATCAGCTAAATAGATGATGAATTACTAATATAGTTCGCTAAGGGCGAAATTCAAAGTTATTTCACCCCAGATCCGTTCAAACTCCCGCCTTTTTTGCTATAAGCCGTTATTGGGCGACCCAGCCACCATCCATATTCCACGCTACGCCGCGTACCTGATTGGCAGCGTCGCTACAGAAAAATACAGCGAGAGCACCTAATTGTTCGGGCGTAACGAATTCACCTGAGGGTTGTTTTTCAGCGAGCAGGGCTTTCTTGGCGTCATCATTACTCAGGTTGTCAGCGGCTGCGCGCGCATCGACTTGCTTCTGGACCAGCGGTGTCAATACCCAGCCCGGGCAAATTGCGTTACAGGTGATACCTGTATGGGCAGTTTCTAATGCCGTGGTTTTTGTGAAGCCAATCAGGCCATGTTTGGCGGCGACGTAGGCAGATTTTTGCGCTGACGCGACCAGACCATGGACTGAGGCGATATTAATGATGCGACCCCAGTTTTTGGTTTTCATGCCAGGCAAGGCCAGGCGTGTCGTATGGAACGCTGAACTCAGATTAATCGCAATGATGGCATCCCATTTTTCGACCGGAAAATCCTCAATGTTCGCCACATGCTGGATGCCAGCGTTATTCACCAGGATATCGACGCCGCCAAATTGACTCGTCGCATAATCCATCATTGCCGTGATCTCGGCGGCTTTACTCATATCGGCATTGTGATAGGCCGTTTTTACCGAAAATTCTTGAGCCACAGCAGCCTGCATGGCCGCGATTTCCTGCGCATCTCCGAAACCATTAAAAATAATATTGGCACCGGCTCCGGCAAACGATCTGGCAATACCCAAGCCAATACCGGAGGTTGAGCCGGTAACCAGTGCTGTTTTACCTTTGAGTGAATGATTTTGCATCGCGACCCCTTGTATATGTTTAAAATGATGGTTGTAGAACTTACCTATGCTATCCGGCATGCCCCCGCTATGAGGCCGGTAGATGACGTGAACCCTAAGCATTCAAATGACGTCAATGATTTTAAGCGCTAGCCTAGTGAAATAGTGCGACGACTTGATGACATAGTAATACTACTAGAACTCTGCTATTGATATTCTTCGTATCCTCTTCGCTGCGCTCATTCTTGAAAGGTGTTCCTCATGTCAGTCCAACGCAAGTCAGTTCAATGTTTGTCTCCTGCTGGATTGCATCGGGTCTCGTATAAGGAGTGGGGCGATCCCCGTAATTCTCGCGTGCTGTTATGTGTGCATGGTGTAACGCGGGTAGCAGACGATTTCGATGCGCTGGCCGAGGCAATGTCTGACACTTACCGCGTGGTCTGTCCTGACATTGTCGGGCGCGGGCAATCAGACTGGTTGCGTAATCCACAGTTTTATCAGATACCGCAATATGTCAGCGATATGGTGACACTGCTGGCGCGGCTGGATGCGGATGTGATTGACTGGTTTGGTACTTCAATGGGCGGTTTGATCGGCATGGGGATGGCGGCGCTGCCAGATAATCCAATCCGGAAATTGCTGCTCAATGATGTCGGCCCCGTACTCAATCCCGCAGCGATTGCACGGATTGCTGATTACATCGGACAAGATATGCGTTTTGCCAGCTTTGATGAAGGCGCTGCTTATATTCGCCTGGTATCTGCGTCATTTGGTCCGCATACGGAAGCACAGTGGCATAAGTTGGCCACTGATGTTTTACGCCAGAATAAAGAAGGGCAGTGGATACGCCATTATGATTTAAATTTATCCATACCGATTAAGGCGACCACACCGGAAATGGCACTGGCCGGTCAGGCCATGTTGTGGGTGACCTATGATGCGATTCAGTGCCAGACACTGGTCGTCAGGGGCGCTGAGTCCGATTTGCTGAGCGCAGAAACAGCGGCAGAAATGCAGCAACGTGGACCACGAGCAAAGGTGGTTGAACTGGCAGGAGTAGGGCATGCACCGACCTTTGTCCAGCCGGAGCAAATCGCTATCGCCAGAGAATTTTTATTAACGTAAACTGTTTGGGCGAGTGCCCACAGTCATGTTGTTATCAACTAGTTTTGCTGTCATCAGGAATGCAATGAGCTTACAACGTTTTCATGTCGGACAGCGTCTGTCCGAGATCGCTATTTTTAATAAAGTGATTTATCTTGCCGGACAAATTCCTGAAGATACGAGCAAGGATATTATCTGCCAGACCGCTGAAGTATTAGGGCATGTTGATCGCTTATTGGCCGAAGCCGGCAGCGATAAATCGCGCATTTTAATGTGTCATATTTTCTTATCCGATATCCAGCAAATTGGCGGTATGAATCAGGCATGGGATGCCTGGGTTGCGTCAGGTAATGCGCCGCCGCGTGCGACAGTTCAGGCTGCGCTGGCAAATCCTGTATGGTTAATTGAGGTTGTCGTCACAGCCGCACAGAATTAAGTATATGGTTTCCATTTCGGCGACAGGGTCGCAATCTCAACTACTTGAGGGTTTGTCTGAAAACGAGTGTGATCGCGTCATGGCGGCACTGGAATTCATCACACCTTTGTATGCACATCGTCAGGTTGTTACTGAACAAAATGCATTGCAGTTTGTTCAGGGTGTCGTCGCTACTCTGGCGATGTTGCGTACGGATGTCGATACCCGGATCGCAGGTCTGTTATTTGAATTGCCTGAGCTGAGTCCCGTCGCCGCCGAACAGATTGAATCAAGGTTTGGTAAGGAAATTGCTGATCTGGTCAGCGGTATCCGTCGCCTGATGCGTCTGCGCGAAGCCGCATTGACGCAGCATGATGTCGGACGCGGTAAAGATGCCGCTGAAAAAGCAGCAACGCAAATGGAGACGCTGCGCAAGATGGTTCTGGCGATGGCGACCGATATGCGCGTAGTGCTGGTAAGGCTGGCTTCGCGTGTCACGACCTTGCGTTATTTTGCTGATTGCAAGCGTGACGACGGGGCTGCGCAGCAATACGCGAGTGAGACCATGGATTTGTACGCACCTCTGGCGAACAGGCTAGGGGTGTGGCAATTAAAATGGGAGCTGGAGGATTTGTCATTCCGTTTTCTGGAACCGGAGCAATACAAGCGTATTGCAAAAATGCTCGAAGAGAAGCGACTCGAGCGCGAAAGTTTTGTGGTCTCCGCTATCGCTCGCCTGAACACGGAATTGAAGGCGGCTGGTGTCAAGGCAGAAGTGTCTGGTCGCCCTAAACACATTTACAGCATTTGGAAAAAAATGCGTGGCAAGGATGTCGATTTTGACGAGTTGTATGACGTGCGTGCTTTCCGCGTCGTCGTTGATGATATTCGCGACTGCTATACCGTATTGGGAATCGTCCATAACGCTTGGACGCCGATTCCCAAAGAGTTTGATGATTATATTTCCCGGCCTAAGCCGAATGGTTATAAGTCACTGCATACAGTGGTGATCGTCGAAGATGGTCGTCCGCTTGAAGTGCAGATCCGCACACGCGAAATGCATCAGTTCGCCGAATACGGTGTCGCGGCGCACTGGCGTTATAAGGAGTCTGGCGGATCGAATTTTTCTGCGCAGGAATATGACGAAAAAATCGCCTGGTTGCGGCAACTGCTGGCATGGAAAACCGAGGTCGCCGACGTCGTTGTCGGGCAAGAAGAATTGCAGCGTGAATGGGTTGAAAAAATCAAGGCAGCAAGCCTGGACGACCGAATTTATGTGCTGACACCGCAGGCGCGCGTGATTGAATTACCGAGTAATTCAACCCCGGTCGATTTTGCATATCACTTACATACGGATGTCGGACATCGTTGTCGTGGTGCGCGTGTCGATAACGTGATGGTGCCTCTGAATACGCCGCTGAAAAACGGCCAGACGATAGAGATCATTACACTCAAGGTCGGCTCTCCGCAAGCCGGACCGTCACGTGACTGGCTCAATGCAGAATACTCGGCAAGTACCAGAACGCGCAGCAAGATCCGCGCGTGGTTCAATGCCATTGATCAGCAAGAAACCTTATCAAACGGTCGTGCCTTGGTTGAAAAAACCTTGCAGCGAGAAGGAAAGACCGCAGTTAATCTGGAAGACCTCGCACACAAGTTGGGCTTTGCCAGTGTCGATGAATTATTTTTATCCGTTGGTAAAGACGAATTCAGCTTGCGCCAGATTGAAAATGTCTTGCGCGAGAACGTAGAGGTTGTCGATCCGGACGAAGTCAATATCACCAATAAAAGCCGGGCATCGAGTGTGACGCAAGGTGCTAAGTCAGGTGTGCTGGTAGTGGGCACCGAGGGGCTGATGACGCAACTTGCGCGCTGTTGCAAGCCCGCGCCGCCTGATGAAATCGTCGGTTTTGTGACGCGAGGCAAAGGCGTTTCCATTCATCGGCTGAACTGCAAAAATTTTGCAGAGATGCGTCATAAAGCACCGGAGCGCGTCATTCAGACGACATGGGGCGAGCACGGCAAAGAAACGGTTTATCCGGTCGATATTTTCGTCTTGGCGCAAGACAGGCAAGGCCTGCTGCGGGATATTTCTGAAGTATTTTCTCGTGAAAAAATCAATGTGATTGGCGTGAATACCCAAAGTGCAAAATCGCAGGCAAGGATGTCATTTACTGCCGAGATCGGTGGCACAGCACAATTGCAAAAAGCATTGGCCGTGATTCGCGAAGTCAGTGGCGTACTTGAGGTTCGCAGGCAGTGAATTTTGTTTGCAAGCGGATTTACTCTCTTATTGATTCCGCAATGTGAACGCGCCTTCTGGCAGTATTTGGTGCTAGGAGGCGCATGAATGCTAGGGAATGTCTGTTGCGCTTTGAAACAAACCTTGAGCGTATTGCGTCAAGGCAGAGCAACTCTTTTTGGCCCGATATCTCAATTTACTTTTTCCAGACTCTGTCTGGCGACAGTTCAACTGTAATCGCCCACACCTTCATCTTCTGCCATGCCTGGCGCTTCTGCCTGTAAGGTGATGTGATCAATTTTATGTTTTTCCAAGAGCATATTTTTGACGCTTTCAAGGATGCGCGGCCATGCACTCAGATCGTCAATTTCTAAATGTCCGATCAGTGCGGGGTAGCCAGGCGACATTTCCCAGACATGTAAATCATGTACGGAAAGCACGCCGGAGATAGATTCCAGGTCATCGCCAATCTGCACATAGTCGATATGGTGCGGCACGCCTTCCATCAAAAAATGATATGACTCACCCAAGACACCAAAGGTCGATTTCAAGATCAGAAGAGAAACAAAGATCGATAAAATAGGATCGATCTGCATCCAGCCAACATAGTAAATAACGGCGCCGGAGACAATCGCTGCAACAGAACCAAGCAAATCCCCCATGACATGCACCAGTGCAGCTTTCGTATTCACGCTTTCTTTGTCGTGGGACAGTACCCATGCCACTACGATATTGATTGCAAGTCCAATACTGGCCACCAGCATGACCGCGCCACCTTGAACCGATTCCGGATGTGACAGCCTTTGTACTGCCTCAAATACGATCCACCCCACGACGGCAAGCATCACCAGGCCATTAACGAACGCTGCCAGCGCTTCAGCCCGGCCGAAACCGAAGGAGTTTTTAGCGGTAGGTGGACGTTTGGCAATCATTTGGGCGAGTAGCGCCAAGCCCAATGCAGAGGCATCCGTTACCATATGTCCTGCATCTGAGATCAGCGCCAGAGAATTTGACCAAAAGCCAAAGCCGACTTCAACACCCGCAAAACTTAAAGTGAGACCAAGCGCCCAGGCGAGGATTTTTTGACTGCGGTTTTCAAAAAAGTGCTGATGCTCTGCATCGCCGCGGCGATGGGCATGAAGATGTTCGCTTTTCTGTGTAGATGTTTTTTGATGCATGAGTGTAAGAGTGATATATACGATGACTTTGATCAGTGTAACCGTGATACGTGACAATGTGGTGAAAGCCCTTAATAGATTGAGAGAGGCCGATTACCGGCTGATGGTCTTCTCTTGGTGAAATTTCCCTGAGATTTTAGGAAATCAATAAAAACACAGAAAAGGTGTTTACGTTTTCGCCTTGGTTTGCTATAGTCTTGGCTCCTCGGGCGGTTAGTTCAGCTGGTTAGAATACTTGGTCGACATCCAAGGGGTCGCAGATTCGAATTCTGCACCGCCCACCAGAATTTTTATCATGCAACGCATACATTGCTACATAGGTAAGAGCGAGAAAGGCATCATGGTTATGACACCGCGAACTACGATCACAGCAATTTGTGAGCGACGTTAGTCGAGGGTCTTTTTCGTTTGTAATTTTTGAAAAAAACGCGGCTAGCCCGCGTTTTTTTTCGTCCGCGTTTTCTGCTATTTCTTTTTGAACGTTGTAGGTATTCGGCAAATATTGCCGGCATGGAGACTTAAAATGGTTTCAGTTCGACTTCCCGATGGTTCGCAGCGTCAGTTTGATGCCCCAGTCACTGTTGCTCAGGTGGCGGCAAGCATTGGTGTGGGTCTTGCCAAGGCGGCATTGGCTGGCAAGGTTGATGGTAAATTGGTAGATACCTCACATTTGATTTCTTTCGATGTGGATCTGGCGATCGTCACAGACAAAGATGCGGATGGTCTTGAAGTCATTCGTCACTCGACAGCCCATTTGCTGGCATATGCAGTGAAAGAGCTGTTTCCTGAAGCGCAAGTCACTATTGGTCCAGTCATCGAAAACGGTTTTTACTACGACTTTTCATACAAGCGTCCGTTTACTCCGGATGATCTGGCTGCGATTGAAAAGAAAATGCAGGAATTGGCTAAGAAGGATGAGCTGGTTACTCGTAAGGTCTTGCCGCGTGATGAGGCTGTTGCTTACTTTAAATCGATTGGTGAAGCCTACAAGGCGGAAATTATTGAATCGATTCCGGCGGATCAAGATGTGTCGCTGTATTCAGAGGGTAGTTTTACTGATTTGTGTCGTGGCCCGCATGTGCCTTCAACCGGTAAGTTGAAAGTATTTAAGCTGATGAAGCTGGCGGGCGCGTACTGGCGGGGCGACTCTAAGAATGAAATGCTGCAACGGATTTACGGTACAGCATTCGCCAAGAAGGAGGATCAGGAGCAATACCTGCATATGCTGGAAGAAGCTGAAAAGCGCGACCACCGTAAGCTGGGTAAGGCACTTGATTTGTTTCATTTTCAGGATGAGGCACCGGGCCTGGTGTTTTGGCACGCTAAAGGCTGGACGATCTGGCAGCAAGTAGAGCAATACATGCGCAAGGTGTATCAGGAATGCGGTTACCAGGAGGTGAAGGGGCCGCAGATTCTTGATAGTAGCTTGTGGGGTAAGACTGGTCATTGGGATAATTACAAAGACAATATGTTTATCACTGAGTCGGAAAACCGCTCGTATGCGTTAAAGCCGATGAATTGTCCTGGTCATGTGCAGATTTTTAATTCTGGCATGAAGAGTTACCGCGACCTGCCGTTGCGTTTTGGCGAATTTGGACAGTGTCATCGTAATGAACCTTCCGGTGCTTTGCACGGCATCATGCGTGTACGAGGCTTCACTCAGGATGATGGGCATATCTTCTGCAGTGAAGAACAGATTCAATCGGAAGTGATCGCATTTCATCCGCAAGCAATGAAAGTGTATAAAGACTTCGGTTTCGAGCACATTCAAGTCAAGCTCGCTTTGCGTCCTGATAATCGTATTGGTAGTGATGAAGTCTGGGATACTGCGGAAGAAACGCTGCGTGCTGGCTTGCGTGCCTGTGGTCTGACCGAGTGGGAGGAGTTGCCAGGTGAGGGCGCATTCTACGGACCGAAAATCGAATATCACCTGAAGGATAGCCTCGGACGTCCTTGGCAGGTAGGTACTATGCAGGTTGATTTCTTTATGCCCGGTCGCCTCGGAGCTGAATATGTGGCGGATGATAATAGCCGTAAAGTGCCGGTAATGTTGCATCGTGCTATTGTCGGTTCGCTCGAGCGTTTTATCGGAATGTTGATAGAAAACCACGCTGGTGCGATGCCGGTATGGCTGGCACCAGTACAAATTGCGGTCTTGAATATCTCTGAATCACAGGCCGAATACGCTAAATCAGTTGCGGAAAACCTGAAGAAACAAGGGTTTAGAGTGCACACAGATTTGCGTAATGAGAAAATAACCTATAAAATACGCGAGCATTCGATGCAGAAATTACCTTACATCATCGTGATCGGTGATAAGGAGCGGGATGCAAACACAGTGGCTGTGCGTACACGTGGCAATCTGGATCTGGGTGTAATGACCCAAGATGCCTTCTTGGAGCGTCTGAAAAATGACATCGACACCAAGGCTTAACCGGAACTGTTGCGTAAAGAAGCACAGCCAAATTATTTAATTTTTGAAGGAAACTGCAATAGCTACTGACAAGTCACATCGCATCAACGGTGAAATTACAGCGCCAGAAGTGCGCTTATCCGGCGTTGAAAACGAGCCGTTAGGCATCGTTAAACTAGTTGAGGCCTTTCGCTTAGCGGAAGAGGCCAATGTTGATTTGGTGGAGATTGCGCCTACTGCGCAACCCCCGGTTTGCCGCTTGATGGATTACGGCAAATTCAAGTACCAGGAACAGAAGAAGGCGCACGAAGCCAAGCTGAAACAAAAAGTCATTTTGGTTAAGGAAGTTAAATTCCGTCCTGGTACAGATGATGGTGACTACAACATTAAGTTGCGTAACCTGACCAAGTTCCTGGATGATGGTGATAAAACCAAAATTACTCTGCGTTTCCGTGGTCGTGAAATGGCGCATCAGGAAATTGGTATGCGTATGCTGGAGCGTCTGAAGCTGGATCTGGAGCCGTATGGCCAGGTTGAACAGTTTCCTAAGATGGAAGGTCGTCAGATGATCATGATTCTGGCACCGAAGAAAAAGAAATAAGATTTGCGAGAACCATTGATGCAAGTCAGTGGTTGTTGCGATGAGTATGGACTCGATTTCATGCTCCAACAAGTGAGAGTAGGCATCCAAGTGCATCGTAATCGTTGCCACCTACAATCATGTTAAAAAGGAACTGTCCTAAACAGACAGGTGTTTTATGCCTAAAATGAAAACAAAAAGCTCTGCCAAGAAGCGCTTTCGCGTTCGCCCAGGTGGAACTGTTAAATGTGGTCACGCTTTCAAACGTCATATCTTGACTAAGAAAACAACCAAGAACAAACGCCAATTGCGCGGTATCACGAACGTTAATGCAGCAGACGTAACATCAGTCATGCGCATGATGCCAACAGCTTAACCTCTACTCACTATTTAAGGAGTTACTATGCCTAGAGTAAAACGTGGGGTTACAGCTCGTGCCCGTCATAAGAAAGTTCTCGATTTAGCCAAAGGCTATCGTGGTCGCCGCAGCAAGGTATACCGTATTGCCAAGCAAGCAGTTATGCGCGCTGGCCAATATGCCTACCGTGATCGTCGTAACAAAAAACGTGTATTCCGCGCTTTGTGGATCACGCGTATCAATGCAGCTAGTCGTCAACACGGCCTGACATACAGCGTGTTCATGAATGGCCTGAAAAAAGCCTCTATCGAACTGGATCGTAAAGTCCTGGCCGATATGGCAGTGACTGACAAACCAGCGTTTGCTGCGATTGTTAATCAAGTTAAGGCTAACCTGGCAGCATAATTGTTAAGTGCGGTTTGCCTGGCAGATATAGGTCGGGCAATATCGCAAGATGAGCGGGGCAGAGGTTGAATCCTGTGCCCCGTTTTATTTTTAGTAATCAAATTCAGCTTCCCTGTCGGGAATAATCGCATGAACCCCTTAAATCATCTTGTAATTCAAGCGCGTGCAGACTTCTCTGCCGCACAAGACGCTGCTGCACTGGAAAACGCCAAGGCACTATATCTTGGAAAAACTGGACAGATAACAGAGCAAATGAAAAGTCTTGGCAAGTTGGCGCCAGACGAGCGCAAAGCGCAAGGCGCGATTATCAATGCTGTAAAAGAACAGATAGAAAACTTATTGATAGAGCGTCGTGACGCTTTGTCGAATGCACAAATGCAATCCCGCTTAAATGCTGAGGCGATTGATGTGAGCTTGCCTGGGCGCGGTCGTGGCATGGGGGGTATTCATCCAGTCATGCGCACCTGGCATAGAGTCGAGGAGATTTTTCGCTCAATTGGTTTTGATGTGGCCGATGGTCCTGAAATCGAAAATGACTGGACTAATTTCACTGCATTGAACAGTCCTGAGAATCATCCTGCGCGCTCAATGCAGGACACTTTTTATGTCGAAGGTAACGATAGCGCCGGTAAGCCACTACTGCTGCGCACACATACCAGCCCTATGCAAGTACGCTACGCACGCATGAATCAGCCGCCGATCAAGGTGATAGCGCCCGGTCGTACTTATCGCGTAGATAGCGATGCAACACATTCTCCTATGTTTCATCAGGTCGAAGGTTTATGGATTGATGAGAACATCAGTTTTGCCGACTTAAAAGGTGTGTATCTGAATTTCGTCAAAGCTTTTTTTGAGACTGATGATTTGCAAGTGCGCTTCCGTCCTTCTTATTTCCCGTTTACAGAACCTTCTGCAGAGATCGATATTGCTTTTGGCAGCGGTCCGTTGAAAGGGCGCTGGTTGGAAGTGTCCGGCTCTGGTCAAGTGCATCCAGCGGTGATCCGGAATATGGGATTGGATCCCGAAAAATACATAGGTTTCGCCTTCGGTTCAGGCCTGGAGCGCCTGGCGATGCTGCGTTATGGAATTAACGATCTGCGTTTGTTTTACGAAGGTGATCTGCGATTCCTGAAGCAATTTAACTAATCCCGGTTGACTGTGGTGCCGCACGCGCTGCACCTGAATGATCAAATTTATTGTACGTAAATCGTACTCATCGTCGAATTTCTACACGGCTAAATTATGCAATTTTCTGAAAACTGGCTACGCACTATGGTTGATCCGAAGATGTCTTCGGATGAATTGTCTCACCTACTGACGATGTCAGGATTGGAAGTTGAGGAAGTGGAGGCGGTTGCGCCACCTTTTAGTCATGTGGTTGTCGCCGAAGTTCGCGAGATTGCCAAGCATCCGGATGCTGATCGCCTTAATGTGTGCCAGGTCGATGTCGGTACCGGGACTTTGCTCAATATTGTATGTGGGGCGCCAAACGTTCGCGTTGGCATGAAGGTGCCTTGTGCGATGGCAGGTGCTATTTTGCCACCGGGTGCAGATGGCAAACCTTTTGAAATCAAAGTTGGTAAATTGCGTGGTGTGGAATCGCAAGGCATGCTGTGCTCTGCACGTGAATTGAAATTATCTGAGGATCATGGTGGTCTGCTTGATTTGCCTGCCGATGCGCCGGTCGGTCAGAATTTCCGTGATTATTACCAGCTGAATGATCTGAAATTCACCATTAAACTGACACCTAACAAAGCAGATTGTTTATCTGTTCTGGGTGTAGCACGCGAAGTGTCCGCACTGACCGGCACTACTTTAGTGACGCCGGAAATTAATCCTGTCGCTGTAACTTTGCAAGAAACGCTTAAGGTAAAAATCTCAGCACCTGATTTATGTGGTCGGTTCAGTGGTCGCGTTATCCGTGGTGTGAATGCAAAAGCGTCGACGCCTGATTGGATGAAACAACGTCTGGAGCGAAGCGGTCAGCGCCCGATTTCGGCATTGGTCGATATTTCTAATTATGTGATGCTGGAGCTAGGGCGTCCAACCCATGTGTTTGACCTTGATAAGATTCATGGTGACCTGGACGTTCGGTGGGGCAAAGCCGGTGAATCTCTTAAACTATTGAATGGTAATACCGTCAGTGTTGATGAGTGGGTTGGCGTCATTTCTGACGATAAAGAGATCGAATCGTTGGCCGGTATCATGGGTGGCGACTTAACCGCTGTGAGTCTGGATACGCAAAATATTTATCTCGAAGCGGCGTTCTGGTGGCCTCAGTCAATACAAGGCCGGGCCCGTAAATATAATTTCTCTACCGATGCGGCACATCGCTTTGAGCGAGGTGTCGATTATGCGACGACCGTCGAGCATATCGAACGCATTACCGCTTTGATCGTCGAAATCTGCGGTGGATCTTCCCAGGTGAAAGTGGGGCCAGTGGATGACCAGATCGTCAATTTACCTCAGCGTCCTGCTGTGCGTTTACGTACTGCGCGTGCCGTAAAGATCATTGGCGTAGCACTGGATGACGCACAAATTGCCGATATTTTTACTCGCCTTGGATTAGTCTTTACCCAGACATCGGGAGAGTTTTTGGTGACGCCACCTAGCTATCGTTTCGATATCGAGATTGAAGAAGATCTGATTGAAGAGGTCGCGCGCGTTTATGGCTTTGAGAATATTCCGACCCGGCCACCAGTTGCCGCTAATGCGATGTTGATTGCGCCGGAAAATCATCGTTCCTTATTTACTTTACGCCGTCAAATTGCGGATCTCGATTATCAGGAAGTAGTCAATTACAGTTTTGTTGAGGCCGCATGGGAAAAGGATTTTGCCGGCAACGATGCTCCGGTTAAATTACTGAATCCAATTGCAAGTCAGATGAGCGTCATGCGATCGAGCTTGATCGGTAGTCTGGTTGCGAACGCTCGTTACAATCTGAATCGCAAACTCAACCGTATTCGTATTTTTGAAATTGGTGCGGTGTATCTGCGCGATGCGTCGATCCCTGATGGTCCCTTGACCGTTGCTGGTTATGATCAGCCTAAGCGTATCGCTGCCTTAGCATATGGCCCTGTCGCAGATGAGCAATGGGGGCAGGCAACTCGTAATGTTGATTTCTTTGATGTTAAGGCTGATTTGGAAGCGCTGTTTGCGCCTAAAGTTTTGCGTTTTTCTAAAACCGAACATGTCGCTTTGCATCCCGGACGCTCAGCGAGTATTGAATGTGAAGGCCAATTCGTCGGCATGATCGGTGAGTTGCATCCGCGTCTGCAGCAGAAATACGACTTGCCTCTAGCACCTGTCGTTTTTGAAATCAGTACCAACGCTTTGCAAACGATTCAGTTACCTGTTTATAAGGAAATTTCAAAATTCCAGATGGTGACACGCGATATGGCATTGCAGGTAAAACATTCAGTATCAGTGCAAGATTTGATGGATGTATTTCATCATGAGGCGGCAAATAACGAAACATGTAAAATCTTGCAAGCCGTTGTTTTATTTGATGAATATCGTGGTAAGGGATTGGAGTCTGACGAAAAAAGTCTTGCTTTCCGCTTTAGCTTGCAAGATACTCAAAGTACGTTACAAGACGATAAAGTTGAGGCAGCAATGGCCGCTTTGCTTGCTGTTGTAGCTGCTAAATTCTTCGCTAAATTACGTTAACAATTTGGTGTAGTTCAGTTAAATAAATAAAAATTATCATGATCATATTTTGCATAGAAGCTTAAAATGATTGGGTATGTTTTCAGTAAGTAGGATACAAATATAATGAATGACCTGACTTCCGCAGAACTGCAATCGGTTCTTGATGCAGATTTGAATCGGGCGATGCGAGAAGCCAAAGCGCGCTCACAAGCGGAAAAAGAGCTGCCAACTCTGACTAAGGCTGAGCTGGCAGAGCTTTTGTTTGAACAAGTCGGCTTGAACAAGCGCGAAGCCAAAGATATGGTGGAAACCTTCTTTGACGAAATTCGTGATGCGCTGGAGCGAGGTGAGGCGGTCAAGTTATCTGGCTTTGGTAATTTTCAGTTGCGTGATAAGCCTCAGCGCCCCGGTCGTAATCCTAAAACTGGCGAAGAAATTCCTATTACCGCACGTCGTGTAGTGACTTTCCATGCGAGCCAAAAACTCAAAGGTATGGTCGATTCTGTTGGTAATCAACCTCTTGCACATGCAGCCTGAATTCCCTTATGAGTGAAATCAAGTTAGACGCGTTTGTGTTGCCTCCCATCCCTGCGAAACGTTACTTCACGATTGGTGAGGTGAGTGAGTTGTGTGGCGTCAAGCCGCACGTACTGCGCTATTGGGAGCAAGAATTCACTCAACTAAAACCTGTGAAGCGACGTGGTAACCGTCGTTATTATCAACATCACGAAGTGTTATTGATACGTCGCATTCGGGAGCTTTTATATGAGCAAGGTTTTACGATTAATGGCGCACGTAATAAGTTAAATATGCATGCAGCAGTCATCGACGAAGTTTCTGATATCGAAGTAGCGCCGATTAATTTTTTGCGGATTCGTAATGAATTGAACGCTGTATTGAACTTGCTGAAGCGCTAATGTACCCAGCATCTTATTGATATCATGCGGGATAATCTTCAGCGCAAAAAAGCGACGATTGTTGACTCAATCATCGCTTTTTTATTTTTACCCGCTAAGTTCCGTCGATATGCCCATTGAACGATATATTCACGTTAAGGGCATTGGAGGAGCTACTTTGAGAATGACTATTCGCTTGTTGAACTGAACGGCATATAGCCTTTTCCAGTTGCTTGCTGTAATGGCGTTGCCATACATCGTGCTTTTTACCCCACCCATTCAGCCTCATCCGCCTTCATGGTTGCAGGTGCACAGATGTGAATTCCTGATCTGTCGTATGATGTATTTCGTTGCTATTCACTTTCTGGAATTGCAATAATTAATTGAACAAACGCGCATCGACACAGTCTATAAAGATTTGGAGCGAATCAATGAATACAATGAAATCTCAATCAATACAAAAATTACGTCGTTTGATCATTTTGGGTTCGGTCATGTTCGCCACATTCCATCATTCAAGCGTGTTGGCGGCTGAGGCAGATAGTTTAGATAAAGTGATTAACGGCAATTGGCGTTCGGATGAGAATCGTGCCCGCGATCCATTTCGTCATCCAAAACAAACGCTGGAATTTTTCGGTGTTAAAGCAGATGCGCGGGTCATAGAAATCACGCCCGGTGGCGCTGCCTGGTATGGTGAAATTCTTGCGCCATATCTGAAAGATCGAGGCCAGTACATTGCAGCTAACGCGGCTAGTGAAAAAGCGCCGGCTAGTACGATGACGTATTACAACCGTGTTAAAGCGACTCAGGAGAAGAAGTTTTCAGCAGATCCAGAGCGTTATAGCAAAGTTCAAACTATTAGCTTTGATCCATCTGCGCCGCGGTTTGGGGCTGTAAACTCGGCAGACTTTGTATTGACTTTCCGTAACGTACACAATTGGGTCGCTGATCACAATGAGGCGATCATCTTTAAAGCTATGTTCGATGTGTTGAAGCCGGGCGGTGTGCTTGGCGTTGTTGACCATCGTGCTAAAGCCGGTAAAGTACTCGATGCTAAACTCATCGATTCGGGCTATCTGCCTGAGGATTATGTCATTACGCTGGCTCAGCAAGCTGGATTTAAATTGCTGGCAAAAAGTGACATCAATGCGAATCCTAAAGATGGTAGCGATTATCCGAAAGGTGTCTGGACTTTACCTCCAACTTATGCCGAAGGTTTGAAGGATAAAGAGAAATATGCGGCAATAGGGGAGAGTGATCGCTTCACCCTGAGGTTCGTTAAGCCAAATTAATAATGTTTGTATGATTTTGCCTTATCGGTAAAAAGAGTGACGCCCGCAATTGACACTCTTTTTATTTTGAACATGACGCTGGCATTGACTAATGTTGTCGCCGTAAAGAAAAAGGTCTGACTAAGAAATTAGTCAGACCTTTATATTTTGGCTCCCCGACCTGGACTCGAACCAGGGACCTGCGGATTAACAGTCCGTCGCTCTACCAACTGAGCTATCAGGGAATAGAAGAAATGATGATCTTCGTTAAACTATTTTTGCAGCTGATGCTGCGTACTTCAAATTCTGTGGCTCCCCGACCTGGACTCGAACCAGGGACCTGCGGATTAACAGTCCGTCGCTCTACCAACTGAGCTATCAGGGAACAGAGACAAAGATTATATGCGCTTTTGCCCGAGCTGTCAAAATTTTTCTATTGGCAAATGCCTAAGCTCGCGATATCCGGCATGAAAGCGACCTCTTACTTCACTCTCATACCGGTTACTGATGACTACTTAAAGCACTTTGGCAATCGCGCCAATGACCGCGTCAATATTGCGGTTGTTGAGTGCGGCAACACAGATGCGGCCGGTGTCTACAGCGTAGATGGAGTTGTTGTCGCGCAGTTTTTCTACTTGTTCCTTCGTCAGGCCTGAGTAGGAGAACATGCCGCGCTGTTGCGTGACAAAATCAAAATTGTGAGCAGGTGCTTGGGCTTTCAGTTTTGCAACAAATGCCGTTCGCATTTCGCGGATGCGCACGCGCATCCCTGCCAGTTCCTCTTCCCACATCTGACGCAGTTCGGGTGTTGCTAACACCGTTGCGACGACTTGCCCGCCGTGGGTTGGCGGATTCGAGTAGTTGGTGCGAATGACGCGTTTGAGTTGCGACATGATGCGTGCTGCTTCTTCAGCACTGGAGGCGGCGATGCTCAAAGCACCGACGCGCTCGCCATACAGGGAGAAAGATTTAGAGAATGAGTTGGAGACGAATAGCGCACCACCTGCTTCAGCGAAGCGGCGTACGACTTTGCCATCGGACTCGATGCCGTCGCCAAAGCCTTGATAGGCCATATCCAGAAACGGCACCAGCTTGCGCTCAGTGACTACCTGGATCACTTTTGTCCATTGATCGTCGTTCAGGTCGGCACCGGTCGGGTTATGGCAGCAAGCGTGCAATAACACGATAGAGCCTTCCACCATAGTTTTGAGTGCGCCCAGCATGCCGTCAAAATTAACGCCTTTGGTGACTGCATCGTAGTACGGATAAGCATTCACTACGAAACCTGCAGACTCAAACAAAGCGCGATGATTTTCCCAACTTGGGTCGCTGATCCAGACCTGCGCATCAGGTGCGAAGCGTTTTAAAAAATCTGCACCGAGTTTCAATGCGCCTGTGCCGCCAATTGCCTGCGCCGTGATCGCGCGTTTTTCTGTAACAACGGCGCTATCAGCACCGAATACCAGTTCTTGTACGGCTTTATCGTATGCGGCCAGACCTTCGATCGGCAAATAAGTGCGTGGTGCATATTTTTCCATCAGAATAGCTTCTGCTTTTTTGACACATTCCAGCAGTGGTACTTTGCCGTTGTCATCGTAGTAGACGCCGACGCCGAGATTAACTTTTGCAGGATTTTTATCTGCGTTAAAGCCTTCGGTGATGCCTAATATCGGGTCGCGTGGCGCCATTTCGATGGCAGAGAACAGGGAGGAAGAAACAGGAGCGTTCATCGTGATAATATGAAAAATTAGCCGTCAATTTTCTGACAGTGAGGTTGGAATAATGCCAATTGGTAACAATCTGGTAATGCCTTAAATTTCAACTATCCATTCTAACAAAGGTAAGCGCCTCATGGCTGTAGCATCGACAATTTCTGCTGAAAATAATAGCAACGCCACTATGCTGGACGAAGCGAAGTTTGTGAGCTTCCCCGACTCGCCGTTTCAGTTATATCAACCATTCCCGCCTGCGGGGGATCAACCGACTGCTATCGCGAAGCTGGTTGAGGGCGTTAATGACGGTTTGTTTTTTCAGACCTTACTTGGTGTAACCGGGTCTGGGAAGACCTACACGATGGCCAATGTTATTGCGCGCAGCGGTCGTCCGGCGATTATCTTTGCGCCGAACAAAACATTGGCCGCTCAGCTATACAGTGAGTTCCGCGAATTTTTCCCGCGTAATGCGGTGGAATATTTTGTTAGCTACTACGACTATTACCAGCCGGAAGCCTATGTACCGCAGCGCGATTTATTTATCGAAAAAGATTCGGCGATCAATGAACACATTGAGCAGATGCGTTTGTCCTGCACCAAATCGCTGATGGAGCGACGCGACGTGATTATCGTTGCGACTGTTTCAGCCATTTACGGTATCGGTAATCCTAACGAGTACCACAAGATGATCCTGACCTTACGTGCCAAGGACAAGGTCAGTCAACGTGAAGTGATTGCCCGCCTGATCCAGATGCAATACACCCGTAACGAAATCGATTTTGGACGCGGCACGTTCCGGGTTCGTGGCGATACCATCGACATCTTTCCCGCGGAGCATGCCGAGCTTGCCGTGCGCGTTGAGATGTTTGACGATGAGATTGAAAATCTACAATTGTTTGATCCGCTGACAGGCCGCGTGAAACAAAAAATTCCTCGCTTTACCGTCTATCCCGGATCACACTACGTGACGCCGCGTGAGACCGTATTGCGTGCGGTAGAAACGATTAAAGAAGAGCTGCGCGAGCGCCTCGAATTTTTCCGCAAAGAGAATAAACTCATTGAAGAACAACGTATCGAACAACGTACCCGCTTCGATCTGGAGATGATGGCGGAGATTGGTTTCACTAAAGGGATTGAAAATTATTCGCGCCATCTTAGCGGCGCCAAACCCGGTGATCCGCCGCCGACGCTGGTTGATTATTTACCTGCTGACGCACTGATGTTTCTGGACGAATCGCATGTGCTGACAGGACAGCTTAACGGTATGTACAACGGCGACAGAGCGCGTAAAACTAATCTGGTTGATTATGGTTTTCGCCTGCCGTCCGCACTCGACAACCGGCCGCTGAAGTTTGCCGAGTTCGAGAGCAAGATGCGCCAGACTGTGTTCGTCTCGGCGACGCCGGCTGAATATGAAAAGCAACATGCGGATCAGGTGGTTGAACAGGTCGTGCGGCCAACCGGGCTGGTAGATCCACTGATCGAGGTACGTCCCGCCTTGACACAGGTAGATGATCTGATGAACGAGATCACGCTGCGAGTCAGTAAGAATGAACGCGTTCTGGTCACGACATTGACCAAACGTATGTCGGAACAACTTACGGATTTTTTGAGTGATAACGGTGTCAAGGTTCGTTACCTACATAGTGATATCGATACGGTGGAGCGGGTTGAAATTATCCGTGATCTGCGTCTAGGAACATTTGATGTGCTGGTCGGTATTAACTTGCTGCGTGAGGGTTTGGATATTCCTGAAGTTTCGCTGGTCGCTATCCTCGACGCAGATAAGGAAGGTTTTCTGCGTTCAGAGCGCAGCCTGATTCAGACCATCGGTCGCGCTGCGCGTAACCTGAACGGTATGGCAATATTGTATGGCGATAAGATCACCGATTCCATGCGCAGGGCGATGGATGAAACAGAACGTCGCCGCACCAAGCAGGTTGCCTTTAACCTGGCAAATAACATCACTCCAGTCGGTATCAAAAAGCAGATCAAAGAGTTGATTGATGGGGTCTACAATCCGCAAGAAGCCAAGCAGGAACTTGAGGTCGCTCAGGAGCATGCGCGCTACGAAGTTATGAGCGAAAAACAAATCAGCCGTGAAATTAAACGTCTCGAAAAACTTATGCTCGACCACGCCAGAAATCTCGAATTCGAAAAAGCCGCTCAAGTCCGCGATCAGTTATCGCATGTGAAAGAATTGGTATTTGGTGCCGGTGGCAGTGACAATGTGTTGACGCTGAATCCAAAATAATCAATTCAGTCGAACTTGCGCTACATCAGAGAATTGGCTCTCTGCAGACAGGGTTTTTAGAAATTTTTCATAGAGAGCTTCTGAAAACTCTGAGGGCGATACTCGATGGAATGGCATACTCCTGTCTATTCTCTGCGCCTCAGTGCCTCAGTGCTTCAGTGTCTCTTTGGTGAGAGCTCTTTGTTTTTGCGTAGGCCCAATGGGTGTAATTTTTAATGGGAGTTTTTTAGAAATTTCCGAAAAGACTACGCAATATTTATGCGCCTCTTAGGCCAAAAAAGACTCTGAAAGCCGCACAGACATTGCGGGGTGCTGTTTGAATATGTAAATATTTCAATATGTGAAGATACAGAAATTACCTATTTCTTCGACTTTTCAATATCGCAATGCTTGTCTAGAAAGCGCAGCGCACCGCTGAAGGTGTTGTCCCAATCGTCGAGCAGATAAGTGTCGGCTTCTTGTACGAAATCAGCCCATTCTTCTAGCAGACTCTCTTGCTTTTCATGCGGTGCTGCATTGTTGATGAAGTCGATGGCGAGGTCGGGATGGAAGCCATCTTTGCGAACTTTTTTGACCAGCGTTCTGGCGTTGGCTTCCGTGATGACGGTCTTTGGTGTGCCACCTGCAGCGATGCAAAAAAACAGGGTGAGCAGGGCGTAGACATCAGTCTTGCCTTTAGTGAGCTTTGTCCATTCTTTCGACACCAGCGCATCATATTCGGACGTATCTTCCATCTCGTAATCGCGGATGAAATAACGGTCCTTGAGTTCAAACACGACCATATCCAGAGGCAGGGCGGTATTTAGGATTTTGGGTAAGTCGTGAGTTTGAATTTCTTGCGAAATCCGCTCGGCGATGGCTTGATAGTCGTCTGGTATGGTGTCGAGAGAGTCTTTGCTTCGTTTGCTGATTTTTCCTTTTTTACGCACCGCATCAACCAACTTGGCAAACTCGACCTGATTGACTAAGGTTTCGTCAGATTTACCCAGAATGCGTAGCAGCATGGCGGTCCGGATTACCGAGCCGGCATCCGCATCTTGCTCTTGCAATGAGGAGCGTGAGACATCTAACTGATCGCCAAACCAGTACGCCGCAGCGATCTCAACCGCATTCGCCTGACGTTGTGCGAGTACATTCAGGTAGTCGGCATCACCGTCTTTGCGTGACCAGATATCCAGAAAATCTTCAACACGACCTTTTTCTTCTCTGCCGAGCAGCGCATATTCCGGCATTGCGAACAGCGCTTTGAGTAAGCCTGAGCCGCCGCGTGACAGGGTCAAAAAGGTATTGCCAGCGATCATCTTAGCCGCCAGAGCAAGGTCACTTTGCGTGGTTTGCTTCAGGTACAGGCTGACCAGATTGACGATACGTTTTTGCGCCATGTCGATTTCTGGCCGTAGATATTTACTGCCAAAGGCTTCAGCGATTTGTACCATGCCTTTGGGGGCTTCATTTTCGATTGCAGTGATTTTTTCGGTTGTGATGTGGCCTTGCTGCACGCCGTAGCGCAACGCGCTTTCAAAAAAAGGGCGATTGTCTACGGTGGCGACTTGAAATGAATTGTCTGACATAGATTTCGATTAAATTGAGAGAATGAACATGCCTGAATCGTGCGCAGCTACCGGTTAAAGCGCAGACTCTTCGTCATCATCCTTGTCATCGCCGTCATCATTGTTTGGCTTGTCCTGTTCGTCATCTTCATCCTCCTCGGCCAGTTCGGCCGCAGCGAATTGCAGGCTGGCTTTGTAGCGGGCGCGCAGCTTCATCATCACTTCGCGGAAAATTTCTGGCAATTCATAGCGCAGCAGATAGGTGACTTCCATCCAGTCGTGATCGACCAGATTTGCCATGTCTGATGAGGCGCCGCGTGGTTCTTCATCGCGGCTAAGATTCATCAGATCGTCGTCAATCGCCTGGACCTTGGCATCGTCACCGTAATGGAATAGGTCGAATGTCGCATAGCGATAAAAATGCTCGACCATTTCCACCCGATCATAGAGGTAATCAACCAGCGCATCGTAGCCGCCGTCGACTTCGGCAATCTCGTACAAAAATTCTGCCGGATCGCCACCTTCGCGAAAGATCACGGAGTTGACCATGCTGCGCAATTGTTCATGCGTCTGGTCGCCATAACGACGTTCCAGCACGACGGCCTGGGCGAACTGTTCTGGTGTCACCAACAGATTTACCAGCGATTCTTTCGATGCATCGTATTCGCGAATAATCGCCAGCAAATCTTTGGCCGGAAATTCATCCAGTGCAGCAACCAGGGCTTTGTCGCCTTCGGTTTCTGCGAGTGTCGCCAGTGCTGATTCTGCACCGACGATATCGCCGACTTTGACCAGATTTTGTGCTTCTATCAGTGCCGGGTAATGCATTTTTGTATTGTCCATCTTCATTAGTCCTTACGGTCAAAGCCTTGTTCTGCCAAAAAGTCTGCACCTGCTTCTTCTAGGTCGTAGCCGTCTTCGCTGTCGCCGTCATCCATGTCATTGCGTACACCGTGTACGTCATGCACGCCATCGTCTTCATGCTCGGACTCTTCATCCTGATCATCATCTGCTACGGACGGGCTGCTTGCACGTGATAATTTGCTCTTGTTCAGGTACTCAAGCGCGGCAGCAATCACCATAAATTGTTCGCCATCGGCATGTTGCAGTACAGTTTTGCTCAAGCTCTCTGCCCATGCCTCTAAGCGCAAATGCTTGGATAGCTCAGCCCAGGGCATCAGTTGTTGCAGGGGCTTGGAAAGCAATAATTCGATTTTTAAAGGATTGAGATATTTAAATGCATCGTGAAAGGCGACCGCGACCATCTCGGGATTGCTCTTCATCATCGGTAATAAAAACGGTACTTGTTCGCGTTTTTCTTTCAGCCGGTGCCGCAAAATATCCTTACCTTCGGAATCACTGGTTAAATCTTCCAGCTCGGCGTCATACACTGACTGAAGTTCTTGAAAATACTGGGAAAGCTTCACTGCAATACTCCTGATAAATAATTTTTCCAGATTTCGCTGGCAGTTTCCAGCGGATCATCGAGCAAATTACGACGACGGTTTTCATCATAAGCAGTGCGTGCTGCTTCATCGGATAAGACGTCGTAGGCTTCTTTGCATTCGTGGAATTTTTGTGGCGCCAGGGCTGAGCTGTTGCGGTCCGGATGGAACTCAGCGGCCTTTTGACGGAAAGCTTTTTTTACCTCGGCTAGTGTCGCGGTAGTCGCGATCCCAAGAACAAAATAGTAATCTTTCATGCAATCTCGTGTTGGGTGGGGTGGGTGCCAGTATGTCCCGCAGGACACAATGAATCACCTCTGGTAAATAACCCTACATCATACCATTTTTGCCGGGTAACTCTGTTTTAGTGGGTTTTAGCTGCCTCTTGCGGGATTTGTACCTTGACTAGGTTCATTATCCGGCAGTTAGTGGAGCTGGCCACCTGTTTCAACAAGGTCGGTTTTGATGTCGAGTGTGGTCTGGATGGCTGTCTGTATGCCTTTGATCATCGCGTCCAGGGACATGCTGGGCATGCTAGCTATACCCAGTGTAGTCGTGCTGGCCGTAATTTGCGTCGATAAGTAGGGAAGGTGGATGAAGCCACCGCGTACCGGAGCTCGTTTTTTTGCTGCTCTGGATGGGCGGTTTTTCTGCCCAATGATATGCATCAGTCCGAAGAAGACATGGTTGCAGACAAACGTGCCTGCGGTGTTGGAGACCGAGGCGGCAATACCAGCATCATTCATCTGGCGCACGATTGCTTTGATCGGCAGGGTAGAAAAATAGGCATCCGGTGCCCCGGCAATGATGACGTGATCAATCGGTTGTTGGCCTGCATTGTCAGGGATCCGGGCGTCATCAACATTGATTGCGACCCGCTCAGGTGAGATGTCCGGCCTGCCGCCTGCCTGTCCAAGACAGATAACGATTGTGGGGGCAATATCGTCTATCGCCTGTTGCAGATCGCTGATTGCCTCATGAAATACGCAGGGGAGCTGGCGCGCTATGACAGTCAAACCGTTACATTGCCAGCCATCCAAGGCACGTGCAACTTCCCACGAGGGATTAATCGTCTGATGCTCAAAGGGCTCAAACCCGGTCACCAGGATGTGTGCAGGAGATGCTTTGGCTTTGGTCATGATGACTTTCTCAGAATAAATCTGGGACTGATACAAAAACAAAAACGAAAACGAAAACAAAAACGACAACCTCTCACCACGGAGATACTTAGGCACAGAGAAAGACAATCAGAAAAGCAGGAGCACTGTCTTTCAGCGAGTATCGATACAAAATGAATTCGTAAGCAGAATGCACCTGTTGGCACAAAAAGCCTTTGGGGGCCGCATCCAATCTGCGGATCCAATATCTAAGGTGACAAGCAATTTGTATTTTTTGTGTAAGTCCTGATATAGATAAAACCGGAGTCAATAATCCGCCATCAGAAAAAAAGAGCTTAAACGCGGTAGACGTTTAAGCTCTTTTTTAGTTTACGCTTTTTTTATTCCGATCATACAAAGAATCCAGTGAATCTCTGTTTGACGACTGGATCGTGATATCTGTTTTAAGCCGGTTTCTTTTCACGTGCCACGTAGTAGAGCAGCAAGACGATTAAGGCATACGGGATCATCGATAGCGCGTTGGCGTTGATGCCTTCGAAGAATGGATTGTTCACTGTTGCCCAGTCATTCAGTGACTTGTCGAAATTCGTCAGAATACCGGCGCTGAAAGCGATGACAATGCCCGCCAGTGCGCCACCGGCAATATAGCCGGATGACAGCAATACGCCGGAGCTGCTGTCGCCAGCGGCTTGTTTTTCTTCTTCCGTCAGGTTCTTGTTATGTTCGAGTTTGTTATTGCGGCGGTCGACTAGCCAGCGGATCATACCGCCGACAAACAATGGTGCTGAAGAGGACAGCGGCAGATAGACACCGACGGCGAATGCCAGTGAAGGAATGCCGGCCATTTCCAGGATGATGGCAATCATCACGCCGAAGATGACCAGTGTCCAAGGCAATTGCTGATCCAGAATCCCTTTGATGATATAGGACATCAAGACCGCTTTCGGTGCGTCAAATTTTTTGACCTTGGTTCCATCTGGCAAATCTGTGTAAGTGCCGTTGATGCCCGGATCCACCATGTAGACGACTTTGCCAGTCTGATCGACCAGATATTTCCCTGCAGGACCGCCGACGGTATCGCTCTTTTGCCAGACTTTATAGGTGGCTTTGTCGCTATCGGCTTGCGGACCGCTGAGTTGCATGGTGCTGCTGAGTTTGTTGGCGTCTGTGGTCAGGTCAGGTGCAACCTGCGCGGCAGGTACGAACGTCGTTGCGCTCTCGTTCAGCTTCAACAGGATCGGGCCGAGAATCAGGGCCGATGTGAGCGCGCCAGCCAGAATCGCGAACTGTTGCAGACGTGGTGTGGCACCGACCAGATAACCGGTTTTCAAATCTTGGGAGGTAGAGCCAGCGTTACTGGAAGCGATACAGACAATCGCACCGACCGATAAGGCGGTTACGTAGTACTGACCGCCAGTCCAGCCCATGATCAGGAAAATCAGACAGGTGAATAGCAGAGTGGCGACAGTCATGCCAGAAATAGGATTGGAGGATGAGCCGATTTCTCCAGTGAGGCGGGAGGACACAGTCGCGAACAGAAAGCCAAATACCAGAATCAGGATCGCACCGAGGAAATTCATGTGCAATGGCGTTGCTGCCGTGATGATGGCGATAATTGCCAGCGCACCGATAACGACCCACTTCATCGGAATGTCTTTATCTGTACGCAAAGTAGATTGCACTGTATTGGCGGTATTACGCATGCCAGACAAGCCTGCGGTCAGGCTGCGCCAGATCGTTGGCATCGCACGCAATAGGCTGATCAGGCCGCCAGCAGCCACAGCACCAGCGCCGATGTAAAGAATGTAGGCACTGCGGATATTACCAGGGCTCATCTCGCTGATGAGTTTGGTGCCTGGACTGACCGGCACACTCAGCGCATCGCCGAAAAATTTGATCATCGGGATTAGTAACAGATAAGACATCACACCGCCGGCAGCCATCGTGGCCGCGATGCGTGGTCCAATGACGTAGCCTACACCCAGCAACTCAGGAGAGATTTCAGCGCCGATGGAACCGGCTTTGAGAGGTGCACCAAACGTCGCTTCTGGCGTATCTTTCCAGCCGCGCAGGGCGACGTTGGCGATTTTGTAGATCAGGCCAACGGCAAAACCACCGAAAATGATTTTGGCGCGTTTTGCTGCTTCTGCATGGGCGTTAGGGTTATTTGCTTCACCGGCGGCTTCGCGTGAACTCTGGTCTGCGGCGGCTTTTAAGACTTCGGCGCAGGCAGTGCCTTCCGGGTATTTCAATATGCCGTGCTGTTCCACAATCAGGGCGCGACGCATAGGGATCATCAACAAGATGCCGAGTAAACCACCGAGTACACCTACCAGCATGACGCGCCAGATTTCCAAATCAAAACCCAGAATCAGGATCGCTGGCATGGTCACGCCAAGACCAAACGCAATCGACTCACCAGCAGAGCCAGCGGTCTGTGTAATATTGTTTTCAAGAATCGTGGAGTCTTTACCCCCGAGTTTTTGTGTCAGGCGGAACAGCGTAATCGCGATCACCGCAACCGGAATAGATGCACTGACTGTCAAGCCGACTTTCAATACCAGATACAGCGACGATGCACCGAAGATCATGCCGAGTATGACGCCCATTAACAGAGCACGGATGCTCAGTTCCGGGAGATTGGCCGAAGCGGGAATATAGGGCTTGAATGCGGGCTTCGAAGCGGTTGATGACAATTCTTTTGGCATTTGTTGTACCTTGTGTTTAGTCAAAAGTAAGCTGGCAGCATTGTGTGCCGCTGGCCGTGATGAGGTCGTAGTCAGCAATAGTCATTGCTTGTGAGCGTAGATTGTTTGCTAATCGGGCATTATGCGGTGAATTCCTCACGCGGCGCAATGGGCGCAGCGGAGAACGAGGCGCAGACAGGGGTTTAGGCGCCTTGCCTGTTTAAATTTGGCAACACCGTGATGCCACGGATGATGGGATTGCGCCATGCCAGGACTGTCAGGATCAATGCACTGATCCCTGCAAATCCCAGTGAATATCGCAATCCTAGGTGCTCGCCCATCCAGCCGCCGATCAGTGCACCAGGACCAGCAGGCAGTAAAATCAGCCAGCGCATCGTCGATGTCATGCGCCCCAGCATCGGTTCCGGTGTCACCGCCTGACGCAGAGCCAGAAAATTAATAAAAATCAGGACGCCGCCGATCGAGAAACAAATCAGCATAAAACCAAATGCGGCGATGCCCCAATGATTCAGTGGCGCAATGGCGAGCAAAGACCAGCCCACGCCGCAGATCGCGATTCCTATTACCATGCAGGGGCCGGGACCCATGCTGCGGCTAATCCGGTTGCCATAAATACTGGCGATCACTGTGCCTATGCCCATGCCCATATAACTCAGACCCACCGCTTGTTCGGATAATCCCAATAGCCGTGTGGCGAACAGAATTTGCACCACCAGCGCTGCGTTGTAGCAAAGCTGCCAGCCGCCAACTGTCAGTGCCAGTGCAATCAGGAGTCGTTTGTTGGAAACAAAACTGACGCCGGCTTTCAGATCGCGCCAAAAATGTGCGTCTGCTCTGACCGGACGGATTTCGTTCACGTTAATGCCACGCAAAATACCGGCTGAACTCAATAATAAAAGGGCGTCAGTTAATAAAGCCAATGGCGCACCCATTAGATTGATCAGTCCGCCAGCGGCGGCAGGGCCCGCGACCTCCGCTCCTGAGGTCGCTAGCGCATTTTTTGCATACGCCTCGATCAGGCGTTCTCTAGGGACGATCTGTGTCAGTACAATCTGCGCCGCTGTGCCCGCAGTCGTATTGACTGCTCCGATGACGAAGCCGACCATATACAACCAGACCATTGTCAGCGAGCCTAGCCACCAGACCAGAGGAACGCTGGCAACGGCAATCGCCAGCAAGGTTTCGCCGACAAAGTACACTGGCAACTTGCGTACCCGATCCAGCCAGACACCCGATGGCAGTGACAGGATGACGAAGGGCAGTGTTTCCATGAAAGTCAGGATGCCCATTTGTGTAGGGCTTGCATGCATCAGCACGGCGGCTGTCAACGGCAGTGCGAGCATGGTGACTTGTGCCCCAAATGAGTTGATCAGAATCGATGTCCAGAGGCGACGATAGACAAGGTCGCGCAGCAGATCTTTAGGGTGTAGCGTGAATTTGTCGAGCAAGTTTTCTATCATTTTTTTCGTTGCATCGCATCTTGTGGACGTACTGCACATGCTGATCAGGCGATTGCCTGACGCCTGATGGATTATTTTTTTAGGTATATTGTGCAGCATGTTTGCACTGGCGATTGAGTGTGATTTGTGGTGTCGCCAACGATTATTCACCGATTGCTTACCGACTGTCCCAGCACAATCAGAATCACGCGAATCATGACGCGGTTTACAATGAGCGAATCAGCTCATGCATCTTACACAGATTTTTATCTTAAAAGATGGAGTCCAGAGCAAAAAATTAGTTCCCGAAAACAGGTAAAAAATGTTTGAAAAACCGATCGTCATGCTGGATTTTGAAACCTCCGGCATGAGTCCCGAACAAGGCGGGCGAGTCACTGAAGTCGCTGCATTACGTATCATGGGCGACCAGATCGTTGACCGTTACGTCTCGCTCGTCAATTGCAATATCCGTATCTCCCCGTTTATTACAGAATTAACCGGCATCACACAATCGATGGTCAACAGAGCGCCGCCTGCATCGGAGGTCATTCCAGAGCTGGTCGAGTTCATCGGATGCGATACCCTGGCAGCGCACAACGCCAGCTTCGATGAAAAATTTTTACAGGCGGAAAGTGATCGTCTGGGATTGTGGCCAAGTTATGACGGCGTTGTTTGCTCGGTTAAATTATCGCGCCGGGTATTTCCTGGATTGAGTAGTTATTCGCTGGGGCGACTGGCATCGGATTTAGGTATCCGCTTCCATGGTGCAGCGCACAGAGCAGAGGCGGACGCCGAAGTATCTGCGTATCTGCTACTGCGTATCGCGGAAAAATTGCGTCAGGAGTATGGCATCCATCACGTTGATCCGCGCTTGCTGCAAGAAATTAACAAACTGACTGCTGCCAAGGTACCGGCATATCTGAAAAAACTCGCGGCAAATCCCGTATTGAAATCTCCCGGAATAACTGAATCTGCCAACCAGTCAAACGCGAATCCTGCTGTCAAGCGCTATCGGCACTACAAGGGCGGTGTGTATGAGTTCATCTGCGAGGCAACTCATGAGGCGGATTTGACACCTGTCGTAGTGTATCGCTCTCAAAATGGCAGTGTCTGGACGCGTAACCGAGAGGTGTTCTTTGAAGAGGTCAATCTGGATGGCGTGATGACGCCGAGATTTGCCCTGATCGACGAGGGTAGTTGCTGACATAGCGGGTGTTACATGCTGGCCAGCATCAGTATTTGTCAGCATTCGTCACATGGCGTTTTTCCGTATGCTTATCAGAACCCGGCATCACAGACAGGCACGCTGTTTTTCCGCAGAATAGATGAAGATTTTTCGCTAGATGAGTTGCTATACTCCTGTCAGACTCTTACATAAATTTACGTTTTTTTTTGCGCACAGTCAGACAAAGGCAAAACGTGCGAGAATAAAAAATCTTACGGGTCTTCTTCTTTACTTTTTATCAGAAAATTCTATGTTGAAAAATGCGTCTTGGGCTGTTCTCATCGGATGCGAAGGCATGTTCTTTCAAGGCAATAGTAACGATGCTGACTGAATAGATAAGGGTAGCTGAAGGGCAAAAGAAATTCGCGGAAACGGAAGTTAGCGGGCCGCTTTATGCTCTCCGGCCTATATGAGATAAGTAGTTTCAGTAAAAATCCAGTTTGCGTTGTAGATAGTTGTAAAAGCGTAAATCAATCGTAGCGGTGCCGTGCTAAAAACGGGTCAAATTGACACAAAATACAATCAGGGAGACAAAGATGAGTATCGGTTTTAATATCAATGGCAAGTCAGTATCGTCAAATTCTGAGGTGGACACGCCGCTGCTCTGGGTGATTCGTGATGAACTTGGTCTGACCGGAACCAAATTCGGTTGCGGTGCCGCATTGTGCGGTGCATGTACTGTACATCTTGACGGAGTACCGATTCGCTCATGCCAGACACCTGTTTCCGCGGTTGCGGGTAAAAAAATCGCTACGGTCGAATCGCTGTCTGCCGACAATTCGCACGTATTGCAAAAAGCCTGGATCGCGCATGATGTGCCGCAATGCGGCTACTGTCAGTCAGGTCAACTGATGAGTGCCGCAGCCTTGCTCGCTGCGAACATAAATCCTAGCGATACTGATATCGATAACGCCATGAGTGGCAATATCTGCCGCTGTGGTACCTACAACCGTATTCGTGCCGCGATTAAGTCTGCCGCTGCCGAAATGCGCAAATCAGCTTAAGGAGCGCGCCATGACAACGACAAGACGCGATTTCCTTAAAACTTCGGTGCTGGCTGGTGGTGGACTGATGATGGGAATCAGCTTACCTGCCGCAGTGGGCGTGAGTGAAGCTCAGGCCGCCGGTACGGTGTACACGCCAAATGCCTGGGTACATATTGCTGACGACAATACGATTACGTTGATCTCTGCGCGATCTGAAATGGGGCAGGGTGTCTATACATCCATGCCAATGCTGATCGCAGAAGAGTTGGACGTTGACCTGAAAAAAATCAAGGTCGATATTGCTCCGCCAGAAGCGGTGTATGTGAATGCATTGCTAGGCGCACAGATCACCGGCGGCTCGACTTCCGTTCGTGATGCTTGGGAAAAACTGCGTATTGGTGGTGCTCAGGTCCGCATGATGCTGGTATCTGCGGCAGCCCAAAAATGGGGTGTCGATGCCAGTAAATTGACGACCGCCAACGGGATCGTCAAGGGGCCGGATGGCAAGCAAGCCAGCTACGGTGAATTAGCCGCTGCCGCCTCTAAATTACCGGTGCCTAAGGATGTCGTTCTGAGAGATCCTAAAGACTTTAAGATCATCGGCAAAGCGACCAAACGTCTTGATACACCGAACAAAGTCAATGGCAAAACCCAATACGGTATTGATGTGACCTTGCCAGGAATGGTGTATGCGTCACTAGAGCAATGTCCGGTGATTGGCGGCACGGTAAAAAGTGTTGATGCGACCAAGGCACGCAGTATGCCTGGCGTGATCGATGTTGTACAAATTCCCGATGGTGTCGCGGTGGTTGCAAACAGCTACTGGCGAGCCAAAAAAGCACGTGAAACTTTAGTCGTGCAATGGGATGAAGGTAGCGTCGCTAAAATCAATAATGCCAATATGATGGACGGCATTCGTGCGGCAGCGGCGACCGGTAAAAAAATCAATATCAAGAAGACCGGTGGTGATGTTGATGCTGCGATCAAAGGTGCGGCAAAAATGGTACAGGCTGAATACGGCTCACCGTTGCTCGCACATGCCACGCTGGAGCCGATGAACTTTACGGCGGATTTTAAAGATGGTAAATGTTTGCTGATCGGGCCGACACAATTCCAGCAAGGTGCGCAAGGCGCCGTGGCTGCTGCACTGGCGATCAAGCCTGAGGACATCACGCTAAAAACTACTTTCCTTGGCGGCGGCTTTGGTCGTCGTCTGGAGCTGGATTTTATCGTGCAGGCAGCGCAAATTTCGAAAGCCGTCGGCAAGCCGGTCAAATTATTGTGGACTCGCGAAGATGATACGACCCATGATTTTTATCGTCCTATGGCTTTAAACCGTTTATCAGCTGGTCTGGACGCGAGTGGTAAGCCGGTTGGACTGAAGTTTGAACTGACGTCGCAATCAGTAACGCAGCGCGCTTTTGGTTTGCCGAAAGATACGCTGGACCCTTTCATGGCGGAAGCCTCTGTCGTACCGTATGACATCCCGAACATGACGCAAGATATGTTTATCCATGATGCGGGTTTGCGTGTTGGCTACTGGCGCTCGGTAAGTCATGCATTGAATGCTTTCCCGAACGAGAGTTTTGTCGATGAGATGGCCAAGGCTGCCGGTAAGGATCCATACAGCTATCGCATGTCCTTGCTCGATAAGCAGCCACGTTTCGCGAATGTGCTGAAGCAGGCTGCTACCAAGGCAGGTTGGGGCAAACCTTTGCCTGCCGGACACAAGCATGGCATCGCGCTGATGGAAGGCTACGATACCTATATGGCACAAATTGCTGAGATCTCAGTCAATAAAGCGAACGAGATCAAAGTGCATAAAGTCACTGTTGTTGCCGATCTTGGCCATATGGTTAATCCGGATACGGTCGAGGCACAGATTCAATCAAGTATTGCGTTTGGTCTCACTGCGGCTTTGTATGGTGATATTACGCTGATTGATGGCCGGGTTCAGCAAACTAATTTTCACAACTATCCGGTCTTGCGCATGAATGAAATGCCAAAGATCAATGTCACGCTGGTTCAGAGTACCGAAAAACCTGGCGGCATCGGTGAGCCGGCAACGGCACTCATCGGACCTGCCGTAGCAAACGCTTTATTCGCCGCGACCGGCAAGCGTTTGCGCAGTTTGCCTCTGACCCCGGAGAAAATCGCTAAGGCATGATGATGTCGTAAAAACGCTCTCTGTAAAACTCCAGGGAGCGTTTTTTCTGACCACTTCGTATTTGGAATTTTTAGAAGTTTCCAACTTTAACCACGTAGTATTGATGCGGCTTACAGCGCCTTTTTGGTCTGAAAGCCGCATCAATACTGCGGTATCTGCTTGAGTAATTATGGATAGCATCGATTTAGAAGTCCTCAAAGCATGCGATCGCTGGACACAAGCAGGGCTGAAATGCCAGCTGGTGACAGTGATTAAAACCTGGGGCTCCAGCCCGCGCCCTGAAGGCGCAATGCTTGCCATCTGCGAAGACGGACAGGTAGTCGGATCAGTCTCGGGCGGTTGTATTGAGGACGATTTGATCGAGCGGGTCAGAAACGAAGGCATACAAAGAACCTTG
Source organism: Undibacterium sp. Xuan67W (assembly GCF_049340165.1). Lineage (NCBI taxonomy): Bacteria > Pseudomonadati > Pseudomonadota > Betaproteobacteria > Burkholderiales > Oxalobacteraceae > Undibacterium > Undibacterium sp. Xuan67W. The sequence continues at coordinate 82,420 of NZ_JBMPPN010000010.1, forward strand.
CCTGACATAGTCACTTATGGCATCACCGCTGATGAGGCACACCGTTTTGGTCTGCCTTGTGGTGGAACCATCCAGCTCGCTTTAGAGCCTTTATCCCCACAAAGCCGGATTACGGAGTTATTGGAGCGCCTGAGTGCGCATCAGCTCGTTGCGCGCCGGCTCGATTTGCAAACAGGAGAAGTCCGGCTTGATCAGGCCAGTTCTGGTATGAGCTTGCAGGTTTCCGCCACTGCACTTACGACCATACATGGTCCGCGCTGGCGCCTGCTCATCATTGGCGCAGGACAATTGTCGCGCTTTCTGGCCAGCATCGCCGTAGGGATGGATTACCACGTGACGGTTTGTGATCCTCGCGAGGAATACCGGACAGGTTGGCAAGTCGATGGCGTGCAAGTTGTTCATGCGATGCCGGATGATCTGGTCATCGAAATGCAATTAGATAGCCGCAGCGCGGTCGTTGCGCTGACCCATGATCCCAAACTGGACGACCTCGCCTTAATGGAAGCACTGAAGTCAGACGCGTTTTATGTCGGTGCCATCGGATCCAGATCCAATAACGCTAAACGCCGCGAACGGCTGAAAGAATTTGACGTAACAGACGCAGAGCTGGCAAAACTACACGGACCGATCGGTCTATATATAGGCAGCAAAACCCCCGCGGAAATAGCAATCTCTATCCTTGCCGAGCTGACTGCGGTAAAAAATAATATTCATCTGCCAGTTGAGGTTCAGGTGGAACATGCGAAAGAAGTTGCATCTCAGATGACAACGGCGCCTGCTTGTGGAGTGTAATTACCTTAGCTTCACGGCTTGTTGACATCCACGGTACTGTTAAAAATCGAATTTTCATAACAAATTCGCGTAAAATCTCACCCAAAATCAAACAAAGGCTCTTCTGCTGATTCAGCAAAGAAGAAACCTTTCACTAAGGTAGAGAATATGAGTATCAAATCAGATAAATGGATACGCCGCATGGCGAAAGAGCACGCCATGATCGAGCCTTTCGAGCCGGGTCAGGTTCGTACTCGAGGTGAAGAGAAAATCGTCAGCTATGGCACCTCTTCATATGGTTACGATATTCGGTGTGCGGATGAGTTTAAGATTTTTACAAATATCAACAGCACAATTGTTGACCCTAAGAATTTTGACGAAAAATCCTTTGTGGATTTTAAAGGGGATGTTTGCATCATTCCGCCAAATTCATTTGCGCTGGCCAGAACCATGGAGTACTTCCGTATTCCTCGCAGTGTGCTGACGATTTGTTTGGGTAAGTCGACTTATGCCCGTTGCGGCATCATTGTGAACGTGACGCCGTTTGAGCCTGAATGGGAAGGCTACGTGACGCTGGAATTCTCTAATACGACGCCCTTGCCAGCAAAGATTTACGCAGGCGAAGGTTGTGCTCAGGTCTTGTTCTTTGAGAGTGATGAGATTTGCGAAACATCCTATAAGGATCGCGGCGGTAAATATCAGGGGCAGCACGGCGTTACCTTGCCTAAGGCCTGATCTAAATAAACATGCCAGTAGTCAGCAATTGTGCTGGCATGTTTTTCGGTTTTTATACTTTGTTTTTCAGTGATAGTGCTGAATTAAATCTGTCAATTTGCCATTCTTGAGAATGGTGTCTATTGCTTTATTTACCTCGTCTGCCTTCACATTGCCATTCTTTGAAATGGCACATTGTGTTTTGAATTCTTTGATGGTTAACGGTGCATGCAATGGCAGCGAAAAATCCTTTTGCATGGTCTGTGAATGCAGACCCGCTGCCGTAGTGGCTACGTGGTCGAAGCGACCTGTCGCTAATTTACGCATAGAGGATTCTATCGATGGTGCATCATCACGTATAAAGTTTTCACCCAAAGCTTTTTCCAGATCAGGATAAACAAAGCCGATTAAGGTGCCAATTCTTTGCCCTTTGAGTTCAAGTATGCTCGCGGGTTTCTTTGCCCGTTTTGCCGTGACCACAATTTCTGTTACTGGCAGGAAGGGTTTGCTCCAGTCAAAGGCGCCTGGCAGCCAATCTGGTAAATAGCCGCATAGAATATCGCCTTCGCCTACCTCTAGCGCCTCAGCAAAACGTTTGCGTGGCAAATCGAGATATCTGACCTTACGATTCATTTGTTCTGCCAGGGCTTGACCTAGCGCGGCTTGAAAGCGCAAAGGCGATGGTGCAGAGGAAGATTTTTGCTGGAGTTCCTCCTTTTGCATGACGATCAGTTCCGCTGCGTCCGCGTTGAGCAAACGTGCAAACAAGATCGTTATGATGAGCATGAATCGCAGACCGGTGAATTGTCGACACTGTCTCATCAGGAACAGACCTACTGAAGCGATCGCTGTGAGGAGTCACAGCCTAATGATTTTAATTCGTTCTCGGTATTGCGACGCTGTTGGCTGAGAGTATCCATGGTGCCAGCGTTACCGCCGGATTTTTGATCGAGTCGGGCAGTTGCTAACTGGTTTTTGAGAAGATCACATTGCATGCGTTTGCGTGCCACAGCATTCGTTGTATTTGTTGTGTCGTTTGCATTGCTAATTGGCTTGTCCTGCTCTGTGTTTGTGGTTGCCCGCTGGGTGGCAGCGCGTGCCTGACCTGGTATATCTTCATCAATTCTGGTGCCAAATTGCTGTGCCCGCACTTTTTCAGCCATGCAGTCATTTTCAATGGCGCTTCTGACGTCGCCGGAATTGCCACGGATGGCATACACATCTGCGATCAGTTTGCGGCGCTCACTGGTACTGGCTTTTGCCATTAATTCATCTTGTAGTGCGCCACCCTCACGCATCCAGATGATTTTTTTTGCCTCTTCACCGCGACGGGTGCAGCTCAGGTCCAATGCCGGTTTGTCTGATGGACCGGACGTTTTAATGGTACCAATGACTTTTTGCTGTCCGCTTTCACAAGGCTTGTCCTGAAAGACGCTGCCGCACCGGTACATTGTCTGCGCCTGCACCGATATCAGTGAGCCTGACGTAAGTGCCGCAAATAAGGCCCATGCTAGTGAGGAACGATGGAGTGACGGACTGTAGTTCATTGGAGGTAAGTCGATACGCTAATGCTTTACTTTACCATTTAGAGAAACGCTTGTGATGCGCATTCTTGCATTGCCCGCCTTCTTTATTTCTTAGGCTGTCAGAACTGTGGCAATTGGTTCACGAACTGAGTGATTCTTAACAGGCTCTTGCTCCTATGCTAATCTGTGTGCCCGTTCCAGATTTGAGAAGCTATGCCCGTCATTCATTCACCTGATTATCAAGATATTCTGAGCACGATTTATCACGAAGTGCAGCCACTGTTATCGCAAGGCAAAGTTGCGAGTTATATTCCGCAATTATCCAAAGTCTCACCTCAGCAGTTCGGAATGGCGGTGTATTGTCTTGACGGGCGTCAGTTTTCGATTGGTACTGCTGGAGTGAAATTTTCATTGCAGAGTGTGACGAAGTTATTTGCGCTGGCGCTGGCTTTCTCTCGAGAGGGCGATACGATCTGGACTCGTGTTGGCCGTGAACCATCCGGTAGTCCGTTTAATTCTCTGGTGCAGCTCGAATACGAGCGTGGCAAGCCGCGCAACCCCTTTATCAACGCTGGTGCGTTGGTGATCAACGATATTTTATCCAGTCGTTTTGTTCAGTCAGATATTGCGATTTTGCAGTTTGCACGTTTGATTGCAGATCAGCTGGAAATCGATTTTGATGTGACGGTCGCTCAGTCAGAGCGCGAGACTGCGCATAGAAATTATGCGATTGCGCATCTGATGAAAGACTTTGGTAATCTGCATAATCCGGTGAAGACGGTGATCGATAGTTATTGCCGTCAATGTTCCATCACGATGACATGTACGGAGTTGGCTAAAGCAGGAAGTTTTTTGGCGCAGCATGGAACGATTCCCTGGAGCGGTCAGCAGATCCTTGATGCGAGTTCGGCGAAACGTCTGAATGCCTTGATGCTGACTTGCGGTACTTATGACGCCGCTGGTGATTTTGCATACCGGGTTGGCTTACCGGCCAAGAGTGGTGTTGGCGGTGGCATTCTGGCGCTGGTACCGGGAGAACTCGCTGTCGCAGTCTGGTCCCCCGGCTTAGATCCGACCGGTAATTCGCTGGCTGGTACCTATGCATTGGAACGTTTTACGACCCTGACAGCACGTTCAATTTTTTAGTAAAAATTCATACCTGTACTTAAGATTTTGCTGACGAATTTTGGCTTATGAATTTCAGGCCATGAATCCTAGATTACGATTGGTGAAGTTTGTAATATTGGGGAATACATCGTTGATTTGTGTTGTGCTAAGACCAAACCAATTTGCCAGCGTCGCACCATATTGATCTACTGAGAATTGGGGTAACAAACTACCGGAACCTACGTCCTGGTCATGTTTGAGGCCGGTGACAGGGAAGGTGCCATAGATGTTTTTACCTTTTACAGCCCCACCGACAATAAAATGGTGAGAGCCCCATCCATGATCGGTACCGTCGCCGTTACTCGTGAAGGTACGACCAAAGTCGGATGCGGTAAACAGGGTGACTGAGTTACGTACGTCAGCACCTTGCAGGTTCCCCATAACACCATCGAAATAGGCAATTGCATGCGACACTTTTGCTAGCAAATCCGCTTGTGAGGTCCGCTGGAAATCGTGTGTATCGAAGCCGCCCATACTGACAAAAAACACTTGGCGTTTCGCGCCTAATGCACTGCGTCCCGCAATAATCCGCGCGACAGTTTGCAATTGAACTGCTAATGAGTTGGTCGCGAGTGCACCAGTGTTGGGGTTCGTGTACTGAGTTGGATTGGGAACGCCGGTACCACCAGCTGCTGCCATCGATGGGCTAAGCAAACTTTGTGCATTAATGGAGCGACTGGTGACAACTGCGTGTTCTTTGTGAAGTAAATGAGGCGCATCTGCGGTGATGATTGCTTTTAAAGGATTGGCACCGGCACTGGACCCGAATAAGGCACCGCTGAGGCCCCCGATTGGCACTGCTCCGGAAGCGTTGACCTGATATTGATTGACGGTTCTGCCTGCCAGAAATACTGCATTACCCGAAGCAGAAATCGATGTAAAAATCGGATTGCTGTTGTTGGCAGCCATCAAATCACCCATGCGGCCACCCCAGCCATAAGCGGCGCCTTCGGGTGCATAGGCTTGCCAGAGTGATTGCTGATCGTTGTGAGAGAATAGTTTAGGTGGAAGCGGCACACTGGCAGCTTTGTATTGGGCGAGTGTCGTTGGGACGACCAGAGGTCCGACGTTACTGATAACCGCCGCACGACCGTTGTCGAACAAGCTTTTTAACTCAGTCATGCTTGGATGCAAAGCAAACGTACGTCCCGCCTGCGTCGAATTTGGCGTAATAGGAAGAACACCGCCAGCTGTACCGACGGCGGGCAAAGCAATTGAACCAGCTTCGTTCGTCGTGCGTACCGACAAATATTGTGACCAGGATGTACTGTCGGTTGCTAACACGGTATTCGCATGATCATTCGCACCAAACATAAACAGGCAGACCAATGCCTTGTAGTCGTTCGGTACAGTTTGTGCGGCTGCTGACGCCATGGTTGCCAGATTCAGCGCAAAAGGCGCACCAGCGGCACCCACGACTGACAGAGCTGAGGACATACGCAGAAACTCGCGGCGTGACGCATTAATTTTAGAAGTCATCTTATTCTCCGGATTATTTTTGCGTCAGGTATTCTGGTGATGCCATCGTCAGGAAGATACTGAGATAGACACGATTTTTTCTGGCTGCATCGGCATTAGTCGTGCTGTTGGTCGGTATTGCAACCGAATTTACTGCAGTCAGTATCTGATTACGTAGCGTAGCGCTCATCTGATTTGCAGTGAGTAGCAGGCTGATTTGATCCAGTAATTTGTCAGGCGTGTCTGCCAGGGCGACCAGGTTTGTGTAATCAGCCTTGACGTCGCGGGAGCTTCCCGTGCCATTTGGGATAACGTCACGCATAAAATTCAGGTAACCGACAACTGATGTTTCACCCGTGATTTGAAACTCTGGTGCGACCAGACTCAACGCGGCGATGCTGGTATTTGGCGGAACGTAGCCTGGACGATAGAAATTAAACACGGAAGGGGAGCGCATCGGAGTTTGCCCTAATGCGCTAAGCGGATCATCGAGGTTGCTCATCAAAAATCTGGTAGATGCTGATTTAGCTCCAAATGAGCGCATCCAATTTGCAAGACGAACGACAGGCTCGCGCAATTTTCCAGCAATAATATTGTTGCCGTCAAGGTCGGTTCGCGCCTCTGTATCTAACAAAACGGCTTTAATGACGGCTTTCATATCGCCACGCACACCTTGTCCATTATTGGCAAAAGCTGCTGCGACACGGCTGACGTAAGCCGGGCTTGGATTACTGGTTACTAGCCGCTGTATTAGTTGTTTTCCGATAAATGGGCCGGTATTTTCGTGGTTATACAGTCTATCCAAAGCGATTTTCAGGCTTGCTTCCGGGTTTGCTGCAGTTTGTGCCGGAATAGTCACACCTAAAAAATTTTTGTCTGATGTTGAGTGAAATTTCGGATAGCTCTGCATTGGCTTCCAATCACGGTCTGGATCAGGAGTGCCGCCGAAGAATCTGGTATCCGTTTTATCGGCACCTGCCCAACTCCAGCCCGTAAATACTTTCGCCATTCCCGTTATGTCGGCGCTGGTATAGGATTCTATCGCTTTGCCATTGCTAATTTTGGGTGAGCCGTCCTGATTAAGTTGTACTAAGCCGATCGTCAGTAATTGCATGACTTCACGTGCATAGTTTTCATCGGGCACTCGTGTACCGGATTCTTTTTGATTTCGCAAAGAAGTCAGGTAGATACCCATCATTGGATGGAGCGAAACAGCTTCAAGCAGGTTGCGGAAGTTTCCAAATGCGTTACTAGCTAAGGTATCGTAGTAGGATGCGACTCCTCGGGGGAAATTACTGACAGTACTATCTTGAAACGATACAACATAAATTTGCGATAAAGCATAGGTGACTCGTTGGCGTAACTGGTCATCACCTGTTACCGCCTGTTGCCAAAAGGATTCGAAAAACTGATTTTGATTGAGTGTCGTATTTGCTGGTAGGGTAGCGCTGATGCTATCCATATAATTACGATGCAGTTTTTGAGGAACTGCGAATTGGGCGTCAATCCAACCACTATAACCATTAGCTACGACATTGTTAATATCCGGCGTGGTCACACCGAATGTTGCCTGTCCAAGGAAGCGCGCTGCCTGCGTTGCCGTAGGCGGTGCTGCTGGAACTGGCGTAGGCGTCGGATTACTCCCTCCCGATGTGCCACTCCCGATACTCCCACTAGAGCTTCCTCCACCACAAGAACACAACATGGCTGTCAAGACGCTAGTTGTAATTAATTTGGTTAAACCTTTTTGCATCTTACTTCTCCGTATTTTATTTTGAGGATGCAACTGCAATAGCAGACAGTTATCGTTCCGGAGAGGAGCCGGAGTGACTATCTTTTTGAATTCGACAAAGTACCACGACACGCTCAGCTAGCTTCTCTAAATGGTGTGAGATTGTGTAATCAAACTTGCGAAATGTAACAAAGGGTAAGCGATGTAGCGTGTAGCTGATAAGGAAACTAGTGCGTGGCTTACTCGGACTCCGCAAGCGTCTGATGAACAAATGCCGACAGGATTAATTTCGCCTGAGTCGGTACGTCAATGAACTCAAATCCATGGCGGTACTCATCGCCTGTTTCAGTTGGGCTGACAGAGCGTAATATGACTTTTAGCACCAAGAACTCGTCGTTGCCGGCTGCGTTAACTTTAAACTTTATTATGCCGAGATCGTTCTTTTTTCCAAGTGGTTTCTTAATAACGCCAGAGGTGCCGCCCATGCTCAGATCACCTAGCGTAGCTGCGGCTGTTTGCTCTGGGTCACCAATGGACACTGCCGCGATGATTTTTACGGTGGCCCTCGAATTCTGGCGAATTGTAGTGGAGCGTACTTGTTTGGGATACGTTAAGTGTAAGTAGGCATGCGGACTAAAAACAGATTTGATAGCCGATGCAGTAAAGGCGTACGCTCTTTTACCGGGGAATGCTCGGACGATAAATGTTTGACCGTCTCTGATGAGAGCGCCTTTTCCGTCGATCATAGGGGCGGTGACCAGAACCGATTTGTTTTTGACGAAGCCAACAAGGCGAACGGTATAGCGTAAATTGGCATTGTCATGCACTTGAAGATAAAAAATTTCGCCTACATGCCAACGTACACTGTCGAGCTCGATCATTGCTTCTTTATTGAGTTCGGATACGGTTTTTTCAGGTGCTGTTCCGGATTTGCTATTTACCGAAGTCGTCACCGAAGCAGCGGTTTTTTTTTCAACGTCAGTCCAAATGGTATCTGAACAATATCCGTTTTCTAACAAATCATTGAGTTGTGCCTCGTTTGATACGGTGGTGCCGGATTCCAGCAATAAGTTTCCCCAGGCATCGTAAACTGTCCACGGGACTGCCTGACCAATTTTGATTTCAGCTTGATTGATGGGAGTTAGCGAGGACAATTCGTTCATGTATCAACTTTGACGCTTATATAGAATCGGATTTCATTGTATCCTGAAATTAGTAGTCTAATGACAGCATAGGCGTGACAGGCATGTATAAAAAAAGCACTTGTACACACAAGTGCTTTCTTGTTTTCATTCTTGCCATGTACTGTCAATCACAGAAATAATCGCACAAGTTTAATCTCCCGTTATATTGCCAGCTCCGCACCGAGTTGCACACAGTCGACAAAGTAACCTCGTTTACCATTTACTTCCGCTTTGACCAGGCCGTGACAGTCCGTCTCGAAGCCAGGGAATTTTTCGTTGAAATCACGTACAAAGCGCAGGTAATCAACGATGGTTTTATTGAAGCGCTCACCTGGAATCAGCAACGGAATACCTGGCGGATAAGGTGTCAGAAGGATTGCTGTTACACGGCCTTCCAACTCTTCAATCGCTACCCGTTCAATCTCTTTATGCGCCATTTTCGCGAATGCATCCGATGGCTTCATTGCGGGTTGCATGTCTGACAGATACATTTCTGTCGTCAATCGCGCTACGTCATGGGATTTGTAGGCCTCATGGATGCTTTGGCATAAATCACGCAGTCCCAGTCCTTCGTAGATCGGATTGGCCGTTGCAAATTCAGGGAGGATGCGCCACATTGGCTGATTCTTGTCGTAGTCGTCCTTGAACTGTTGCAGCGCAGTCAGCAGCGTGTTCCAACGACCTTTAGTAATGCCGATCGTAAACATGATGAAGAAAGAATACAGGCCACATTTCTCAACGATAACTCCGTGTTCTGCCAGATATTTCGTGACGATTGATGCGGGAATCCCGGATTCCCCGAATTTGCCTTCTAGCGAAAGCCCCGGGGTGACAATGGTTGCTTTAATCGGATCCAGCATGTTGAAGCCAGGAGCGAGCTTGCCAAAGCCATGCCAGTCATCTTCTGCATGGATCATCCAGTCGTCACGTGAGCCTATGCCATCTTCTGAAAGCGCGTCTGGCCCCCACACCTGGAACCACCAGTCTTGCCCCCATTCCTGATCGACCTTGCGCATAGCACGGCGGAAATCAAGCGCTTCCAGGATAGATTCTTCAACCAATGCGGTACCGCCCGGTGCTTCCATCATCGCTGCAGCGATATCGCAGGATGCAATAATCGAATATTGCGGGGAAGTCGAGGTATGCATCAGATAAGCCTCATTGAAGCTATCTCTGTCCAGTTTGACGGTCTCTGATTCGCGTACAAGAATTTGTGAGGCTTGTGAAATGCCAGCCAGCAATTTGTGTGTCGATTGAGTGGAAAAAATCATCGACTTTTTGGCACGAGGCCGTTCTTTGCCAATCGCATGCATATCTTTGTAGAAATCATGGAAAGTCGCATGCGGCAGCCACGCTTCATCGAAATGCAGGGTGTCGATTTCACCATCCAGCAGTTCTTTTAGGGTCTCGACGTTATATAGCACGCCGTCATAGGTCGATTGTGTGATCGTCAGAATACGCGGTTTTTTATTCTTGGCTTCACGTGCAAACGGATTAGCTTCGATCTTTTTACGGATACTTTCCATGGAAAATTCTTCCAGCGGAATTGGTCCGATGATGCCCAGATGATTGCGGGTTGGCATCAGGAAAACCGGGATTGCACCGCACATGATGATGGAATGCAAAATCGATTTGTGGCAATTTCGGTCAACTACGACGATGTCGCCTGGCGCCACCGTGGAGTGCCACACCATTTTGTTTGAAGTGGACGTGCCATTTGTCACGAAGTAGCAGTGATCGGCATTAAAAATACGTGCAGCGTTGCGCTCTGAGGCAGCCACCGGCCCGGTGTGGTCAAGTAACTGGCCGAGCTCTTCTACCGCATTGCAAACGTCGGCACGCAACATGTTTTCGCCAAAAAACTGGTGAAACATTTGTCCGATAGGTGACTTCAGGAAGGCGACGCCGCCTGAATGACCCGGGCAATGCCATGAGTAAGAGCCGTCATTGGCATAATGCACCAGCGCGCGGAAAAACGGTGGCGCCAAGCCATCCAGATAAGACTTTGCCTCGCGGATGATGTGGCGGGCGACGAATTCTGGCGTGTCTTCAAACATATGAATGAAGCCATGCAATTCGCGCAGGATGTCATTTGGGATGTGGCGCGAGGTGCGTGTTTCACCGTACAGATAAATAGGGATGTCGGCGTTTTTGTAACGGATTTCTTCGACGAAGGCGCGCAGAGATTTTAGTGCGTAATCGGTTTCTTCTGTCGAGCCGCCACCAAACTCTTCATCGTCGATGGACAAGATAAATGCGGAGGCGCGCGATTGTTGCTGGGCGAACTGTGATAGGTCGCCGTAGCTGGTGACGCCCAGCACTTCCATGCCTTCTTTTTCCATCGCATCAGCAAGTGCGCGGATGCCGAGGCCAGAGGTGTTTTCAGAACGGAAATCTTCGTCAATGATGACGATGGGGAAGCGGAATTTCATGAGGTCTCCAGAGAGCTTGTTACGAGGGAGACGCCTGGGCAAGTGAAGCCGGAGATAAAACAAATTGCCGACTTAGATCAACCGCTTGCGCGCCGAAAAATTCAAAGAGCGAATTTTCTCAGATATGGGGGCGAAGATGTGAAAAAAAATCCCCAATTGTAGACGTTGGAAGAAAAATTCATCCACGCGTCATATTGAGGACTCGTATGGTCAGCTTGGAACCACGTCAGAAGCGGTAACTTGCTGCTGAAAAAATGGTAACGGGTGTTTTTTGAAACACAAATGGGCTCTTGGCAGCATCACCGGTCAGGTATTTAACCGAAGCGCCTGTGGTCAGTGACCAGTTTGAATCGATACTCCAGTTCCAGCTTGCGCCGACCTTGACGTCTGTCAGACCTGCTGTTGGCGTGTATTGATTGTATCCACTCGCCGCCGATTGTGTTGCATTCACGCCAAAATAGGATTGTGCAAAGGAGGTGTTCGCCCAGTTTGCACCAAAGCTCGCAGATAAACGATGTTGCGTATTCAAAGACGTCGTTGCTCTCCCGCCAAGACTAAGTTGTAGCCCGTTGTGGTCGATACCGGAGCCGTAACGGATAGACGAGGTGAGTGAATAGTTCTGATTAACGATGTAGTTCAGGAAGGCACCTGGCTCAATCGCAGTTGCTACATCCCCAAGTCCATGCAGGCGGTCTGAGCGGGATTCATCGCGCGCCGCTTCGACTGTCATTCTGAGGCCGTATTGCAGGCTGGGATCTTTTGAGAAATTGTAGCCAATACCAGAAATCGTACTGGCAAAAGCACCGTTTCTCCATTGTGCATCGAGTAAAGGATAAGCAGCAAGCCGGCGCTCATCCGAGCCGGTATAGCGGGCGGCAGAAAAAGCAGCCGCACCTAGCGAAAAATTCACATCTTTCGGCAAATAAGGACTAGGAACCAGTTGTGCGTACTCTGAGGTCTGTGCATGAGCCGCAAAGCTGGCACAGATGAGTAGCAAGGGTAGGAGTTTTTTCATGTTATGCCCTGAATCAATCGCTTAGATATGTAACCAGGCCAGCACTGCCAATACTACACCTACTCCAGCAACGCCATATGAGGCAAATTGTAACCATTTCTTTTTGGTCAGCAAGGTAATTGCTGCCAGTGAAATGGCAATTTGTACGCCGGTCATTGCTTGCGCCCAACGATGATGCTGATGCAAGGCACCCTCAGATTTGTGATCCCATTCCTGAGATTCTGCCTCTAATTTTTCTGCATTGACCTTGATGGTTTCTTTTTCGGTCTCGTATCTCGCGACCTTTGCCTTGTATTTTTCTACATCAGCACCGGGCAAGATCATCGCTAATTCGGCTAAGTTTTGCTTACTCGATTTAGCCTGGTAAAAATTCCATTGATTAGCTGCCTCAGTCTTCTTGATGGCCGCTTCGTTTTTGAACATCGCCGCATCGTTTTGCGTGGCGCCGCCTTGGTAGCCAAACAAGGCACCGACAGTTGCCATAATGGCGGTCATAACCGCGATTTTGCTGGCGAAATCATCGTTACCGTGGGCTGCATGCTCAAGCTCATGATCATGGGGGCCGTGTACGTGAAAACCTTCACTAGACATAATGGTGATTCCTGTTTGTAATTGTTATTGACGTTGTTTATTGCTGTTGCTTATGGATATGAATTGCTTAAGTTAATTAACAGGACGAACTACTGGCGCTGATAAGTAACAAAAGCATAAGCTAACTGATTCTTTTCTGACACGAATTCTTCTCTCGCCACTTCTTTCCATTCTGCGCGATTGATTGCCGGAAAAAAAGCATCGCAATCAAAAATTTGTTGTATTTCCGTCACGATCAGGCAACTTGCCAGGGGGAGCGCCTGTTGGTAAATTTCCGCTCCACCGATAATAAATGCAGATTGTCCCGCCACCAATGCCTGTGCCGCTGCCAATGATGCTACGGATTCGACGCCGTCATGCTGCCAGTCAGGATTGCGGGTAATCACAATATTGCGCCGGTTTGGTAAAGGTCTGCCGATCGATTCAAAGGTCTTGCGCCCCATTACGATAGGGTGACCACTGGTGGTACGTTTGAAATGGGCAAGATCTTCAGGCAAATGCCAGGGTAGGGCGTTATTGATGCCGATGCCATTCTGGCGATCCGTCGCTACGATAATGGTGAACGATGACATAGTGATGAAATGAACTGAGTTTGACTGCAGGCGGCGCGAATCTAGACTGCAACCGGCGCTTTGATATGCGGATGAAACTGATAATCGATGAACTCAAAATCATCAAACTGGTAGTCAAAAATAGACTCTGGCTGACGTTTGATCTTGAGTTTTGGCAATGGCAAGGTGTTGCGTGACAATTGCTCGGCTACCTGATCCATATGATTCGAATACAGATGGCAATCACCCCCTGTCCAGATAAAATCTCCCACATCCAGCCCTGTTTGTTGAGCAACCATGTGCGTCAGCAGCGCATACGAGGCAATATTAAACGGTACACCAAGGAAAATATCGGCACTGCGCTGATACAGCTGGCAGGATAATTTGCCATCAGCAACATAAAACTGAAACAAGGCGTGGCAAGGTGGTAACTTCATCTGAGGGATGTCCGCGACATTCCACGCAGAGACTATCAGACGGCGAGAGTCGGGATTGCTTTTGATCTGAGCGATTAAGTGACTGATTTGATCGATATGCTGACCATCCGGCGCAGGCCAGTTGCGCCATTGCGAGCCATAGACCGGACCCAGATTGCCGTTCTCATCTGCCCATTCGTCCCAGATTGAGACACCGTTTTCTTTCAAATATTTTGTATTTGTCGAGCCTGCCAGAAACCAGATCAGCTCGTGAATGATAGACTTCAGATGAAGTTTTTTTGTCGTTAGCAGGGGAAATCCTTCCTGCAGGTTAAAACGCATTTGATAGCCAAAAACGGAGACGGTACCAGTGCCGGTGCGGTCTGTTTTGGTGGCGCCATGTTGTTGTACATGGCGCATAAAGTCGAGATATTGGCGCATGATCAGTTTTGAAAAATTTGTGAGATTGTAACGGGTATTCGTGTGCTTGGTGCTGTGCCGAGGGTGGCTGGCCATTAGTCGGCGATGAATTTACAGTGAATTTGCGATCAATTAGAGATGAGTTGGTTGTGACCAAGCCGTGACTAAGCGGTGATTAAGCGATGGATTTCAAATACTCCCCTGAATATTAAGAGAAATACCCATTTATCCGCCTATTTTATATAGGGATTGAAAATATACTCGGTGGGAGTATGTTTAGTTGTTGAGTAAAGGATCTTGCGACTCTATCTGCCCCGGAGCTGTCAGCGGAATGCTGATTTCAAAGCGTGCACCCTGACCAGCGGTGCTGGTCACACGGATTTCTCCGCCCAGTACATTGGTGATGATGTTAAAGGTGATGGAGAGACCGAGACCGCTACCGCCTTGGCCGAATTTTGTCGTGAAGAACGGTTCAAAAATACGTTTGATAATCTCTGGCGGAATACCTTTGCCGTTATCTTCAAACACGATCAGTACATGATCGCCCTGGCGCTGTGCCATACAGCGCATGTGACCTTCTGTACATCCATCCAGGCCGTGTGATACGGCGTTATTGACCAGGTTTGTAAATACCTGACCGAGCGGGCCGGGGTAGCTGTCGAGTTCAATATCCGCTGGGATATCCAGCTCCAGTGTAAATGGTGTTTTACGTAAGCTCGAGTTCAGCAGCGCGGCAAGCTCTTGCAGCATGATCAGTAGGCCAAACTGGCGCCGTTGGGCACTCGACTGATCAACCGCGACCTGTTTAAAATCACCAACCAGACGCGCTGCATGTTGCAGACCGCGTAACAGTAACTTAGTCGATTCACTCGCCATCGCCGCATAGCGGGTCAAATCTGATTTGCGCATGCCGCCTTCGTCCATCATGCGGTTAAGATGCCGGGTTTCTTCTTCCAGTGTACTAGCGACCAGCAGGCAATTGCCCAGCGGTGTATTCAGTTCATGCGCAACACCCGCCACCATCGATCCCAGTGCCGCCATGCGCTCAATGCGTGCCAGTTCGTTTTGGGCGCTGTTGACGTTGGTCAAAGCTGTTTCCAGTGTCATATTCACGGTTTCAAGCTCTTGCGTGCGCTGTCTGACCTTAGATTCCAGCGTGCCGGAATACTCAAGCAACTGCTGATTCTTCACTTCTAGCTCGGAGAAAGAGCGTTGCAAGGCCTGCCTGGTTGCTTCCAGGCTCAAGGCTAGGTGACCTAATTCATCTTCCCGTTTGAGCGAGATTGGCTCATTGAGCTGACCGTTGGCGAGCCGGTCCGACTCGCCCATCAAGAGTTTGATCGGTTCAACCAGGCGCCACTGCAATACCATCAAAATAAACACGACCGCAACGACCAGAGACACCAACGCGGAACTGGCATAGCGCTTAAATTCCGAGGCAAGATTCTCACGCAGAATATCCTCTGCGAGGGTCAGCTCGACTTCGCCGATGACCTGTTCGCCATGCTTGATCTCGCGTTTTTCGACTTTGAACGGACCTTCCTGCGTCTTTCTGCGAATATTGTTTTGGATAAATTCTTTATGATCGGGCAGGGTAACAACGCGAATTTCTGCGACCCGTGGATCTGAATACACCACTTCGCTGGAGACATTTGCAATTTCTGGTGTGATTTGCCACAGCGGCTCGCTTAAGATGACGGCAAGAATATCAGCCAGCCGCTTGTGATCTGCATCGGTACGTTCGCGTGCGACGTGTTCAATACTGGTTTGGTAATACGGAATCAGTACGACAAAGGGGGCAAGAAGGCCGAAGACGACAGCAAGGATGATGGCGAGCCTGAGCGTGAGCTGGCTGCGGATTGCAGATAGTAGATGTCGAAACTGCATTGCAAGATCCTTGTACATCACTTCTTGTTAGCGAGTGCTGGAGGCGTTTCTCGTAGCGCGGATGACGTGTCAGCATCAACCAGGGGCGCGCGTGACTGGCGTGCGTCTACCCCCATACCAAGCAATGCAAATGCCGCTTTGCAGCAGATATACCGAAGGCTTACTGATATTAAAATATTTTTTGCGCTTAGGCAAGACGCGAGTTCTATCTCCGCGGTGTTTTGCGGCTTTTCACAACTGACAGAGAATTATCTGGCCTCTTCTATCCATGCCATTTGTATGGCTTCCAGGATTTTTTCACCAGAATGATTCGGATCATCGTCAAATTCATCAAGCTCGCAGACCCAGCGATGCAGGTCGGTGAAGCGTATCTTCAGTGGATCGATATCAGGAAACTTGTCGTACAAGGCTTCCGCGATTTGAAAAGTGTCTATCCATTTCATACTCGTCTCCTGATGCTGCTATCTGCGAATCATTGCGTTCTAGTGATTCTCGCGGGCGTGATTGATCGTGTATTTAGGGATTTCGATCGTTATGTCTTCTTTGCCTAATTTTACCTGGCAAGACAGGCGTGAGGTCGCTTCTAAACCCCAGGCGGCATCGAGTAAATCTTCTTCATCATCTGTAGATTCGTTCAGTGATTTGAAACCTTCACGAATGACCACATGGCAGGTAGTGCAGGCGCATGACATTTCGCAGGCATGTTCGATTTCAACATCGCTTTCGACCAGTGCTTCGCACAAGGATTTACCTTCGGCAGCGTCGATCACGGTTCCTTCAGGACATAAAACCGGGTGAGGTAATACAATAATTTGTGGCATGGTTATCTCAATTCTTTCTATATTCAATCTGCATCATCCTCTGATGCGCCATTACTTAATACCTCGACAGAGAGATGATTCGTATCAGACCTCATTCGTTCCTGGCGTTCCTTGCCTCAGGTATGAATCAGCGACACTTAAATATCATCCAGTTTTTTACCTGCCAGAGCAGTACGCACGCTTTGATCCATTCTGCGGGCGGCGAATTCTTCCGTGCCATCAGCCAGCGCACTGATTGCTGCTTTCAAGCGGTTGTGGTCATGGCCTTGAGTCTGCTCGCGCACGGCTTGCATCAGGCTAGTAATACTCGCGTGCTCTGCATTACTGAGTAATACAGA
The DNA here is from genome assembly GCF_049340165.1 of Undibacterium sp. Xuan67W. Classification (NCBI taxonomy): domain Bacteria; kingdom Pseudomonadati; phylum Pseudomonadota; class Betaproteobacteria; order Burkholderiales; family Oxalobacteraceae; genus Undibacterium; species Undibacterium sp. Xuan67W. Next base: position 99,443 of record NZ_JBMPPN010000010.1, read on the forward strand.
GTCACCATCTAATGCCGATTGTGTTGCTAACAAAATTCGTTCGGCTTCCACTTGTTCTTCTTTTAGGGCGCGTTGTTGCATATCCTCAGACGCTGACGCAAAAGAGTCTTGCAGCATACGTGCAACCTCATCATCACCCAGCCCATACGACGGTTTGACGCTGATTGATGCTTCAACGCCGGAGCGCAATTCACGAGCCGATACCGATAACAGTCCATCCGCGTCAACCTGATAGGTAATTCTGATACGGGCGGCACCTGCTGCCATCGGCGGAATGCCGCGCAGTTCAAATCGCGCAAGTGATCTACAGTCGCTGACCAGTTCGCGCTCACCCTGAACAATATGAATCGCCAGCGCTGTCTGACCGTCTTTGAATGTCGTAAATTCCTGAGCGCGAGCGCAGGGAATAGTCGAATTACGGGGGATAACTTTTTCTGCCAGGCCGCCCATGGTTTCTACGCCCAAAGACAGCGGGATCACGTCTAACAACAGCCAGTCATCGCCAGCGGCACGATTGCCTGCCAGCAGATTCGCTTGTATCGCGGCTCCAAGAGCGACTACCTTATCCGGATCAATATTGGCCAGCGGCGTAGTCTGGAAAAAATCGCCAACCGCCTTGCGCACATGTGGCATGCGGGTTGCGCCGCCGACCAGTACTACACCGTCGATATCATCGGCAGACAATTCCGCATCGCGCAGCGCTTTGCGGCAAGGTGTGATCGTTTTCACGACCAGATTCTGCGTCATCTCAGAGAATGCGGCGGCGCTTATTTGCAGATGAACGCTTTCGCCTGAGCTTAATTTGGCATCGATGAAGGTTGACGGTTTGCTAGATAAAGTCTCTTTGGCTTCACGCGCCTTGACCATCAGCAGGCTGGTATCTTCATCAGATAGCGGCGCTAATCCGGCTTCCTGCAAGATCCAGCAAAACAAGCGATGATCAAAATCGTCACCGCCAAGTGCAGAATCACCACCTGTCGACAAGACTTCAAAAACACCTTTGCTCATTTTCAGGATCGAGATGTCAAAGGTACCGCCGCCGAGATCATAGACTGCATAAGTGCCTTCCGATGCATTATCTAGACCGTATGCAATTGCTGCCGCCGTCGGTTCGTTGAGCAAGCGCAAGACATTGAGTCCTGCCAGTTTGGCAGCATCTTTGGTTGCCTGTCGCTGCGCATCGTCAAAATAGGCGGGGACAGTAATGACAGCGCCAACTAGGTCATCGCCAAGCGCATCTTCCGCTTGCTGGCGCAACGTTGCCAGAATCTGAGCAGAAATTTCGACCGGACTTTTAAGACCCGCAATTGTCTTGATCTGTAGCATGCCAGGTTCATCATGAAAATCGTAAGGCAGATTTTCTGCGTAGGCGATGTCTTTCAAGCCGCGCCCCATAAACCGCTTTACGGAGACGACGGTGTTTTTAGGATCATTGCTTTGTTCCGCCTGCGCCTTGAAGCCGATATGCGCATGACCATTGGGCAGATAGCGCACAATCGATGGCAAAAGCGGACGACCTTCTTCATCGTTCAGGACTTCGGGAATGCTATTGCGGACGGTCGCTACGAGGGAGTTGGTCGTGCCCAGGTCGATGCCTACTGCCAGTCGATGTTGGTGCGGGGCGGTGGACATGCCCGGTTCAGAAATCTGCAGTAATGCCATGATGGTATGGATATGATGGCGAGCCATCGAAATAGGGTAATAAAATTGCCGGGTTATTCGAAATTACTTACTTGGATTATTTGTGTTGATTGCTTTAGGTCGCATTCGACCGCATTAGTTACGTGCAGACACGGCAGAGTTGACAGAGACCAGGCAGCGAATCAGCCAGTTAATTTTCTAAGGCAGCAATATCAGCGATATCGGCGATGAATTTTTCCAGAAACATGCAGGCGCGAATCTGTTGCGCCGCCAGATTAAAATCATGCGCATCCAGTGTGACGCCAACCAGAACAAATTGCTGTTTCAGCGCTGTGCGTAGTTCGTCTTCCAGTTTGTCCATTGCTTGTACATCATTTGCCTGCCTCGCATCATCGAACGCTTCCCGCCATTCCATTTGCTGCATCAGGAAGGCTGCGGGCATGCTGGTATTCGATTCCGTCTGTAAATCAACGCCTTGTAGTTCACACAAATAGGTCGCACGCTTTAACGGTTTTTTTAACGTTTGGTACGCTTCATTTGCGCGTGTTGCCCATTGCATGGCAACACGTTTTTCTGCATCGCTTGCCTGCACGAATTTATCGGGATGTACTTTATTCTGTACCTCGCGGTAAGCGGCATTCAGCTTGTCCTGATCTATGGCAAATTGTTGTGGCAACTGGAACAGCTCGAAATGATTCTGCATCCGCTATGAACTTTCTATTGCATTAGCCTAAAACCAGATTAAATACGGAAGCTCTCGCCGCAACCGCATTCGTCTTTGACATTGGGGTTGTAGAACTTGAAGCCTTCGTTCAAACCCTCGCGTGCAAAATCCAGCTCGGTACCGTCGATGTAAGGCAGACTTTTAGGATCGACAAATACTTTTACGCCATGCGATTCAAATATTTGATCATCGCTGCCGATTTCATCGACGTATTCAAGTTTATACGCCATGCCGGAACAGCCGGTCGTACGCACGCCAAAGCGAAGGCCTATCCCTTTGCCACGTCTTTCCATATAGCGGCTAACGTGTTTAGCCGCTTTTTCTGTCAATGTAATTGCCATGATGGCTCCTGTACTTGATGCAAAAAATCAGGCGCTTTGTTCTGTGCCGTGCTTGGTTTTGTAATCGAGTACAGCGGCTTTGATTGCGTCTTCTGCCAAAATCGAGCAATGAATTTTGACTGGCGGTAATGCCAGTTCTTCAGCGATCTGAGTGTTCTTGATATCCAACGCCTGATCCAGCGTTTTGCCTTTGACCCATTCTGTTACCAGAGAAGAGGAAGCAATGGCGGAGCCGCAACCGTAGGTTTTAAACTTGGCATCTTCGATGATGCCGTTTGCACCGACTTTGATCTGTAATTTCATGACATCGCCGCAGGCTGGCGCACCGACCATGCCAGTACCGATAGTGTCATCACCTTTGTCGAACGCGCCGACATTACGTGGATTTTCGTAGTGATCCAATACTTTTTCTGAGTAAGCCATTTTGATGCTCCTGACAAATCTGTTGATGCAAATATAAATACAAATAAGTGCAAATGAAGCAGACTACATCGCCTGCATGAAATCAATTGCGTAAATTAATGTGCTGCCCACTGGATAGTGCTGATGTCTATCCCGTCTTTGTACATATCCCACAGCGGCGACAGTTCGCGCAATTTTGCGACTTTGGTTTTCAGCAGATTAATCGTGAAATCAATATCTTCTTCTGTCGTGAAGCGACCAATTGTGAAACGGATCGAGCTGTGCGCAAGTTCATCGCTGCGGCCAAGTGCACGCAATACATAGGATGGTTCCAGACTCGCTGATGTACAGGCGGACCCTGAGGACACAGCAATATCTTTAATTGCCATGATCAGGGATTCGCCTTCAACATAATTAAAGCTGACATTCAGGTTGTGTGGGACGCGATGTTCCATGTCGCCATTGACATAGGTTTCTTCAATGTCGCTTAAGCCTTTTGCCAGACGGTCGCGCATGTTTCTGACGTGAGCCAGTTCACTGTCCATCTCTTCTTTCGCGAGGCGGAATGCTTCGCCCATACCGGCGCATTGATGTGGTGCCAATGTGCCGGAGCGGAAGCCGCGTTCGTGTCCGCCGCCATGCATTTGTGCCTCAAGGCGTACCCGTGGTTTGCGGCGGATATACAAGGCGCCGATACCTTTAGGGCCATAAGATTTATGGGCGGAGAAAGATACTAGATCGACTTTGGTATTTTCGAGGTCGATCACCACTTTACCTGTTGCCTGCGCTGCGTCCGAGTGAAACACAATACCTTTTTCGCGGCACAATTCACCGATTTCGGCGATAGGCTGGATGACGCCGATTTCATTATTAACCCACATCACGGAAACCAGAATCGTATCCGGACGGATTGCTGCTTTGAGTTGTTCCAGTGTAATCAGACCATTATCCTGGGGTTGCAGGTAAGTCGCCTCAAAACCTTGGCGCTCCAGCTCACGGACTGTATCCAGCACGGCTTTGTGCTCGGTTTTTACCGTGATGATGTGTTTGCCTTTGGATTTGTAAAACTGAGCGGCACCTTTGAGCGCGAGGTTATTGCTCTCTGTCGCGCCTGAGGTCCAGATGATTTCGCGTGGATCAGCTTTGACGAGCGCTGCGACGTGGGCGCGTGCTTCTTCTACGGCTGCTTCTGCATCCCAGCCGTACATATGGCTGCGAGATGCAGGATTGCCGAATTGCGCACGCAAGAACGGAATCATTTTGTCCGCAACGCGAGGATCTACTGGCGTGGTCGCCGAGTAGTCCATGTAGATAGGGAAGTGCGGTGACCTGATTGTGTCAATCAAGCTTTTTTCCAACGGGGCATTCATGCGTTACTCCAAAATGGCAACATGGTTAAGACGAATAATTTAAGAAGCTATGTGCAGGTTCGGTACAGTTTTATGCTGTACTAGCACGACATTTTTTTCTGCGTTTCTCTGTTGCTGCTGATTCACTAAATCTTGTAAGGACACAGAATCCAGATAGTCGACCATCTTCACATTCAGGGTTGCCCATAATTCATGTGTCATGCAATGAATTCCGTTGCTGTGATCGCTGCCGTGACAAGAGCCTTTGCCGCCGCATTGCGTGGCGTCCAGTGGTTCGTCAACGGCGATAATGATGTCTGCTACGGTAATTTTTTGGGCTTTGCGTGCCAGGGTATAACCGCCGCCAGGGCCGCGCACTGATTCGACGATCTCGTGGCGACGTAATTTGCCAAACAGCTGCTCAAGATACGATAAGGAAATATCCTGCCTCTGGCTGATGCCTGCCAGCGTGACAGGTCCTTTGTCTTGGCGTAATGCCAGATCAATCATTGCTGTTACAGCGAAACGGCCTTTGGTAGTCAGGCGCATGAGTGGTTTGCTCCAAGCGAAAATTCACAATACCCTGAGTGGTTGAGTATTTTATTCAAGTATAGCAAACTTGAGTGATTCTGTCAGGTATAAGCCAAAAGCGAAATTTGCGGTAGCGAGGCTCGGAGGCTTGACGTTGTAAGGAAGGAACTTTTTAGAGGTTTCTGAAGAGTAAGACGCATATTGTATGCGCCTCACGGAGTCATTATAGTCTGAGAGCCTTATGGATGCTGCGGTAAGAGATGTTTGTGAGCAAACTGAGGCGTGCTCAATTTGCCGACATAACTACCTCAGCGCTCGCCCAAGTGCAGATACATCTGCTCCACTTTTTCTCTGGCCCACGGTGTTTTGCGTAAAAATTTCAGGCTGGATTTGATACTGGGATCAGAGGTGAAGCAGCGAATGTTGACCTGCTTGGCCATTTCTTCCCAGCCATATAGTGCGACCAGATGAGTCAGGATCGCTTCGAGGGTGGCGCCTTCAAGTGTCGGCTTTTGTTTAGCTTGGTTCATGATTGCTGATCAAATACCTGCATGCTGAGATAACCGGTTTGCTGTTCTACCCTCTGTAACCAAGCCCTGATTGCCGGATACGCATTCAGATCAAAGCCTCCCTCATGCGCGACGTGCGTGTAGGCATACAGACCGATATCTGCAATGGTGTAGCGCTCTGCGACAAAGAACTGATGTTGTTTCAGATGTTGCTGCATGACGTCCAGAGCGTGATAGCCCGGCGTCATTTTTTGTTGCAGGCGTTCTTCATGTTCTGCAGGACGTCCAAGATAGCGCACGATGTAGCGGGCGGTCGCGATATAGGGTTCATGACTGTATTGTTCGAAGAAAAGCCATTGCAAGACTTGCGCGTGATATAGGCGTTCTTTTGGCAACAAAGATGAGCCTTCGGCCAGATAATGCAAAATCGCGTTCGACTCAGAGAGGCAGGTACCGTCGGTGAGTTCGAGCAAGGGGACTTTGCCATTCGGATTCTTTTGTAAAAAACTGCCTGTATGCGTTTCATTATTCAGAATATTGATGCTGACCCAGTCGTGCAGAATTTGAAGTTGCGTCGCCGCTAGCTTAATTTTGTAGCAATTGCCTGAATAAATGTCGCCGTAAATTTTAATCGTCATGATGAGAGTGTGAGTAAATGAGCTTTGCGCTCATTAGTGTAATCCCACCATGGCAAGGCAGGAGCGCCTTCCATGAATCTGACTGCTGAAATAAAAGTATCGATTACGCAGGGATCGTGTCTGACGTTGGTCAGAATACAGAGATCTTCATACATCGCGTAGGGATCGCGACCTTTGAGTTGCGCTGGCTGATGGATGCCTAGCAAGCGTAAATCTGCTGTGGAGGCTTTACCGATGTTGGGAATCTGCTCGAGCTGATGGGCGTCTTGATGTCTTAGCGCTTTTTTCATTTTGAGGAGTGTATGTAACAATACTGAGGTTTTTACTTGGTGTCAGGGTGATACCAGAGTTCAGGACGGTTGAACGGTGCTTTATCTGTTTTCAGTAAAGGGTTCTGGAGTTCAATGATGGTTCTTTGTTTGATATTTGCAGCTCTAATAGTTGCGCTTAAATGTTTTTGAAAGGTTTTTTCGAATGCACCATTCTTAGTTATTTCTTCAAGCCCTACCTGAATCGCTTCTGCTACTTTAGGTTCTCTCGGAGTAACAAAAAAATACAGCGCAGAGGGGTAATGCAATACTAGATATTTGTCGATGGTGAGGTTTAATTTGGGGTGTGAGTTCAACTCATTGTTAATTTCAAAAACTGAACGTGGGAAGTAATTAAACCGTCCTCCCTTTAGCATTGTGAAAAGTGGCTCATATGACGTCGATATCTGAACGGCTAACCCATTATTTCGCAAAATTGAAACATCTGGCCAATCTAGTTCCTGGCCAGCTGAAAACCGACTTAAATCCTGCAGCGATGTTACCTCGCGAAAAAGTTCCGCATTGTTTGCCGACAATAAAGAAATGCGCCATCCTATCAAACCTTTATCTATCGGAATCCGGATTGGTAAAAGCTGAGTTTCACGTTCATCCGTTGTCATCGTCCATATCACGTCGATAGTTCCAGATTTCGACGACATTTCGTAAATTGCTCGCGCCTGTTGCATAGGGTCAGCATTGGGCACAAGTTGGAAGGTTTGACCGCTATGTTTGATTGCCAGTGTTAATAACTCGATTACATAGTCAACATGCGGATCTGCAGTGGCAGACACACGAGGGTAGCGGATGATTTTTGCCGTTTCAGCAACGGTTTGCATTGGTGCTGCGAGACAAAGTATCAGGCTGACCAATGGCATAAGTTTCTCTAATCGCATGAGAGTCATTATGTTCCCATCTATGACGATCCAGACATTCGGAGTCTTATTTTAATATAAAAAAGTTAAATTTTAATTAACTCAGTATTTATTCTGTCCTTATTTGACCTGAAAAATAAGAAAACCGCCTACAAAGTGGCGGTTTTCTTAGTACTATTTGCTAATAATGCAATTTAAATATCAAAACTAATGCCCTGTGCAAGCGGTAATGCATTGCTGTAGTTGACTGTATTGGTTGATCTGCGCATGTAGGCTTTCCATGAATCGGAACCCGATTCGCGACCGCCGCCGGTCTCTTTTTCGCCGCCGAAAGCGCCACCGATTTCAGCACCGGAAGGACCGATGTTGACATTGGCAATACCGCAATCACTGCCGCTGTCGGACATGAAGCGTTCTGCTTCACGCATGTCGGTGGTGAAGATGGACGATGACAAGCCTTGCGGTACTTCATTGTTCCAGTCGATTGCCTGTTGCAAATCGGTGTAGCGAACAATGTACATGATCGGTGCAAAAGTTTCGTGGTGCATGCTCTGGGTTTGCGTTGGCATTTCTACCAGCGCTGGCTTGACGTAAAAACCGTTTTCACAACCCTCGACGATCACGCGCTCACCGCCAAAGACCTGTCCTTGTTCGCTGCTCGCTGCTGCTAATGCGGTTTGCATTGCGTCAAATGCCGCGCTGTCGATGAGTGGGCCGATCAGGGTGGATTTTCTGCCTGGATTGCCGATAGGCAGACCAGCATAGATTTTTTTCAGACGCGGTACCAGTGTGTCATAAATGCTGTTGTGGACGAACAGACGGCGTAAGGTAGTGCAGCGCTGACCGGCGGTGCCGACGGCGGAGAACGTGATGCCGCGAACTGCCATCTCCAGATCGGCGCTGGCAGTCACGATCATGGCGTTGTTGCCACCCAGTTCAAGAATGGTACGCGTGAGGCGTTTCGCACATGCTTCTGCTACTTGGCGGCCCATGCGGGTGCTGCCTGTTGCGCTGACCAGAGCGACGCGCTTGTCGTTAACCATTTGTGCGCCGATGTTACGCTCACCGATGATCAGTTCTGCCAGGCCTTCCGGTGCATCGCTGCCGAATTTGGCGACGGCTTTCATGAATAAAGCATGAGTTGCTAAGGCGGTCAGTGGCGTTTTTTCCGATGGCTTCCACGTCACGCTATTGCCGCAAACAAAGGCCAATGCTGCGTTCCAGGCCCATACGGCAACCGGGAAGTTAAAGGCAGAGATCACGCCGACGACGCCGAGCGGGTGCCAGACTTCCATCATGCGATGGCCGGGACGTTCGGAGGCAATCGTCAGACCATACAATTGGCGTGATAACCCGACTGCGAAATCACAGATGTCGATCATCTCTTGTACTTCGCCCAAACCTTCCTGAAGAATTTTCCCAGCTTCCATCGTGACCACCAGACCGAGGGCTTCTTTGTACTGACGCAATTCTTCGCCGAAGAGGCGCACTAATTCGCCGCGGCGCGGTGCCGGTACATTGCGCCATTGTAAAAACGCTGCTTGTGCACGGGTAATTTTGGTGTTGACCTGATCGGCATTGTCAGCGCGCAAAGTCGCGAGAGTTGCGCCATTGACTGGTGATACGCTAAGGATGTCCTGGCCTTGGTAATCGGCGAGATTGACGCCAAGCTGGCTCAGGATGGTGGCGATATTCATGTTTTCCATAGTGGTCTCCAAAATGGTCTTTCCGGTTCCGGCAGCATATCTGGATAAGATGTGCTGAGTGGAGTGATTGTTGTGATTGTTAAGGCGCTTGTTAAGCTTCGATATCTTTGATATATCAAAGAGGCGCTAAATAAGCAGGGTGAGCATAGTCAGACAGTGCCCACCCTTAGCGGCAATATTGTAATCGCTAACGACTCGTTGCTCGTTAGCTTGTTCCCTATATCTTGCTGTAAGCTGCCTAAAGGGAACTAACCGCCGTCCTTACTTAAACAGCGTAATACTGTCCGAAACGGTTTGCCAGGAAATCAGTCAGATTGGCTTGTTCCTGACGGACCATTCCATGTTTAGGTAACTGACCGTTGACAACCATATCAACCATGGCGCAAATGCCGGATGCCGTGGTCAGCTGGATAGCGGACAGCAACTGACCGTTAACAACTTGTGCGTAAATTTTCTTCGCATAGGATTCTTGTTCCAGGCGACCATCGCGCATGCCGACGACGCTGACAAAGACCAGTACCACGTCTTGCTTGGTCATCGGGATCGATGTTTCCAGCACGTCTTTCAAGATAGGGCGACGTTCGAGTTTGCCCAGTTCCAGATCGCGAATCAGCATTTTGACGATATCGCGGTGCCCTGGGTAACGCACGGTTTTGTAGTTCAGGTTTTGTACTTTTCCTTGCAGGCTTTCGCACAAAGTTCCTAGGCCGCCGGAGGTATTGAAGGCTTCGTAGTCGATACCGTCGAGAGAGAAATGTTCGATTTCTTCCAGTGCAGCGGTTTCGCGCAATTGACCGTCAACAATCGCTTCGCATGGGTTGCAGTATTCATTGATCAGACCGTCGGTACTCCAGGTCAGATTGTATTTGAGTGCGTTGTTGGGGAAGGTTGGCAGCGCGCCGACGCGCATACTGACATCACGCAGGCTGTCGAAACGTTTTGCGACATCATTTGCAACGATAGAGATGAAGCCAGGTGCCAGACCACATTGCGGAACGAATGCGCAATCAGCGCCTTCTGCAAGTTGCTTGACGATGCGTGTGCTTTCTACGTCCTCGGTCAGATCAAAATAATGGGAATTCGCCGCTTTAGCCGCATTCGCGATGATCGGCGTCAGGAAATAAGGGCAGGCTGACAAAGTGACCTGGTGACCGCGGATTAATTCTGTGACCGCGTTTTTATCGCCAAGATCCAGTTGTACGGTTTTAACATTCGGAAAGCCAGCCTGATCCACGTATTTCAGACGTTCGACATCGCGATCGGCTACGGTAATCAGATAGTCGCCTGTGTGGGACAGAAGGTTCAGGATGGCATCGCCGATTTTGCCTGCGCCGAGCAGAATAAGTTTGGTTGTCATGGTGTCTCCAGAGATTGTTGGGTTTAAGTCAAAACAAATCGATGGAGTGAGTTTAAAAGCAATTTTTGTCAGATAATAGAGTGTAAATTATCGTCATAATGAACTATGTAACTACATTATGACTAAAAAATGATACAAATTGACTAAATGGTGAATGGATGAAGCCGACTCTGGATGAGATTGATAACAAAATTCTTGCGTTGTTGATGGATAACGCGCGATTGCCAGTCAGTACGATTGCCAAGCAGGTTGCGATTGCCAGAACTACCGTGATTGCCCGTATCGGTGCGCTAGAGAAGCGAGGTGTAATTGCGGGTTATGGCTTGAGACTGAGCCAGACTATGTACCAGCCTGCCGTGCGTGCTTATGTGGGCTTGTCAGTGGAGGCGCGCATGGCACCGGGCTTGATGAAGTTTCTGCAGCAATTACCCGAAGTTGAGACGCTCTGTGCGGTGAGCGGTGCGATTGACTATATGCTGACCCTGCGTTGCGCGACGACAGAAGTGCTGGATAAGTTACTTGATCAGATTGGCGCGCAAGACGGCGTCAGACAAACGTCGACATCGATTATTCTAAGTAAGCGCATAGACAGAGCGGCGTTGTAGCAGACAATATTCATACTCGCCCAGAGTATATTTTAAGCGCGTTGATAAACAAGCGTGAATAAGCCTATTTTTAGGAATTTTTAGGGGAGTATCCGTTATGTCTGGCTAGTTCAAGCGGGAAACAAGCCACGAAATAAGTCAAACAAGCGAAACACATCAACCAAGGAAGGCACATCAGAACAGCACTTCAAGAATTGTTTGCTGGTTTAAGCGTTGCTTTTTTGTCTTCGCCAGGCAATTTCTTTGGTGGGTTGCTATCGGCAAAATGCGGTGAGGTTTGCTGCAAAATCTGCAAATGTACTGACGCTCTATCCATGCCGCCACGTTCCAGCAACACCGATGATTGCGCGGACGCACTCGCTGCCGATCCTTCTTGCGCCTGACTGCTGGGTTGCACTGTCGGCGCAGAGATCGCCATCGAGGCAGAATCCTGACTGAACGTGATGCCAGCCAAAAATGCCAGTGTTGCAGCGCCGAAGTAGATAGTGTGTTTTAACATGATTGCCTGCTATTTTAAATGAATTGCGATCAACAAAACGCCTCAATGCAAAACTTTGTTACTAAATTCTTTTTGATCTGGAATCCGCCAGAGATTAAACGGACTGCTGTATCGTTTTTGCGTACTTAGCTGCTGCCTGGCGTTGTGCAAGTGTATCTCTGTCCATCGCGAGCTTTTGCTCGGTATTCATACGTTTGGCAGAGATCATGACTGTCTGGATGCCAGATGCTGATTGCAGATCATACTCGAGTTTTTCATCGGCATTTAGGCGTTTCGCCGCAATCGTCACGGTTGGAATCGCTTTATCGCTGTTGCTGTTGATATCGGCAGATGCCGGTGCTTTGTAAGCGGACGATACGGCCAGAACGTTGGCGATCACTGCGACGGAATAGATGGCTGTGCTGAATTTATTGATTGCGTTCATGTTAGTGCTCCTATGTGTATGTGTGAACTTGAGGTTAATTACTGAAATTGACATCTCGTGTTGCGATGTCAGCACTTTAGGCAAGTGCCCCTGTTCTTGCCAGTTGCATGCGATGAAATGCATAAACTCGGGGATAAAGCAGGGTAAAAGCATGTTGGATTGCGGCAGCTTCGTTGAAAAAATGAATGAAAATAAAGAAAGCTGCAGAAATTAGTGCCAATTTTCCGCATTGATTTCTTTTGCATCAATCTGGTGAAGATCGTAATTAGTCTTCCTGGCAGAGGGGGGAGTGACGCAATCTTCCCGCCAAATCTCTAAAAATCCTTGATGCAGGTCATTTTGTTCTTATTTTTAAATGCAATTGTTAATCGTTCTCATTTATAATTACGTCATTACGCCAGCCAAGAGATTCACTATCTAGCCAACAGACTCTTCTCCCAGCCAGCCATCACCTTGTTTATTGAATTGCTGAAATCGCTGACTATGAGAAAGATGTCCATGAAGTTTTCTGTCGTTACTCCCGTCCCCGCCTTACGTTTTCGTCCCGCACTATTGCCAGCTTTGCTTGCCAGTGTCGTCATTCCTGCTTTTGCACAAACCGCTCCGCCAGCGTCGGATACCGTGTTACCCGAAGTGAAAATTACTGGTGCAGCAGAGCAAAAGTACGGCGTGAAGCGCAGTGTTACTGGCACCAAAACAGATACCTTGCTGCGTGATACACCGCAAGCCATCACGGTTGTGACCAAAGAACTAATGCGTGATCAGGCAATGCAGAGCATGGCCGATGTGATCCGCTATGTGCCTGGTGTGGTCACTGCGCAAGGCGAAGGCAATCGTGATACTGCTGTATTCCGCGGCAATAGTTCGACCGGTGATTTCTACGTGGACGGGATTCGCGATGACGTCCAGTACTATCGCGATTTTTACAATATCGAGAGCGTTGAGGCCTTAAAAGGCTCAAATGCGATGATCTTTGGTCGTGGTGGTTCCGGAGGCATCATCAATCGTGTGACTAAGCAAGCGGAATGGCGCAGTATCGGCGAAGCATCGCTGACGCTGGGATCATGGAATAATCGCCGTGCTACTGCAGACATAGGACAGGCAATCAATGAAACAGCCGCTTTCCGTGTCAATGGACTCATTGAAAATTCGGATAGCTATCGCAATGGATTTAACCTGAAGCGCTCTGGTATCAATCCAACCTTATCGATACGTGCCGGTGCAGATACCAGCGTGGTACTGGGCTATGAGCATTTTAAAGACGAGCGCACAGCTGATCGTGGTGTGCCTTCATTTAACGGTGTACCTCTAAACACAGATCCGTCGACTTTTTTCGGTAACGCTGCTCTGAGCCAGACTTGGTCCAAAGCCGACGCCTTCACCGCGCTGATCGACCATGATTTTGGTAACGGAGTCACCTTACGTAACCGCACCCGTTATGCGGATTACGACAAGTTCTATCAAAACGTATTTCCTGGTGCGGTGAATGCGGCTGGTACCAGCGTGGCGATCTCTGCGTACAACAATGCAACCCAGCGAACGAATATCTTCAACCAGACTGATGTCATGTTCAATCTGAACACAGGTTCGGTACAGCACAAGTTGGTCGCTGGGCTGGAACTGGGGCAGCAGACTACGGATAACTTCCGCAATACCGGTTATTTCCTGTCTGTCGGTACGAACGCGACATCGATCAATGTGCCGGTATCAAATCCTGTGACCAATACCACCATTACATTCAAACAAGCGGCGACTGATGCGAACAATCACGGCACGGTGACGACCAAGTCGGTGTACATCCAGGATCAGATCGAATTTTCGCCGCAATGGCAATTGATTGCGGGTGTGCGTCGCGATAATTTTGACGTCGACTTTACCAATAACCGTACCGTTGAAAATATTAAAACCACTGACACGCCGGTATCACCGCGCGTCGGCCTGGTCTATAAACCGATGACGGATGTTTCTTTGTATGCGAGCTACAGCATTGCGTTTGTACCGCGTGCAGGGGATCAGTTGTCTTCGTTGACGGCGACCAACAAAGCTTTTGATCCGGAAGAATTTAAAAATCTGGAAGTCGGTGCCAAATGGGATATCCGTCCTGATCTGAGCACCAGTGTCGCGATCTATCAGCTTGATCGCAGCAATGTCGCGATTACCGATCCGGCAGATGCCACTAAAACGATTCTGGTCGACGGTCAACGCAGCAAAGGTGTCGAATTCGGCATCAGCGGCAAGCTCACACGCGAGTGGAGTGTCATGGGCGGTTATGCTTACCAGGACGCTAAAATCACCAAGGCACAATCTGCAACAGTGAAGGCCGGTGCGATTCTGGCACAAGTGCCTCAGCATAGCGCCTCACTCTGGAATCGTTATGATTTCAGCTCGGTCTGGGGTGCCGGCTTAGGTATCGTCTACCGCAGTAAAATCTACACCTCTACGGATAATACAGTCGTGCTCCCAGGGTTCACGCGTCTTGATGGTGCTGTGTATTACGTCGTGAATAAAAATATTAATCTGCAAGTGAATATCGAGAATTTGCTGGATAAAAAATATTATGCATCGGCGAACAGCAATAACAACATTACGCCAGGCTCACCGCGTGCTTTGCGTGTTGGCTTAAATATGAAGTTCTGATCGGGCCAGGTAGCTTGGCTCAGTGAGTTAGTTCACTGAGCCAGCTCATTAAGCCAGCTCGCTAAGCTAGGCCACTGGGTTGGCAGAAGTCCGGACTATCCCAACTCCGCTCCTAACTCTCGGCCCTCCCGTGTACGCGCGGGCTGTTTGTCCCATCATCCAAAACACGCCGGATAAAGTACAATCGGATCAACCCTCTTTGATCTCCGTTACTGATCCCATCATGAAGCGTCCTCGTTTTTTACCTGACAACATGACCTTGTTGTTATTGGCTGTAGTTTTGACAGCGAGTATTTTCCCTTGTACTGGCAACGTTGCCATCGGCTTTGACTATCTGACTACTCTCATGATCGGTCTGCTGTTCTTTATGCATGGTGCTAAGTTGTCGCGTGAGGCTGTCGTGGCGGGGATGACACACTGGCGTTTACATCTGACAGTGCTGTTGTTCACCTTCGCTGTTTTTCCTTTGCTGGGGCTGCTGCTGAAACCGCTGATGCTATGGATGATTACGCCCGAGCTATATGTTGGTATTTTATTTTTATGTGTATTGCCGTCGACTGTGCAATCGTCCATTGCCTTTACCTCGGTGGCGCGGGGCAATGTCCCTGCTGCGGTATGCAGCGCCTCAGCATCGAATCTCCTGGGTATTTTTTTGACGCCGATGCTGGTCAGCCTGATTGTGGTGGCGCATGGTGACAGTCATTCTTCGTTCGATGCAGTATTGAAAATCGTTTATCAATTGCTGGTACCGTTTGTGCTCGGCCAAATCGTCCGGCCCTGGATTGCTGCATGGATTACCCGTCACCAGAGTGCGCTGAAAATGGTGGATCAAAGCTCAATTTTGCTGGTGGTCTATGTTGCCTTTAGTGAGGCGGTAGAGCAAGGCTTGTGGAAGCAATTGCCACCGATGATGTTAATAAGCCTGCTCCTGATCAGCGCATTGCTGCTGGCGTTGATTATGCTAATGACGACCTATGCCAGCCGGCGTTTTGGCTTTACTAAAGAAGATGAAATTACCGTGGTATTTTGTGGCTCTAAAAAAAGTCTGGCCAGTGGCGTGCCGATGGCCAAAGTTTTATTTGCCAGCCATGCAGTGGGTATGGTGTTGCTCCCCCTAATGTTATTTCATCAGTTGCAGCTCATGGTCTGTGCCGTTCTCGCGCAGCGTTACGCGCGAAGACCCGTTGATCAGCCCGATCAAAATTTGACTAAGTCGAAGGAGTAAGGATGCCACGTTTTGCCGCCAATCTCAGCATGATGTATAACGAACATGCATTCATTGATCGCTTTGCCGCTGCCGCTAAAGATGGTTTTACAGGTGTCGAATACCTGTTCCCTTATGAGGCTCCTGTCGCGCAATTACGCCAGCAACTCGATGAGCATGGCTTGCAGCAAGTCTTGTTTAATCTGCCACCGGGCGACTGGAGCAAAGGCGAGCGGGGTATTGCATCGCTTCCCGGGCGGGAGGATGAATTTAAACAATCGCTGGATCAGGCATTGGCCTATGCCCGTGTGTTAGGCAATGATAAGCTGCATGTTATGGCGGGTTTGCTGGATGATGAGAATGACAGACAGCGTCATCGTGCCGTGTATTTAAAAAATCTCGCGTATGCCGCTTTACTCGCAGCCAAAGAAAATATCACGGTCTTGATTGAACCGATCAATACACGCGATATCCCAGGCTATTTCCTGAATCGTCAGGATGAGGCGCAAGAGATCTGCGCCGAAATCGGGGTGGAGAATTTGCAAGTGCAATTTGATATCTATCATTGCCAGGTGGTTGAAGGCGATATCGCGGTCAAGCTACAGCGCGACATGCAACGCAAACATGGTGGTATCGGCCATATTCAAATAGCAGGGGTGCCAGATCGTCACGAACCTGACCTTGGTGAAATCAATTATCCCTATTTATTTACACTGATCGACCAGCTCGCTTATCAAGGCTGGATCGGTTGCGAGTATCGGCCGAAAGCCGCGACATCTGCAGGGTTGGATTGGCTGAAACCATGGCTGGCCAAATAAGCTAATCAGCTAACTGCTAATACAAAAAGCCCTTACTCAGACTAGAAAGGGCTTTTTTAATTCAACGTACGATTGATTCAAGGCTTTAATTGAGCTGCAATTTTCGTATTATTCCTCACCGACCTGCAGTATCAGTTTGCCGAAATTTTTACCGTCAAACAGCATCATCAAGGTGTCCGGGAAAGTCTCTATTCCTTTGACGATATCTTCGCGTGTATGGAATTTACCTTGTGCCATCCATGCGCCCATTTCTTTGACTGCATCGCCATAGCGTGCCGCATAATCGAAGACGACGATACCTTCCATGCGGGCACGATTGACCAGCAGAGACAGGTAATTTGCAGGGCCTTTGACCGGTGTCGTATTGTTGTACTGAGAGATTGCGCCGCAAATAATGATGCGGGCTTTCATGTTGATGCGGGTTAACACCGTATCCAGAATCTCGCCGCCAACGTTATCGAAATAAATGTCGACGCCGTTCGGGCAATGTTCTTTTAAGCCGTCTTTGACCGAACCGTTTTTATAGTCGATACAGGCGTCAAACCCTAATTCATTGACGACGAACTCACATTTGTCCTTGCCGCCGGCGATGCCGACCACGCGGCAACCCTTTTGTTTGGCGACCTGACCAACCGTCTGACCTACCGCACCGGCTGCACCTGAGACCACGACGGTTTCTCCAGCTTTTGGCATGCCGACATCGAGTAAGCCAAAGTATGCCGTCATACCTGGCATGCCGAGAGCATTCAGATATTTAGGCAGCGGGGCGAGTTTTGGATCAACCTTGTAGAAACCTGCGTATTTGTCGTCCGCCGCACCTACCCAATAGTTTTGTACGCCGATACTGCCAGAGACATAATCGCCGACCGCAAAGCGCGGTGATTTTGATTCGACTACCTTACCCAGGCCACCTGCACGCATGACTTCGTTGATCGCTACCGGACGGATATACGATTTGCCTTCATTCATCCAGCCGCGCATTGCCGGGTCGAGTGAGAGATAGATGGCTTGCACTGCGATTTCACCGTCGGCGATCTCGCGTACTGGCTCGGAGGTAAATGTCCAGTCGCTGTGCTTTGGCGTGCCTACCGGACGTGCGGCTAATCTATATTGCTGATTGATACGTGTTGTTGTCATGATGTCTCCAGATTGATGGCGCAAATAGAGTGGTCGGTAAAAAACTCAATAAGTTGAGGTGCACTACTATACCTCAATTAGAACGGTCGTGCTTTTTAATTCTATTCTGGTTGGCTCATGCGACAATACGGTATTGGGTATAGCGATATTACGGCATCACCTAATCGCGTGTTTCCTGAAATGCACAAGATCATCAGGATCAATACAAAGCAGACATTGCTGTGATTGTGATTACCGGCAATGTCTGCGAGTGGTCGAACAAGAGGCTTATCAAGCCGCTCGTTGCCATCTCAGCTAACGTCAACAGATCAGGCATCAAGCCACACTCATTTATATTGAATTATTAACTACGCATTATGCACCCAGAATATATCCTCACCATCTCTTGTCCTGATCAACGCGGCATTGTTCATAACGTTTCTGGTTTCTTGGCGAACCACGGTTGCAACATCATCGATTCTGCCCAGTTTGGCGATGCGCAGTCCGCATTGTTTTTTATGCGTGTCCATTTCGCGGCAGAAGATGCCAGCTTTGGTGACGCGGTATTGCGTACGGATTTTGCCGCATTGGGAACGCAGTTCAAGATGGACTGGCAATTGCATGATGCACGCCACAAACCCCGTGTGATGCTGATGGTGTCTAAAATCGGACACTGCCTGAATGATCTTCTGTTCCGTTATAAAAGTGGATTGCTGCCGGTCGAGATCAAGGCGATTGTGTCGAATCATACTGATTTTTATCAGCTCGCTGCCAGCTACAATATTCCATTTCATCATCTGCCACTCGCTACAGGTTCGGGTGCCGACGCCAAACGCGTGCAAGAACAAAAAGTTCTGGATATCGTCGATAGCAACGACATCGAACTGGTCGTGCTGGCGCGCTATATGCAAATCTTATCGCCGGAGTTGTGTAACGCGCTCAAGGGCAAAGCAATCAATATCCATCATTCTTTCCTGCCGAGTTTCAAAGGCGCAAAGCCTTATTATCAGGCGCATGAGCGTGGAGTTAAATTGATCGGCGCAACGGCGCATTTTGTGACGGGTGACCTTGATGAGGGACCGATTATTGAGCAGGATGTCGAGCGCGTTGATCATGCGATGGAGCCGGAAACCCTGACCGCTATCGGGCGCGATGTTGAATGCGTGGTGTTAGCTCGGGCTGTCAAATGCTTTGTAGAACATCGTATTTTATTGAATGGTCATAAGACGGTTGTATTCAAATAAGTTAGGCGTCACTGAGTTATGCGTCACTAAGTAATACCTAACTAAGTAATAAACAAATAAATCAGGGCTTACGCAAAACGGTCGATTGCTTATCTCCATATATATTCAACCCGCAGGCTGGATGCGGCTTCCAGAGGTTTTTCGTGCCAACAGGCGCATTCAGCCTGCGGAGTCGTTTTGATCTTACTGTTCTGCGGAATCGCATACGTCGGCCTTTGCTCTGTATGTCTTTGGTGAGAGGGTTTAGTTTTTGCGTAGTCCGCTCAGTAATGTTTTTTTTTCGATGCGCATACAGTATTGCGCATCACTACCGGGGTGGTCTCCACCCTTTTGTTTTTTCTAATAAAGTAGAAGTTGCATGGCACTCAAATCCACCATTTATAAAGCCGATCTGAACATCTCTGACATGGACCGCGGCTATTACGCGGATCACAGTCTGACGATTGCACGTCATCCCTCCGAGACAGACGAACGCATGATGATACGGGTACTGGCGTTTGCTATCCACGCGAGTGAAAAGCTCAGCTTTGGTAAAGGGATCTCCGATACCGAAGAACCGGATCTGTGGGAAAAAGATTACACCGATGCGATTCAGTTATGGGTCGAAGTCGGTCAGCCTGACGATCGCCGCCTGCTCAAAGCCTGTGGCCGTTCCGAGAAAGTGCTGGCTTACAGCTATGCCAGCACCAGCGACATCTGGTGGAAGCAAATGAACAGTCGTCTTGATCGCGCAAAAAATTTGCGTGTGATGAATGTGCCTGCCGCGGCCAGTCAGGCATTGGCAAAAATGGCACAGCGAAATATGCAGCTTCAATGCACGATCCAGGATGGACAGATCTGGATGACAGCAGGCGAGGACTCGGTACAGATCGATCTGGAAACGTTCAAGGCTGACTAAGTCATGCCGAATCGCATGATGCAATTTCCACCTGTGACCACGTCGGAAGAAGATGGCGTACGCTTTTTGCATCTGGGTACGCCGATGGTGCAGGGCGCAATGCGCCTGCGCAAGCCGGATGCGATTGAGCTGGAATATGTGCAGAACATGATGGTCTGGATGTTGTTTCAACATGCTCCCTCACATGTCGTGCAACTTGGTCTGGGCTCGGCCGCACTGACCAAGTTCTGCTACCGCCAGTTCACGCAAAGCAAGGTCACTGCCGTTGAATTGAATCCTGCTGTCATCGCAATATGCGAAACCATGTTTGCATTGCCGCAAAATGACGGGAGATTGCGCGTATTGAATGCAGACGCGATGGACTTTGTACTGGATCCGGCGCATCACGCTTGCATCGACATTCTGCAGGTCGATTTGTATGACGAAATTGCGAATGGCCCCGTACTCGATAGCCCGGAGTTTTATCAGGCATGCTTCGAATGCCTGACGCCGAATGGCATCATGACGACCAATGTATTCGGCAGTTACGACAGCTTTGAAAAAAACATTCTGGTAATGGAGCAGGTGTTTGATGCGGTTGTCTGGCTGCCCGCGGTGGATGATGAAAATCTGGTCGTGATAGCGTTTAAGAATGCTCCGCAAATGGATTTCAGCGAGCTATATGAACGTGCTGGCATGATTAAGAAAAAATATAATCTGCGTGCCAAGGTCTGGGTAGATGGTCTGAAGCAGTGGATGAAATCACAATTGACTGAATAAACGGCGCGCTGTTTCGCGGGTGCGCTCATGCACTGGTCAGACAGGCCTGGCCGGATGCAAATGCGCAATCAGCGTCTCGCTCACCAGACGATTTGACGGCATCAAGGTATGCATGACGGGTAACAGAATCTCTTTTTCTGCCCACGCTGCATAGGCTTCCGAAATCGAGACCACGCCGTCGTTATCTTCATCACCAAACGGACTATATTTACCCTTAATACCTTTGTTGCCGACGATGGCGATTGTCGGTACGCTGACGGCACCAATCGCAGACATGCGCTCTGGACTCGACAGCAATTGTCCGCAGTCACCACTAATGAGTTGGAACGGCAGTAGATTGCGGATGCGACCGGCGACTCGTGATGCTGTGACTGGCGAGCCCAGTAGAAATAATTGTTGCGGTTGACGAGTGCCCTCAGGTAGGGCATTCAGAGCGGCGCGTAACAGGACGCCGCCGAGCGAGTGTCCAATCACGATGTAGTCACCTTTGGCCGCGATCGCGCTGATCTGCCTGACGAGCCGGTCTTTTATCGTCGCAAAACTTTCCAGAGCAACGAAATAGTGAAAGCCATATGTCTGCAAACCGTGGTCGCGCAATCGCGACAGCAAGGGAAATGCGGACAAGGGCGTGCGTCCCATACCGTGGACAAACAGGGCTTGTAAGGGTTGGCTGACGGGTTTGTTTTCTGATGCGCTCATAGACTCGTATTCCGTACATGTAAAAATGCGGGAGTATATGTAAAAACATACCGATTCCCGCACTGTTTATCTAGGTATTTATAAATACTCTAGAGGAGTATATGTTTCATCTGGAATGCCGGTATCTGCCTTGTATTCAGCTACTCATTCAGCGAATTAATGAATGAATTCATAAGCAAATCATGCGCTTAATACCTTCTTTAACCATGCGCTGATATCGTCGATTTCTTCCTGGCAGACCGAGTGTTGCATCATGTATTCATGCCATTCGACTGGATAGCCCAAAGTCTTGAGTAGATCACGTGATTGTTCGGCGCGGTCAATGTGAATCACCGGATCAGCACGGCCATGTACCAAATAAATCGCTGTGTGCTGGTTGGCGGCATGGCGCTCGCTGGCTACCACATCGCGCAGAGGGACATAGCCAGACAGGCACAGCAGGCCGGCAAGTTTTTCGGGATAACGCAATCCGGTTTGCAGAGTCATCGCGCAGCCTTGCGAGAAGCCTGCGAGGATGATGCGGTTCGCCGGAATACCACGGGTTTTTTCGCGTTCGATCAACTGTTCTACGGCGACTTGAGAACTGCGCAAGCCTTTTTCGTCTTCGCGCCGGGCGATGTCCGTGCCGAGGATGTCGTACCAGGCGCGCATTACATAGCCTCCGTTGATCGTCACTGGCATGGTCGGTGCATTCGGGAATACAAAGCGGATCGCCGGACAGCCTTTGAGATTAAGCTCTTTGACGATAGGCACAAAATCATTGGCATCGGCACCGAGGCCATGCATCCAGATAATAGCAACGGTCGGGTTCGGTGCGCTTTCGAGTTCTATGGTGTCGAGTAGTTGGCTCATGTTGGACTTTGACGTAGTTTTGTTGAGGGGACGTTGTTTGATTTTGCCTGAAGCAGACGTGTTTGTCTGTGCCTCAGCCGTAAAGGCAGTGCTAGCGCCGATACCGGCACCAAGACTGCCCAAGGCCAGAGCGGCAAGCCAGCGTCGTCTAGCTGGATTCAGACTGGTTTTGTTTCTCATGAACGTATCAGGCTTCGTGCTGGTTGCATGGCGTTATCGCGGATCGCGAGAGAATAATCGGAGCGAAAAATCGGAGCGAAAAATCGACGTCAGATTGCCGTATCGGATCCTTGTTTCAGATCGCCGCATCCTGCATCAAGATTTGTTGCGGATCGCCGCCTTTGGGCGAAACGCTTTGCAGATCGCGTCATGTGTTTCGATATACGGGCCGCCGATCAGATCAATGCAGTAAGGAACCGCAGCAAAGATGCCGGACACCAGTTGCTTGCCATCGGCGTCTTTTAAACCTTCCAGCGTTTCTTTGATCGATTTTGGCTGACCTGGCAAATTTAATATCAATGCCGCATGTTTGTCTGTCTCGCGGATCACCGCGACCTGACGTGACAAAATCGCTGTCGGTACAAACTGTAGGCTGATTTGACGCATTTGTTCGCCAAAACCGGGCATCTCTTTGCTTGCTACTGCGAGTGTCGCTTCCGGCGTGACATCGCGACGCGACGGACCGGTGCCGCCAGTGGTGATCACCAGATGGCATTGCGCCTGGTCGACCAGCTCAATCAAGGCTTGCTCTATGGCTGCGCGTTCATCGGGAATCAGGCGGGTTTCCATGCTCCATGAACTGCTTAGCGCATGCCCGAACCAGTCTTGCAGGGCCGGTAAGCCCTGGTCTTGATAAATACCTGCCGAGGCGCGGTCAGAAATCGATACCAGGCCAATTTTCAGATGGTCTGGTCCGTCGCTGTCTGCGCTGCTGCCAGAATCAGTCTTCATGCTGCTCGTGATCGCCGTCAACATCGTCAAACTCTTCTTCGTCATCGGCATCGTCAGTGTCGCCAGCATCACCCGCGGCTTTTTTCTGTGCGGCACGTTGGGCGACCTGAATTTCTTTCAGAATCTGAAAAATCTCACGATAGGCTTTTGGCGGTTTGTTCTCGGCTTGCTCTTTACGTGCATTGCGGATCAGCGTGCGCAGATGCTGTACGTCGAGTTCGGGATTTTGTTCCAGCAGCTCAGTCAGGGCTTTATCGTCTGTCAGCAGCTTCTCGCGCTTGCGCTCCAGCGCGTGCATGGCAGCCGTGTCGGATTTGGACTTGCCTTTCCAGCTATCGATGGTTTTCTGGATTAGCGCAACTTCGGCTTCATCCAGGGTGCGCATTTTTTTACCGACAAACTGCAACTGGCGGCGACGGCCTTCGTGATCCTTGATCGTCTGACATTCGAGAATCGCATCGCGTACATCTTCTGGCATCGGTACGCGTTTAACGCGGTCACGTGGCTGATCAATCAATTCTTGCCCGAGCTTTTGCAAGGCATCGCTCTCGCGTTTGAGCTGGGATTTTGATGGGCGTTCGTATTCTGGCTCGAATTCGCTGGATTGGTAGCCGCACGAGCCTCTATTTGGATTTGGCATAATGTATGCGCCTTTATTCTATAAACTAATGAAACGGCTGCTATGATACCCTTTTTATCTTCGACTCCAAAGAAACCCAGCCTATGAGCAAGCCAGTTTTTACCCATACGCAAGATCAATTAAAGCAAATTGCACAAGATGTTTTGCGCTTTTCCCGCGAAAAAGGGGCTTCTGACGCCGCAGTCGAGATCAGCGAAGGCGGCGGTTTGTCGATCAGTGTACGTAAAGGCAAGGTCGAAACCATCGAACAAAATCGCGATAAAGGCATCGGTGTGACGTTGTACATCGGCCAAAAACGCGGCAACGCGAGCACCTCTGATTTTTCCAGCGCATCGCTGCAAGCCACTGTCGACGCGGCTTATAACATTGCTCGCTTCACCGCTGAAGATGATTGCGCAGGTTTGCCCGAGGCAGACTTGCTAGAAAAGCATCCGCAAGATTTAAAGCTCTGCTACCCCTGGCTGATCAGTGCCGAAGAAGCGATCGACCTCGCTGCCCGCACCGAGGCCGCAGCTTTTGCCGTGGATAAGCGGATTACGAATAGCGAGGGCGCTGGCGTCTATGTACAGCAATCGCATTTCGTCGCCGCGAATTCACGCGGCTTCATGGGTGGTTACCCTTTTTCTCGTCACACAATCTCAGTCGCGCCGATTGCCGGTAAAGGCGCACGGATGCAGCGTGACGACTGGTATTCATCGCAACGCAATGCAAAAAAACTCGCATCGCCAGAAGCGATAGGACAGTATGCAGCGGAGCGTGCTCTGGCACGCCTGAATGCGCGCAAGCTCGATACGCGTAAATGTCCAGTCCTGTTTGAGGCGCCGCTGGCTGCAGGTTTGCTTGGTACCTTTGTGCAGGCGGTTTCCGGCGGTGCTCTGTATCGTAAATCGACATTTTTGCTGGATAGTCTGGGTACACAGGTTTTCCCGTCTCACATTGAAATTACTGAAGACCCGCATGTCATCGGCGCTGTAGGCTCGTCACCGTTTGATGATGAAGGCGTTAAGACGCAACGTCGCGATGTCGTGAAGAACGGTATTGTGCAAGGATATTTTTTATCAACCTATTCAGCTCGCAAGCTGGGAATGAAAACTACTGGCAATGCGGGCGGTTCGCATAACCTGTCGATGACCTCGGCACTCACGCAGCGTAGTGACAACTTTAAAGCCATGTTAAAAAAAATGGGCACGGGCTTGCTAGTCACTGAACTAATGGGCGAAGGCGTGAATTATGTGACAGGCGATTACTCACGTGGTGCCTCCGGTTATTGGGTAGAGAACGGCGTGATTCAGTATCCGGTCGAAGAGATTACGATTGCCGGTAATATGCGCGACATGTTCCAGCAAATTGTCGCGATCGGTGCCGACACGCTGATACGCGGCACCAAACAAACCGGATCGATTTTGATCGAAAGCATGATGGTCGCCGGGAATTAAACTCTTCACCTCGGGTCTGGATACAGTTCACAATGAATCCGCTAATCAAAAAGCCCAAAAGCCCAAAAGCCCAAAAGCCCTCGCGATGAGGGCTTTTTGATTATTTGCTCTGGAAATCTTAGTCTGGCTTTTGTGCGAATCACTTTGATGGCCAATTAAGATCCCGTCCCATATTTCAAAAAAACGGCAATGTCTTCTCTCCTTATGCAGCAGGGACCTATCTTAGCTAGGTTCAGGTAGTGGCTAGCTGCGTATCCATCCACGTGAAATGAGCGGAGCTAAGACAGCGCGATATATCTGCTCGCTCCACTGAGTAAGCGGATCGCCGACTCTGCTCCATATCAGCTTAATGCCTATCCATGCGAGGCCGGAGACGACGACTGCTCCAAGCATATCCAAAGGAAAATGAACGCCCAGAAAGATGCGCGACCAGGCGACCAGTGTTCCCGCTACAGCGACTATCCATCCGGTCAGCGACCAAACAGAGGACAGTAAAAACGTCAATGCAATGGCGGCAAATACAGTTCCATGATCACTCGGGAAAGAGGCATCTGCTGCATGCGGAATAAAGCTGTGTCCCAGACTAATCATGAACGGTCTGGGGTGCGGCCAATACGCAATGATCAGTTGATTCATTCCTAATGCCGTTAGCGTTACCGCCGTCGACTTTAACGCCAGATTACGTGCTGGCGTATCACCTCTGCACCAAAGCATTACGAGCATCAATGGCACAAACAGAATAACGTAATCTGCAATAACACTAGCGATCGTTATTATCCAATGAGGTGTTGTGAGATCTGCGTTGAGATAGAGAAAAAGAGCTTGATTAAAATCTTCCATACGATGTTTGTGATTTTGATAAATGTAAGCTAAGCATTAAAGGGGTAAGGTTTCAAAAAACTGAGTAAATTAAACAGGATGATCAGAAGGAACAGAAGAAACAAAATTAATAGAACCAAATATTTTTTATCTGGCTAACCGGTAGCGGCGGGACCAGTAATCGTCGTAAAACTTGCCGTGATCAGCAAAATGATTCCGGCAACTACCATTTCCATCACAATGGATAATCTCAGTGTCGCAATGGCACTTTGTTCACCATGCCGTAACTGTGGCGTCAGTCGGCATTTATTCAAAGCCGCGAGACCTGATAATAGCGACACAGACACTAATTTTAGTATCATCAATTGACCATATTCAGCTTGCCAGGCTTTTGCAGAAAAACTCTGTAGCAGCCACAACAAGCTTGCACCAGCGAGTAGCAGAATACCGACGATGATAACGGCGAGCTTACTAAACTGATGAGCGATTGCCGCAACTTGTAAAGTGTTACGGTCATACGTGATGTGGAGTAACGGCCACAGTGCGCCAACCCAAAAGCTCACGGCCAGTACATGCAGTACAATGAATAATTGCGCCAGAAGCCGGGTTTCTCCCTCTAATTCATTCACATGCCCAACTGCACTGAATGATGCGGATGTCAGAAGGGCAGCTAGTAATGACAAGGCGGGATGTATGTTTCGCTCTCCGGCATGTGCCCATATGGCCAGCAAAAACAAACAGGGCAAACGCAAGCTCAGTGCGAGTCCTTCTTTGGATCCTAGTACCATGTGTAAAAATTGGATATCCCACATTCCTCTGAGATCATCGCTCAGCATGCCGCTCATCATAAAAATCCGGGCGATTGAGAGTGCCGCGGCGATAAGTGTCATGACGCCAGTAAAGCGTTTTATGGTGTGCACTTCAGCCGCATCCAGGTAAGCCGCAAAAATCATTAAAAAGAATACGCCTCCACTCACCGTCAAACAGGTGGCATAGGTCATGGCTTTGATCAGGATGGCGCATATTTGCCACCCATCGATACTGGCCAATAAATGCAGGAGTGTGGAATCCAATCTTATTTTCCGGTAATAGTAAAGGTGATGCTTCCTTTCATGGCGTGTCCATCACCAGACAAAGTACTCCATGTAGCAAGGTACTTCCCAGAAGTTAAAGCCGGTAGCGCAACAGAAAAGGTTTTTGCGCTTTGTCCATTGTCAGTAAGCAATGGAATGACCTCCTGGCCTTTAAGCAATTTCAACATAACCAACTTGGTTGGATGCCCAAAACTCAGATCGATTGTTCTTGGTGCAGCAGAAAGGACGGCATTATTAGCTGGTGAGCTACGTTCCAGCATCGCATGGGCATGGACTTGCCCTGAATTCATCAGACAAAAAGTGGCGATGACGATCAAGATGCGCTGTATCAATTTTTACTCCATTCAAGTTAATGGGGATTTGTTTTACGGTAAGGCCATATCTTCATATCGACCTTACCATACATGGTTTAAGTGCAAAAATATGATGACATCAAACTCAGCTAAGACGCCGGTTAATGCAATGAAACCGACGTCACTGGCGACTTAAACGTGATGCCTAAGCTGTTACAGCAATCTACAGCAAGCAGATTCCGCCAGCTAAGGCAAACGGTCGTGTGCTCATAAGGTAATTTTAATGACGATGCCCATGATGCAGATCAGGTGTATGAGGGTGCCGGTGCACTAATGATTCGTGTCTGTGTCGATGGCTATGTACCCCTTGTGGCATGACTTCATGCGTGTGCGTATGGTGGCCGTCATCATGAGTATGAGCATGTTCATGGTCTATATTGTCGTGCTCATGGTCATGCTCGTGTTCTTCCGCCAGATGTAAAGCGACACCTGCAATCATCAATAGGACTCCGCCAATCAGTAGCGCACTGGTTTGCCTTTCGCCTAGTCCAAATGCGATGGCTGCGCCAATGAACGGTGCAGCGGCGAACATTGATCCCGTCCGCGCTGATCCGAACTCTCGTTGAGCCAGCAAATAAAAACGCAGACTCAATCCATAACCGATACCGCCGATCAGGAACAGGCCTACTCCGGCGTAAAGTGACACTACCGTTTGCCCCAGAGATAGCGCGATGAGTAGTGAGCAACTGGCACCCAGAACCGCTTTACCAAAAACAACTTGGCCGGGGTTGACATCAGCCAAAGCGCGCGACAGTGTGTTGTCAATTCCCCAGGCAATCGTTGCTGACATCACCGCCAATAATCCGATCACCTGCGATGCGTCCGTATCGGACTGATCAACGACTAACAGGGCGCCGCCAGCAGACAATAAAATAATGGCCAACACGACTCTCTTACCTATCTGCTCACGATAGAGTAAATACGATAGCAAAACGGTAAATACGGCTTCCAGCGTTAACATCAATGATGCCCCAACGCCGCTGGTGTGCTGCAATCCCCATGCAAGCGCCGCTGGTCCTAAGACAGCACCAAACAAAGCCATCAGAAACAATCTGGGCCAATGTTGTTTTTGTAGCGATGCTTCCGTCGTCTGGTCTGAGCGTAATAAAAAACCTGCCGTGGCAGCACCCGCATAGAGCAAGGCCGCCGTCATCCATCCACCAATACCGACGCCAATACCTTGCACGAACGGAGTGCTGGCACCGAACAGGATTGCCGCCAGTAGCGCGAATGTGGCGCCTTTGAGTGCAGGAAATTTTTTAAATCGCATAAGTTAATGTCGGCGGTAGAGAAGGGTACTTATCGTAAGGGCTGATTTTGAGAGGAGACCGGTACTTATTTGGACTTACTTGGACTTACGCGATGACCAATGCAGATGCGTGATCAACCATGTATCACCTGATTTTTGCAGAAGTGCGGTTTCAGTACCCAGTATTTTGACAGCTTTCCCTTTGATCCTTGCCGTCGTTGCAGTCTCTTCCCAGATCATTGCGAGCTTGCCGTCAATTTGCTGACTATGCTGTAACACCGTACGTACCGATGTCTTAGCAAAAGCGATATCTTCCGGCAGATGATGCCCGGCATACTCTGCCCGAGTACGTTCGACGTAACCAGACTCATAAATCGTAACATCAGGGGCAAGCAGTTCCATAGCTTTAGCCTGATCTCCTGTGGTCAATGCAGCGTAGAAAGCCGCGAGTGTTTCTCTCGGCTCGCTGGCATAGCTCAAGTTTGTCAGAAAAACTAAGAAAAGCAGAGGGAGCACTTTAGACATATTATTCATCTCCAGATTTTGGATAAATACCTCAACTGAGTTTGCACTGCCGGTGACTGAGGTGGACAAGAGTCACGGCAAAGAGTATTTCATGATTTATGTAAACGGTGAGTATGTTGCCATCGTAATCGATAGAATTTAATTGATCATCGGTGAAAGCGTAGAGACTTCGGCAGATTCAGCACAGCAAAAGAGAGATTGAATATTTGTCGCTTCTTCCATCATTAGTATGGGTATGTTGAGTGTCGTAGTTTGTGATACGTAGAAATACGCAATGCTAAACACGCGGTAATTTGTTGACGGTGCTCTTTTTTTCTTAAGCTGTTGAATTAATTGAGCTTTGTGTGACTTGTCAGGTACTTATAGGCAGTCAGGCCTTGAATGGAGTCGGTATTTGTTGCGTTGCAATATAAACATTGATTGCGGCTTAACGGTGACGCCCATAGAATGATTTTCGGTTTTTAATTTGCTATTTATCTGCATCTTATGGCCGGAAAATTGTCCGGAGTCCTTCTCACATTGGAGACAGCATGGAACGTCGTTCCTTTCTAAAAAAAGCAGCCGTAGGCGCATCCGTCGGAGCAGCAAGCCTGCCCGCACTCGCAGCAGATACCCCGACACTCAACTGGCGTCTGGCATCCAGCTTCCCTAAAAGCCTGGATACGATTTTTGGCGCAGCAGAAGTGTTTTGTAATCGTGTCAAAGAATTGACCGATGGTAAATTTAATATTCGTCCTTTTGCCGGCGGTGAGATTGTCCCAGGCACACAGGTTTTGGATGCGGTACAAAATGGTACGGTAGAGATCGGCCATACTGCGTCTTACTATTATTTCGGTAAAGACCCCACATTCGCTTTTGATACTGCGGTACCTTTCGGTCTGACTTCACGTCAGCAAACTGCGTGGATGATGCATGGTAACGGTATGAAGCTGATGCGCGAATTCTTTGCCGACTACAACGTAGTGAATTTTTTGGGCGGAAATACCGGTACGCAAATGGGCGGCTGGTTCCGTAAAGAGATCAAAACAGTTGAGGATCTTAAAGGCTTGAAATTCCGTGTCGGTGGATTCGCGGGCAAAGTCATGACCAAGCTGGGAACCGTACCGCAGCAAATCGCCGGCGGTGATATTTATCCAGCCTTGGAAAAAGGCACGATTGATGCTGCCGAATGGGTAGGTCCTTATGACGATGAAAAACTTGGTTTCTACAAAGTCGCCAAGGTTTATCACTATCCTGGCTGGTGGGAAGGCGGTGCCCAGTTGTCTTTCTATGTTGGTAAGAAAGAATGGGAGAAATTACCAAAATTGTTCCAGGCAGCGATTGAGGTAGCGAGCCTGGAAGCGCATCTGGATATGCAAGCTAAGTATGATGCAAAAAATCCGGCCGCTTTGGGACGCTTGTTGCAAAACAAAATTTCACTCAAACCTTTCCCGCAACCGGTAATGGAAGCCTGTTTTAAAGCAGCGCAGGAAACTTTCACAGAAGAAGCAGCCAAGAATCCTAAATTCAAAAAAGTGTACGATGACTGGGTTGCCTTCCGTAATAATCAGGGACAATGGTTTAATGTCGCTGAGCAGTCATTCGCACGTTTTAGCCTGGCACGCGCGATGAAATAATGCTTGGTCTATAGGAATAAAAAAACCGCACCTGGCGTGCGGTTTTTTTATTATCTAAGCGATGACATGGACGGTGATGTGGTGTTTATTCCTGGTCGACCATGATCAGTTTTGATGTGTCGAAACCGAGAGATTTTGCCTTATCGAGTAAGCGTTGTTGGAGTGCCGGATCAAGTCTCGGTGTACGTGATAGCAACCAGAAATAGGACTTGTCCGGGCCGCTGACCATCGAGTATTGATAGTTCGGATCCAGGTCAAATACGATGTAAGAACCATAGAACGGGCCGAAGAAAGAAACTTTTAAAAATCCCTGATCTGCCTGTTGTACAAAGTAGGCTTTGCCTATGGATTCTTTCCAGACATTGTCCGCTGCATTAAAGCCACGGTTGAGTACCTTTAAACCGCCATCGTCACGCAAGCTGTATTCAGCACTGACTTTGCTCAGACCTTTTTCAAACGAATGTTCAAGTCGTGCAATTTCATACCATTTGCCAAGATATTTGGCGGTATCGAAGTGCTCAACCGGCACGATATTGTCTGGCCGCGTGACACAGGCACTAAGTAAGATACAGAGCGAGAGTAAGAGTTTTTTCATGGGCAATAGTAAGCTGGGGATGCAGGTATGGGGTTGCTCAGATTACAGGAAACTCAACATAAAACATAGAGCCGACACCGACTTCTGATTCAAAGCCGATTTTTCCCTGCATTTGTTCCACCATGGTTTTGCAGATGCTGAGTCCTAACCCAGTACCGCCTTTTTTCTTGATATTTGAGCCATCAACTTGTGAGAATTTTTGAAAAATTTTATTATAAAAATTCTTGGGAATACCGCAACCCTGATCACTCACAGCGATTCTGGCAATACCATTCACGCTACTTAATGACACACTGACACTACCGCCTGTGCTTGAAAATTTGATCGCGTTTGAGATCAGATTAATGATGATCTGCGTGAGCCGGTCTTTGTCTACATTGATCATGGAGTTTTGCTGGCTGGACGAATCTGGTTCCAGGTGTAACGTCACGCCGTATTGTTCGGCAAATGAGCTGCTGGCAGCGATACTATCTTGCAGAATCGGTTGTAATTCAGTAGGTCGCAGTTCAAATTCCATACTGCCGGATTCGATTTTTTCAATATCCAGGATGTCGTTGATGAGCCGTAACAAGCGCTCTGAATTGCGAGATGCAATGGCGATCAGGTCCTTGGCTTTTTCAGTCAGCGCACCAGCTAGTCCGGCGCCGATCAGGCGCAGCGCGCCGTTGATTGACGTCAGCGGTGTGCGTAATTCATGACTGACTGTGGCGACGAATTCGCTCTTCATTAATTCAATTTTTTTTCTTTCGGTGATGTCAAATGTCATTGCATAAAAACCTTCAACATCACCTGCCTGATTTTTTGCCGGTATGTAGTTGAACTGGTAAGAGTGCGGGATACCACTCACAATACGATTACTTTCAAAACTCACTGCCTCCCCACCTAGCGCTGCCTTGATGTGAGGTGAAAATTCTGCATAGCGTTCTTCCCCATTGACCTCACGCAGTGTTTTGCCTAGTAACTCTTCTGGCTGTGCATCGTACATCGTACTGATATAAGCGTTGACAAACACATGACGCTCATTCGCATCAATATAGGTGATGATGGAGGGGAGATTGTCTGCGATGGCTTGCAATCTGTTTTGCGCGCTTTGTTGCTTGAGTAAAGACTGTTCTAACTCTTGCGCTTTTCTGGCGATTTCTCTGGTCCGTATTTCTACGGTCGACTCTAGTTTTTCGTTGATATCCAGGAGCGCTAGCCGGCTATTTTCCTGGGCTGTGACCATCTCGGATAAGGTCACGGATAATAAATGCGCCTCATGAAAACCATAGACGATGGGAATGCTTGTGGTCAGTTGATTTGTCGCGCGGGCTTCTATGGCAGAACTCAGCAGATTCAGCGGTTTTGACAAGCGGCGCGACAGGAAAGAGGTGAGTGCTGCCATCATCAGTCCGAGCAGACCACCAAGCAACAAGATATTTTTTTGCAACTGGTATGAATTTGCCAGCGCAAGTGATTCGCTCTGGCGCACTAAGACGGTCCAGTTCAGGCTTGGGTAATTTTTGCTCTGACCTGTTTGTGCATAGCCAATCAGATAGTCTTTGCCATCGGCCCATCGTTCAGACGTGGTACCGGTTACTTTGGATTTGATATGAGCCAGGATGCCGGGACTGAGTTTGGTCTCTTCCATTGATTTTGGACCAAGGATCACAGCGCCATCCTCACGGATAATCAGGATATCTACGGCATATTGACTATCGACTGGTGCGAGCAGCTTGTGGGCAGTCTCTCTCGCCCATGCCCAGCTCAGATGAACGCCCATCACACCGCGATAGGTGCCATTTGAGTTGGTGATGGGAATCGATACATCGACAAATCGCCACGGCTCTACGCTGTAAGGCAACTTCTTTTCCAGTAGCAGCGCCGGGTGATAGTCGCCTGTGTAGAGAGATTTTTGGCCATTTTTAAACCAGGGGCGCTGGCTGACATCTTGATTTTCCAGTAGACCTTGTGTCGCGACCAGTACTGAGCCTTTAGGATCCGCCAGTCCGATCCAGGCATATGAAGGAAAAGTCTTTTGCAGATTATTCAGAAGCTTTCTTGTCTCCGCCGGATCACGGACATCTTTTACCTGGCTGAGATTAGACAGTAATTGCACATCACCGACGGCTTTTTGCATGACCAGGTCAAGAGAGTCCCGCATTTGCCATGCTAATTGCTGTAGTCGTTGTTCCGCTTCTTTTTGTGCGTAATTGAAAGCGAAATGGCTGACCAGAAGCAGCAACGAAAAAACCGTCAGTAATACGGTCGTAAAGATGCTGATCGTCAGCAAGGCTGGTAGGCGTAATAGCGGGAAAGATTTTTTGATCAACATAAAATCAGGTGCTGATGCCTTAGGGTATGTTAAGTAGTTCTTACTTTCCACTATAAAGTGTATGCAAACTGCTTGCTAGAGTTTGGCATGACGTTAGGCATGAGGTCACGCCTATGTGACGCCAATATTCAGATATTCAGATGAACAGCATAGCATGCGATTGAGCACTTGCCACATCGATTGTGTATCCATTCGTTATTCATTATCTACTGTCGTTAAGCGATAAAGAAAAAACCCGCCGTAGCGGGTTTGAATATTCGGTGAGACTGTAGAAGCTTTTATTTATTGCGTGAACTTCGGAGGTGGGGTCTCTTCTTGTTTTTCTTCCTCCTGATTATTGGCTCCCGGTGGCAAGTTAGTTACCTCACCGTTATCAACCGGTGCCTGAATATTCAATTGCACATCTTCTTTCATATTCGATTTTTTATCGACGGAGACAATGCTAGGAAAGGAAATTATCAGCGATACCATGACTATCTGAGCAATCACGAAAGGGACGGCACCCCAGTAGATATGCGAGGTTTTAACTTCTTTCGGAGCGACTGAGCGCAGATAGAATAGGGCGAAGCCGAATGGAGGATGCATGAATGATGTTTGCATATTCACGCCTAGTAAGACGCCGAACCAGATCAGATCGATGCCCATTTTTTCTGCCACCGGACCGACTAGCGGCACTAGGATGAACGCTAGTTCGAAGAAATCAAGGAAGAATGCCAGCACGAAGAACATGATGTTGACCACGATCAGGAAGCCCGTATTGCCGCCCGGCAGGGAGGTCAATAAATGCTCAACCCACAGGTCGCCGTTGACGCCTCGGAATACCAGTGAAAACACGGTAGAGCCAATCAGGATAAACACCACGAAGCAAGACAGGCGTGAAGTCGAATTCATTGCCTGTCTGGTCAGATCCCAGGACAGACGACGGTTCATGATCGCCAGTACCATCGCACCAAACGCGCCCATGCCGCCACCTTCAGTCGGTGTCGCAATGCCGACGAAAATAGTACCGAGTACCAGGAAGATCAATGCGAGCGGCGGGATCAGCACAAAGACAACTTGCTCAGCCATTTTGGATAACAAGCCGATTTTTAATTTGCGATTGATCAGCGCCAGAATAAAGGCACCGGCAATTCCTATTCCTGCGGAATAAATACCGACTTCATCGGCTGCAGCTTCTGGATGTGTCGTTCCATAATATTTGGCAAACGCAAAACTTGCACCGACGCTGACCACAATCAAGGCCAGCAAGGACAAGACGCCGCTGTCCCCGTTTGGCTGGCGCAGATTGCGCGCTTCTGGTGGCAGGGCAGGCACCCATTGCGGCTTGACGATGGAGATGATCAGGATATAAGCGGCATACATTACAGTCAGCAGTAAGCCAGGTACAAAAGCGGCCTGATACATATCGCCAACAGAGCGTCCTAACTGATCAGCCATCACGATCAGGACCAGCGAAGGCGGAATAATCTGCGCCAGTGTTCCTGAGGCTGCAATCACGCCGGAGGCGACTTTTTTATCATAGCCGTAACGCAGCATGACCGGTAAGGAAATCAAACCCATCGAGATCACCGAAGCGGCAACTACACCAGTGGTCGCTGCTAGTAAGGCACCGACGAAAATGACGGCATATGCGACACCACC
Source organism: Undibacterium sp. Xuan67W (assembly GCF_049340165.1). Lineage (NCBI taxonomy): Bacteria > Pseudomonadati > Pseudomonadota > Betaproteobacteria > Burkholderiales > Oxalobacteraceae > Undibacterium > Undibacterium sp. Xuan67W. The sequence goes on from NZ_JBMPPN010000010.1 coordinate 134,809, forward strand.
GCGCAGCGGACCGAATAACTGACCGATGGTATCGAGCAGATCCTCTGCCATGCCAGAACGTTCTAAAATCAATCCCATGAATGTAAAAAAAGGAATCGCCAGTAAGGTGTCGTTCGACATAATACCAAAAATCCGGTTCGGCAAGGCTTGCAGCAACTCAGGCTTGATCAGGCCAAATTCAATTCCCAGAAAACCAAAAAATAAACCGTTCGCCGCTAAAGAAAAAGCGACAGGAAATCCCGATAACAAAAAGATCACCAGAGTGGCGAACATGATCGGTGCCATGTTCGCAATAATAAATGCCGTCATTTTGTATTGTCTCCGCTGTGCTTTTTTATTTGAGATTATTGGCGGCTTTAATCGCCTCAATTTCTTCTGCTGGCGTACTCGCGTGTTTTTCGAATTCCCTGGCGTCGACTAAGCCTTGCAAGAAGCCGATACGCTTGATGAGCTCTGAAATACCTTGCAGCGTCAGCATCAGGAAGCCGGCAGGGATCAATAATTTTGCGGGCCAGACAATCAGGCCACCGGCGTTGCTTGACATCTCTTGATTACGTATTGACTCCATGGCGTAAGGTGCTGCGAAATACAGAATCAGGGTTGCCATCGGTAATAGGAAAAATAAAAAGCCAAAAATATCGATCCAGACCTGTGTGCGCTTGGAAAAGCGACCGGCAACAACGTCAATACGGACGTGCTCATTTCTGCGCAAGGTCGCTGAAGTGCCGAGCAAAAAAATCGCTGAGAATAAATACCACTGAATTTCCAGCCAGCCGTTTGAGCTGATATTGAAGGTGTAACGTATCAGGGCATTGCCCGTACAGATCAGCACAGCGGCCAATAATGCCCAGCTAACTGCCTGACCGATTTTTTCATTGAGCGCGTCAATGAGTCTCGCGAAAGCGATGAATAAGCGCATAAGGTGTCTCCCTTTAGTCTTTAAATTTTTATGGATTGCATGAGTTACTGCATCCTCTTATGGTCGGGGCAAGTATAAGACATTTCTTTTTGCAGACAAGCATCTGGTGCTCAGATGATGCATGTTTTGGGGATGAAAGAGACAAAAGCCGTATTTCTACTTAGAGCCTATTTAGGGTCTATTCAGAGTCTGTTCAGGATCTGTTTGAACGGTGTCCGTAGTTCGGCGTAATTCTTATTTCTGGCGCAAGGAAATTTGACTCTGCTGTGGCTCTGCTGAGACTCTGCTTATAGCGAGTTGATACGGGCGGCGCGGTGTGGAATTTGATGAACAGGTGTGCTTGGACTATTTGTTTCGCACACCTGTTGTGAGTGTGACTGGACGCAGCTGGTGAGGTTTGGGTTTGCGTCAGTGCTTTTGTGTCTGTTTGCTGTTGATTAACTCAATGATGCGAGCAGTTTGCTGCGAGCGCGTTCGATTGCTGCTTTGACCTGATTCGGTGCCGTGCCGCCAATATGGTCGCGTGCGGCGACTGAGCCTTCGAGCGTCAGTACAGCGAACACATCATCATCAATCAGGTTTGAAAAAGCACGTAAGTCCTGCAAACTCATATCGCTCAGATCACAGCCTTTATCGACACAGGTTTTGACTGCATGTGCCACTGCTTCATGCGCATCGCGGAACGGCAGGCCACGCTTTACCAGATAATCCGCCAGATCGGTTGCGGTTGCGTAGCCTTGCAACGCTGCTGCACGCATCGCCTCTGGTTTGACGGTGATGCCGCCTGCCATATCGGCAAAAATCCGCAGTGTGTCCGTGATGGTGTCGACTGTGTCGAATAACGGTTCTTTGTCTTCCTGATTGTCTTTGTTGTAGGCTAGCGGCTGGCCTTTCATCAGAGTTAGCAGGGCGACCAGATGGCCATTTACTCGGCCTGTTTTGCCGCGAGCTAATTCGGGTACATCAGGATTTTTCTTTTGCGGCATGATCGATGAGCCGGTACAAAAGCGATCCGCAATATCGATAAAGCCAACCCGCGGACTCATCCAGATCACCAGTTCTTCTGACATGCGTGAGATATGCGTCATGATCAGAGCGGATGCAGCACAGAATTCAATCGCAAAATCACGGTCGGATACCGCATCCAGTGAGTTATGGCAGACGTCGTCAAACCCCAAGGTCTTTGCTACCCGTTCACGGTCAATCGGAAAAGTCGTGCCGGCTAGGGCCGCGGCACCCAGCGGCAGGCGATTCACCCGTTTGCGGCAATCAATCATACGCTCGGCATCGCGGCTGAACATCTCTACATACGCCAGAATATGGTGGCCGAAGGTAATAGGCTGAGCGACCTGCATATGGGTAAAGCCGGGCAAAATCGTGTCAGCATTTTTCTCTGCCAGATCCAGCAGGGCAGAGCGCAGATCGCCGAGCAGGCCAACGATATTATCAATCGCAGCGCGCACATATAGGCGGATATCGGTCGCAACCTGATCGTTGCGCGAGCGGCCTGTGTGCAGGCGCTTGCCTGCATCGCCAACCAATTCGGTCAGTCGTTTTTCGATATTCAGATGCACGTCTTCCAGATCGAGCAGCCATTCAAACTTGCCGGAATCGATTTCAGTCTGAATCTGCGCCATGCCGCGCTGGATATCGGCATAATCCTGTGCTGTAATAATTTTCTGGGTAGCCAGCATTTCGGCGTGAGCCAGAGAGCCTTGGATGTCGAAGGATGCCATGCGGTTATCAAAGAACACCGACGCTGTGTAACGTTTTACCAGATCAGAGACAGGTTCAGAGAAACGGGCAGACCATGCCTCGCTTTTTTTAGAGAATTGTGATGTCATAGCAGAAAGTTAATGAAAAGCGAGTCGATGTACATTCGACGGATATCCAGATTAAGGGCTTACGCAACACAGTTCCAGCAAGGAGCATCGACGAGGGCTATACGAAATATGTACGGCGAGGAGATGTAACGCGGCTGGGGTTTCGTGCGTGAACCCCGATTATAAAACACCGAGGCGGTTTTCCCTATGCATGAACAAACAAAGTACACGTCGGCAGATGTATTGATCCCTGATTGCTGCAATATCGGTATCGTATTCCGTGTCCTGATTGTCGTGAATGGTGCTGTATTGCTGGGTTTGCTGGCGCGTGGGCAAGGTTGGCTGCTGAATGTGCAGGAATTCATCGAGACCGCCATGCTGGTTGAAATGATCAGTCTGTTATCACTATTTGTACTCTGCGGCATACGTCGCCTTGCCGAACTGGATCCCCAGCGCGATAAGTCGCCGGCATGGCTGCAACGCCTGGCATGTGGCTTGGTACCAGCGCTGGTCGCCGTGTTGCTGTTGCGTGCTCTGGAGCCATTTGAGTGGTTTATTTTTAGTTTTCCGCATCTGAGTGATGTTTTTACGGTCATTCTGTGTTTTATGTTTGGGCTCGCGTTCCAGCATTATTTTGAATTACGCAGCCGCGCCTTCTCTCCTGCGCTAGGGGAGGCGCGGCTGCAAGCTTTGCAAGCGAGGATTCGTCCGCATTTTTTATTTAATAGCCTGAATGCTGTGCTCTCGTTGATCCGTGCGGAGCCGCGTCGCGCCGAAACTGCCCTGGAGGATCTGGCCGATCTGTTTCGCGTCCTGATGCGGGATACCCGCGACATCACTACCTTGAAAGAAGAAATTGATTTATGCCAGCAATATCTCTCGATAGAAAAAATCCGGCTCGGCGACCGTCTGCATGTGGAGTGGGATACCGTGAATCTGGCGCCGGAAGAATTGCGAGAGATTAAGATTGCGGGTCTGTTGCTGCAACCCTTGCTGGAAAATGCCGTGCATTACGGTGTCGAACCATCCCAGACTCCGGCCTTGATCAGTATTACCATACAGCGTAGTTTAGATAAAATAGAAATCCGCATTAGCAATCCTTTTCATGCGGATCAGACAGTGCCCGGCGGCAATCACATGGCACTGGATAATATACGGCAGCGCTTGCTGCTCCTATATGATATCGAGGCGCAAATGACGAATCAAATTATTAATAATCATTTTGTCGTGCAATTGTATTTTCCGTATAAAAAATGACCAAGCCCAGCCTATTTATTGTCGATGATGAAGCGCCTGCGCGACAAAGACTAACGACCTTATTGTCGGATATTCAGGCAGAGTGCCCCTGCGATCTGCTCGGTGAGGCCAGCACAGCGCAAGCTGCGCTGGACAGTATACAGACGCTCCGCCCAGATATCGTATTGCTCGATGTGCAGATGCCCGGTATGACAGGGCTGGAGCTGGCGCAGCACTTGCAACAACGAGCGCTGGAATCAAAAAAATCAGCATCTTCATCAGCGCCAGCCATCGCATCGCCGTCAATTATTTTTGTCACTGCTTACGATGAATATGCACTGAACGCGTTTGAAGTTCACGCCATGGATTATTTGCTCAAGCCCGTGCGCGCGACCCGGCTGGCCGAGGCGATTCGCCGGGTCAGCGAATTACGACGGGTCGTCAACGCCTCCCCTGATGCCGTGTCAATACAGCCTGCACTTGTCTTGCCGACCAGACGGCAGGCATTTTCCGTACTGGAGCGAAATCGCGTTCTGCTGGTGCCGGTTGCAGATATTTTATTTTTAAAGGCAGAGCAAAAATACGTCACCATCCACACTAGGGCGCGCAACTATCTGCTTGAGGAATCGCTGACCTCACTAGAGGAGGAAATGTCAGATCGGCTCGTCCGCGTACATCGTAATGCTCTGGTTGCACGCAATGCGATCATGGGTGTCGAACGAGCGACCACGATTGTCGATGCCGATAGCGAAAACGAAAAAATTTCCGAATCCTGGCAAGTGATCGTGCGCGATTGTGAAGAGCGCTTACCGATCTCCCGCCGGCAATGGCCAGTGATCAAGGCGCTGGTACGGTAATTTTCTTCACTTATTTTCACTTAATCTGTGAAATTGAAAAGCCAATCCGCAATCAGGATGCGCCTTCTGGCGCATTATTGGCTTGTAACCCGCATGAACAGTGCGGGATCATTTTAAACTCTTTTCTAAAAATTCTGACATTTCTTGATAGGCTGCTTCTCTGGCAACGGGGTTGCTGCCAGTTGTTACACCCATGCCGGGATGAGCGCCGTTGGGGACGTCTTTGCGCAAGCGGATCGGCTGATCTGGGGCATCAAAATCATGATAGGAGTTTGGATAAATGCTGACGCTGAGCGGTGCTGGTGATATTTTTCTTTGCAGGCTCTGGCACGCTGCCGGCGGCGTCCAGTCATCGAGCTCGCCGACCAGGATAAGTAGCGGGCTATTGAGCTGATACGATTTTTTGAGGTAAGCATTGCAACCCGGATAAAAAGCGACGCCTGCTCTGAAGGCGGGCAGAGCGATATTCAGTTTATCTTGATGTTTTTGATTCAGGGTATTCAGTGTGCTGGATCCCCCATTGGACCATCCAAGCAGGACGACACGATGTAGATCAACTTCTTTCTGTTGGGTTGCCCACAGCATGGCGCCTAGTGCGTCGAGACGACGATTGTCTGGTGTGATGTCGCGGGTTTTGTAGAGCGTCGTGCAAATCGAGCGTACGCCGCGAGCGGTGAAACTATCGACCAGCAAGACATGATATCCGCGAGCCTGCAATAGCTCGGCCATTGCCTGATGACGGGGATGAACGTCAGCCTCATGTCCTTTTCGTGCGCTGTACAGGCCGCCACAGCCATGCAGGGCAATGATCAGTGGGCGTACGCCGTCACTGCTGGCAGTATAAAAAATGCCGTTTAATTCAATCGCCGTATCGTCTCTGGTATCAAGACTAGGGAACTGCACCGGACGACCAGCGGTCGCAGCCATCAGCGATGTACTGATCAGCAGTAGCGTTGATAGCAGCGTCAGCAGAAGAGAGCGAAGCGGTAACATTGGCTTTCCTTGTGTGACCCATACAGGTCATCAAATTACATCGTCAAAAATGGACTGCCATTGAGGTTTCCGGTAGGGCTCCGGGTAAGGTTCTCAATAAGGCTTCCAACAGGGCTCCCAATTGCTCTGAGTTGCAATAAACGGTCTCAATGGCCTTGCAGGCATGCCAGCTGGCAAACTCTTCGACGACTTTTGCTATATCGTTCGCCAGTGCCTGACTGATGCGGATGCCTGGCTCGAGATGCAGTGCTTTGATCTCGAAGCGGCCCTCTTTGCGATGGGCTTTGGCATCCATTCTGGCAATCAGTGCGCCATTGCGTAAAATTGGTAAGGTGAAGTAGCCGTATTGCCGCTTCGGTACCGGCGTATAACATTCAAGCTTATAGTCAAAGCCGAACAATTCGATTGCGCGCTTTCTGTCCCAGACGACCGGGTCAAACGGCGACAGGATACGTGTGTTGGTTGCTTTGAGCGTGCCTGCCGCCGCACGTTCCAGCAGCCCGGCGTGATCAGGATGAACGTACACCGGTTGCTCCCAGCCGGTGACGCTTGCCCTTAGTAATAGTCCTTGTTCTGCCAGCGTCTCGGGATGGATGCGCTGATCCAGTTTGGCCATGCGGAAATAGTCAGCAACCCAATTAGCTTTTGCAATACCGAGTGCCCGCACGGCGCGTACTACCTGCTGTTGACGGCAGTCCTGTTGTGACAGCAGATGCTGCTTGTCTTTCCAAGTCGGATGAACACGCTCGCGTAAGTCGTAAATGCGCTGGAAATTATGTCGCCTGGCGACCATGACGTCGCCCGTGGTGAACAAGACTTCTAAGGCGCGTTTCTCTGGTTTCCATTCCCACCAGCCGCCCGCCTTGCCATCGGTGCGTTCAAAGTCGGCAGAGCGGGTTGCGCCGTTTTTTTTAATATGCTGCTTGACGCGGGTAACCTGATCCTGATTTTCACTGAGCCAGCGCTGATTGTATTTCCAGCCCATTTTATGCGGCGAAATCATCTGATGCCGGTACCAGCCGTAATCTTCTATCGGTAAAAAACAGGCTTCATGGGACCAGTACTCAAAAATCTTGCCTTCTTCGAGTAATTCCTCCAGCCAAGTGTGCGGGTAGTGACCAAGTCTGCTCCACAGTACCAGGTAGGGGCTGCGGGCGACGACGCTGATGGTATCAATCTGTAGCGCCGACATACTGCGAATCTCTTGCAATACATCTTGCTTTGTTGCCGGTTGACGTCTTGGTGTCAGCAAGCCCTGTGCGGCGAGATGCAGTGCACGTGCGGATGTCAGGCTGAGGTTGGGTAGCAGATCCTGCGGCAGCTCTGGCAGTAGATCTGGCAGTAGATCTGGTATACGGCGGGTGGGCGATTTTGTCATGCAGAAACGTCCATAAAAAAAGCAGGATCGCTGTTCGCGTATCCTGCCCGTGTCATTGCTTAGAAGTGCTTCAGACCGATGGCGGCTTTGACTTCGTCGGTGGTTCTTGCAGCGACTTCCCTTGCTCTTTCTGTTCCTTGTTTCAGGATTTGCAGCACTTGTCCGCGGTCCTTTGCAAACTCTTCGCGGCGGACGCGTATCGGTGCCAGCATATCTTGCAAGATACCTTCGAGCCGAGCTTTGACTTTACTGTCTCCCAAGCCGCCCCGAACATAATGATCTTTCATTTCTTGCAGAGCGATTTTATCGGTATCGAAGGCGTCGAGATAGATAAAGGCGACGTTACCTTCCAGATGTCCCGGATCTTCTACACGCAGATGCAATGGATCGGTATATACGTTTTTGACCGCCGCCTTGATCTCTGCCGCGCTGGCGCCGAGGTTGATGGTATTGCCGAGTGATTTACTCATTTTGGCTTTGCCGTCGATACCTGGTAAACGACCGATTTCTGGCACCAGGGCCTGGCATTCAACCAGAATGTCTTTTTTCGCCAGGCGATTAAAGCGGCGTACGATTTCATTGGTCTGTTCGATCATCGGAATCTGATCATCACCGACCGGCACCAGACTCGCTTTGAATGCAGTGATATCGGCAGCCTGACTGACAGGATAGGTCAGAAATCCGGCGGGAATATCACGCTCAAAATTACGCAAGACGATTTCCTGTTTGATCGTAGGATTGCGTTCCAGACGTGCTACTGTGACCAGATTCAGGTAGTAGAAAGTCAGCTCTGTCAGCTCAGGAATTTGTGACTGAATAAAAATCGTGGATTTAGCCGGATCAATCCCTACCGCCAGATAATCCAGTGCGACTTCAAGTACATTGTTATGCACTTTGGCGGGATCATCCATATTGTCCGTCAAGGCCTGCGCGTCGGCGAGCATGATGTATTGCTGATATTCATGCTGATATTTGACACGGTTACGCAAACTGCCGACGAAATGACCCAGATGCAAAGGACCGGTAGGGCGGTCGCCGGTCAGGATCAGATGCTGCTTGCCTGCTTCGAGTACGGTACTGCTTGAATTTTCTGCTGTTTGATTGATATCGCTCATATTGTGCTCTGTTGATTCTGTACGGTTTCTTGTTTGATTCTTGCTTGATTTTTGTTTGACTATAGCGAACAGTTCGTCCGCTTCGTTTGCGCATAAAAAATGCCGCGAATCGGGGCGACATGGTGATGGACTGTAGGCTGTATGCGCTCGGAGCAGGTTCTCTTTATCCCTGGCTCGCTGCTTTAACAGACTACCTGCTGTTAGATTACTTACTATTCGATTGCCTGCCGCTAGCTTACCATATCGTGGGAGGTATATTTGTCGCATCATCACGCCGCCAGCCTCAATATTTTGTGATGTTACTTGCTTCTTGCGTCTGATCACGTGTAGTGCGCATGATAAAATTCAGCACTATTTTATTGAAGGTTCTTGTCTTGAACGCATCTCACCCTACCAAATTAGTTATTGCTTCCCGCGAAAGTCGTCTCGCCATGTGGCAGGCAGAACATGTCCGTGATCGCCTTGCTGCGTTGTACCCTGATTGCGAGATTGCCATTCTTGGTATGACAACGCGTGGCGATCAGATTCTGGATCGTGCTTTGTCCAAAGTCGGCGGTAAGGGTTTGTTTGTCAAGGAACTTGAAGTCGCGATGGCAGAGGGGCGTGCCGATCTGGCGGTGCATTCGCTGAAAGACGTGCCGATGGATCTGCCTGAAGGTTTCGACCTGGCGGCGGTGCTGGAACGTGAAGACCCGCGTGATGCTTTTGTGTCTAATCAATATGCCGGTCTGGAACAGTTACCGGCAGGGTCGGTAGTCGGCACCAGCAGCCTGCGTCGCCAGGCACTGATTGCTGCTCGGTTTCCACATTTGCTTGTCCGCCCTTTGCGCGGCAACCTAGATACGCGTTTGCGTAAGCTTGATAGCGGTGAATATGCCGCGATTATTCTGGCGGCGGCAGGCTTAAAGCGTCTGGGTTTGCCTGACAGAATTCGTGCTTATCTGGAGCCAGAGCAAAGTTTGCCAGCAGCAGGGCAAGGTGCTATGGCGATTGAAATTCCAGATCATCGTCCGGAATTAAAAACCTGGTTGGCTGCCTTGAATCATGCAGAAACTGAGCAGGCGGTCAGTGCCGAACGTACCGTGTCAAAAGCGTTTGGCGGTAGTTGCCAGATTCCATTGGCGGCATTTGCGACGATAAGCGACGGTGTGATGCAGTTGCGTGCCATGGTCGCATTGCCTGATGGTAGTCGTATTGCGACTGCTGCGGTTAGTGCTCCGGTTCACGATGTAGCTAGCGCGCAAGACCTAGGTACGCAGGTTGCCGAGGCACTGGCTGCACAAGATGCTGCGGCGATTTTAGCTGCCTGCAAAGTGGAACCACTTGACACCGCTGGCTGAACTTTCCTCCTCTATGCCGAATCCTGTCGTTCTTACCCGACCTGTAGAGCAGGCGGCTGATTTTGCTGCGCGTATCGCTGCCGGCGGACGAATCGTGATTCCTTTTCCGTTGCTGGAAATTCATGGCCTGGAGGATTACAACGTACTAGATGGGGTTCTGGCGAACTTATCGGATTTTGGTCTGATTGCGTTTGTCAGTCCGAATGCGATTCGTGCAGTTTTTTCTCGTATCCCTTGCTTACCTGTTCAGCTTCCTGTGGCAGTCATGGGACAGGGGAGTCTGGCGACGCTTGCTGAATTTGGGATACGGCCGAGTGCTGCAATTGATCTAGCCGACGGGAGCAATCATCACGAAAGAGTAATTTTTTATCCGCGTAATCCTGAGCGTACCGATTCAGAAACCTTGCTCGACGAACTGGATATGCCATCGCTGCGTTTAAAAAAGATATTGATTATCCGCGGCGAGACCGGACGTGAATTATTGGCAGATCGTTTGCGCGCACAAGGCGTTGACGTCATGCAGGTAGCTGCTTACCGCCGTGCAGCTCCCGTGTTTACTTTGGAGCTTCAACAACAGTTAGCACGACTACTTGAGTCTAGTAACGACTGGATTGTGACGAGCTCCGAAGCCTTACACACAGCGTTGAGCTGGGCGCAGCAGTCAGGCGGACAGAGTTTCGTGGCAAAATTGCAACGTCAGCATTTGATCGTACCGCACGTCCGCATCGCTGAAACTGCGCAAAAATTGGGATTTCAATCGATAACTCTCTCAGGTTCTGGCGACGAACATCTGCTTGTCGCGTTACAATCTCGTCCATGAACGATACGCACTCATCATCTGAAACTATATCGATGGATAAAACGCCTGAAACACTGACGCCGCAGCCCTTACCTCAGGTTCAACCTGACGGCACAAAGGCGCTTGGCCTGACTCAACCAGCCTACATCGTAGCTGGCGTGCTTGCAGTTTTGCTGGCAGCTAGCTGGTGGTCTTCGCAAAACCAGGTCAGTGCCTTGCGCGAAGAGGTCGCCAAGCGGCTGCAAACAGCTGATACGACCAGCAGCGAGACTAAAGTACTTGCTAAGACAGTACAAGAAAGCAGCAAAGAAATTCAAGCCAAGGTGACTTTGCTCGAAGGTAAGCAAACTGAAGCGCAGGGACAACAACTGGCGCTGGAGCAGCTTTACCAGGATTTGTCCAAAAACCGTGATGAATGGGCGCTGGCTGAAATTGAGCAGGTGCTGGCGACGGCGAGTCAGCAACTTCAGCTTGCGGGTAATGTGCAGGGCGCTTTGATCGCATTGCAAAATGCCGATAGCCGCCTGGCTAAATCTGAAAAACCCCAATTTATTACGATACGCCGTGCTATCGCTAAAGACATTGAGAAACTGAAATCCCTTCCCATCCTTGATTTAACGGGCATTGCCTTGCGCCTTGATAGCGTGATTGCTCAGGTCGATCATATTCCTTTATGGGCAGATGAAAAATCAGTGGTCTCGGCAACGCCACCTAAAGCACCTTTACGGGTTTTGCCAAGATCCGCGAATGTAAATAAAAACGGTAAAAAGACGGTGGAAGAAGAGATGCCTGAAAACACCTGGAGCATGCGTGCTCAGGATGCCTGGCAGAGTTTTTCCAGCGAGATGTGGAGCGAACTCAAACAATTGATACGCGTTCGTAATGTCGAGTCGCCGGATGCGTTATTGCTGAATCCTTCGCAGAGTTATTTTGCGCGTGAGAATCTGAAACTCCGTTTGTTGAATGCGCGCCTGGCACTTTTATCCAGAAATGAAAGTACCTTCCGCAGCGATATGATTGCCGCGCAAGATGCCATTACCAAATATTTTGATACGCGCGCTAAACAGACGCAGACGGTGCAGGCTCTATTGAGACAAGTGCAGGGCAGCAATCTGTCGATCGAAATGCCGACTCTGGCCGATAGCCTGAACGCGGTTCGTAATTACAAAGTGAAGCCTTAGGGATCGTTGAGAATATGCGTCTTTTTATCCGGCTTCTGATTTTATTTGCACTGGCAGTTGGTCTGGCTGTAGGTGCCCGCTTTAATCCAGGCAATGTGGTGTTGTTCTATCCGCCCTACAGGATAGATTTGTCATTGAATTTCTTCCTGTTCCTGATGCTGGTCCTGTTTGTGGTGATTTATCTGGTCATCCGTACCATCGTCGCGACGCAAAAAATGCCACGTAAAGTTGCGGCGTATCGCCAGAGCAAGCGCGAACGCGACGGCAACAAAGCATTGAGAGAGTCGCTGAAAGCCTTATTTGAGGGGCGTTTTGGTCATGCCGAAAAAGCTGCTTTGCGTGCAATCGAATTGCCAGAAAATTCTGGCGTGGCGTCTTTGATCGGCGCGCGTGCAGCCCATCATATGAGCCAGTTTGAGCGTCGCGACTCCTGGTTTGCCAGTATCGAAGATGATATTCCGCACAAGACGGCTCGCTTGGTTAGTATGACAGAACTACTGGTAGACGAGCACAAGGCAGAACAAGCCTTGGAGGCAGTGAAGGAGCTGAATGCAAGCGGGACACGTCATATTCAGGTATTACGCTGGGCATTAAAAGCGAATCAGCAAGCCAAAAAATGGCCTGAGGTATTGAAGCTTGTCCGGACTTTGGACAAACACCGTGCATTGCATCCGGCACTTTCAAATCGTTTGCGTGAACTCGCTTATGAAGATTTGCTAAAAGATCATGGACATGATGTCGAATCTATTCGCCGCGTCTGGTATGAAATTCCTGCCAATGACCGAAAAAATCGCTTCGTCGCCTTCACTGCGGCAAAAACATTTAATGCCAGCGGTTTACACGAAGATGCGAGAGCCATTGTAGAAAAAACCTTGGTAGAGGAATGGGATGATCGCTTGATGCGGGTCTATCGTGATGCGTCTGCTCCAGAGGGTTCCGCTGCCTTGTTGTCCCAGATCGATCATTGCGAACGCTGGACCGAGCAGCGCCCTACCGATCCTGAGCTGGCGCTGACTTTAGGTACCTTGTGCCTGAAGCAAAAATTATGGGGCAAGGCGCAGCGCCACATGGAGCAGGCACTGTCCGATGCGATTGAATCCCGAACGGTACGCGAAGCTAATCTTAAGCTCGCGCAGCTCCATGAGGCTCTGGGACAGACTGAAGAAGCAGCGCAACATTATCGTCAGTGTGCGATTGCGACTTTGTTATAAGACATGTTGGCGAGAGATGTTGTTACGCACAATTTGACACAAAAATCGTGCATGAAAGCAGCTATAATCCAGCTCCATCACATTTTAATTTTTACTTTGAGAGAGCACTATGAGCTTGAATAACGTTCCTGCCGGCCGCGACTTGCCGAAAGATTTCAATGTCATTATTGAAATTCCGATGAATGCTGATCCGATTAAATATGAAGTCGATAAGGACACTGGCGCGATTTTTGTCGATCGTTTTATGGGTACGGCAATGCACTATCCATGCAACTACGGTTATGTGCCGCAAACTATTGCAGGCGATGGCGATCCGGTGGATGTTCTGGTGATTACACCTTTCCCGCTGATTCCGGGTGTTGTTGTACGTTGCCGTGCAATTGGCGTGCTAAAAATGACAGATGAAGCTGGTAACGATGCCAAAGTGCTTGCAGTTCCTGTCGATAAAATTCTGTCAATCTATTCTCACTGGCAAAAACCGGAAGACATGAACGAATTGCGTTTACGTCAGATCCAGCATTTCTTTGAACATTACAAAGATCTGGAAAAAGGTAAATGGGTCAAAGTCGAAGGCTGGGGCGGACCTGATGATGCACATAAAGAAATTATGGATGGCGTCGCTAATTACAAGCCGTAATCTTTAGTAATGTAGAGACTTTCAGCACCAGTAAGCATCAGCATCTGTATTTGACGGATGCTGACGGCAGCAAAAAAGCACAGATTCCTGTGCTTTTTTTATTGGTCGCGCAGCCTATTGCAGTGAGTACGCTGCCACCAAGCCTATTGCTGCTATCAACGCGACCCAACTGATCCAGGAGATACTCGGCTTATCATCATTGCTGAAATCACTACTGTCTTTGCCACCTTGTTTACGTTTGCGTTTTAAGCGTTGATCCCGCTCCAAGACTTTTTGTAATGCATGCGCCATTTCTGCCGCACTTCCATAACGATCCGCAGGATTTTTCTGCATCGCTTTTGAGACAATATTCGACAAACTTACGGATACGTTCGGATTTAGTTCTGACGGCGGCTTGGCCTGTTTATGTGCGATCTGGTTCAGCAGCTTATCCAGGTCGTTTGACTGAAACGGTTTCTGTTGCGTCAGCATTTCGTACATCACCGCACCCAGTGAAAACACGTCGGTCAGATTATTAACCTGTTGCCCCATTGCCTGCTCTGGCGACATGTAATTCGGCGTGCCCAGAATATTATTATTGAATAGTGTTTGCTCAGGATTGTCTGGATTCATCAGGATGCGATTCGGTGCACGGGCAATGCCAAAATCGACTACTTTCGGCTGCTTATTCGGCAAGATGAAAATATTCGCGGGCTTGATGTCGCGATGTATCACGCCATTGTCATGCGCATAGGCTAACGCTTCGGCTATTTTATGGATGATATTTGCTGTCTCTATGCTGTCAAAGCGCTTGCCGCTGGCCAGCAATTCACGCAGATCCTTACCTTGTAAAAATTCCATTGCGATAAACGTCGTGCCGCCCTCGCTGGAGGCATCAAAAATAGTGACAATATTCTGATGAGAGAGGCGACCGGCGGCGCGAGCTTCATTAATAAATTGTTGCTCACGTTGTTTTTTATCTGCAATACCATGGCTGGTGCCGAGAATTTTAATCGCAACAGCACGATCAATTACCGGATCATGACCTAAAAATACGGCGCCATTCGACCCTTTGCCTAACTTGTCTGTCAGATAAAAACGGCCAATTCGGCGAACAGGAAGTCCTTGTGCCGAGCTTTGCGCGCTAGATGGAGTCGTTGATGAAGATGTCATTGATACAGCATGCCTTGGACCGGGAAGAAATTCAAGTGTTTACAGAATTCAGTCTTTTTTTGGCTTTTACCCGTTCAGGCTTTTATCCGCATTTTTAAAGGGTATACGATCATTCAGCTCGTTGTAGTAATGGGCGATGCCCTCGGTTTCTCTCTCCAAGAAATGAGCAACCGCATCAGAGAATTCTGGCCTTGCTAAAAAATGTAGCGAGCAGGTTTTTTGCGGTAAAAAACCTCTCGCCATTTTATGTTCGCCTTGTGCGCCACCCTCAAATATACCGATGTTGTTTGCAATGCAAAACTCAATCGCCTGATAGTAGGCGGTCTCAAAATGTAAACAAGGAACCTCTTCAATGCAGCCCCAATAGCGGCCATATAGGCGCGCGTCATCATATACCAGTAGTGACGACGCAATTCTTTTGCCATGACGTTCAGCGAAGATAAGATGAAGATGTTCAGGCATGCTTACTCCGATCCGCTTGAAAAAATCGAGATTCAGATAGGGTGACGAATGGTGATCAGTATAGGTATGGTCATAGCAGCGCTTAAAGAATTGCCAGTCCTCCACCTGCATATCTTTGCCTGCGATATGTTGGAAGGTCACACCGGCATCCCTAACCTTACGTCGCTCTGCACGAATATTTTTTCGTTTTTTTTGTTCCAATTGGGAAAGAAATTGCTCAAAATTGAGGTAGTCTCTGTTTATCCAGTGAAACTGAATGCCAGTGCGAAGTAAATAACCCTTCGCTTGTAATAATTCCGCCTCTGATTGAGCAGGAAAAAGTATATGAGCTGACGAGTAAGCGCCGCTTGCCATATGCTTTTCAAGCGCATCCAGTAGCGCTAGCCGTGCATTCTGATCTTTAGCAAGCAGGCGATTGCCGGCAACAGGAGTGAATGGAATCGCCGACAGTAATTTAGGATAATAGTGAAAACCGTGTCTTTGATAGGCATCGGCCCAAGCCCAATCAAATACATACTCGCCGTAAGAATGCATTTTTTCATATAACGGCATAGCAGCAAGTAAATGATCTTCATCCCAAATCGTCAGATATTGAGGATGCCAGCCAGTGTTAACTGATGCGGATCCGGATTCATGCAATGCATGCAGGAACGCATGTGACAGAAATGGATTGCCGTCAGCTTGCTGGTAAAGCAAGGCATCCCATTGGTTTGCTGATATCTCTGACAACGAATCGAGCACTCGCGTGCGATAATGTATCTGTTTAGACATGTCGTCCGTGTTATTCATAGTTCAGCATCAATTCAAACTCAGTTTTCATCAATTTTTTTTCAAAAGTCAGATCAGGTACCATGACAGTAAAAGTTGCAATCGCCCAGATGAACAGCGTGGTTGGTGATCTCGCCGGTAACGCTACTCAGATTATCGACTATGTTCAGCGCGCCTATAAACAAGGCGCGGATATTGTCGTCACGCCTGAATTATCGCTGGTCGGTTATCCGCCTGAAGATTTATTGCTGCGCAGTGCATTCTACGCAAAAACTCAGGAAACATTATTGAGTCTTGCGACAAGTCTGGCCAGCATGCCGGATGTGTACGTGCTGATCGGCTATCCAGAAGAGAACAACGGTGCGCGTTACAACGCGGTGGCAGTACTGTGCAACGGTATTGTCACAGGCCGTTACTGGAAACATGACCTGCCAAATGACATGGTCTTTGACGAGAAGCGATATTTCTCGTCCGGTAAAGATGCCTTGGTGTTCGACGTAAAAGGGACTCGTTTCGGCGTCAATATTTGTGAAGATACCTGGTATCCTAACGCGCCTCGTCTGGCGCGCCAGGCGGGTACCGAGGTATTGCTGGTGCCGAATGGTTCGCCATACCATATGAGCAAACAGCATCAGCGCTATGACGTGATGCGTGCCAACGTTACGGATCAGGGAATGTCCCTCGTCTACGCGAATCTGGTGGGCGGGCAAGATGAGTTGATTTTTGACGGCAATTCTTTTGTCATGGATGAGCATGGTGCATTGGTGACCCAGCTAAAACATTGTGAAGAAGATTTGCAGATCATCGAATTTCATGGGGCGACACCTAAGATAATTCATCATGAGCAAGCAGAACAGAGTAGTCCGATCAGTATAGAGGCACAGGTATATCAGGCGCTGGTACTCGGCGTTCGTGATTATGTCAGTAAAAATGGATTTCCTAGTATCGTCCTCGGTTTATCTGGCGGCGTCGACTCCGCGCTGGTACTGGCGATTGCCGTTGATGCTTTAGGTGCCAATAAAGTCAGGGCGGTCATGATGCCATCCCCGTATACCGCAGAAATTTCCTGGCTGGATTCGCGCGAAATGGTCGATGGTCTGGGCGTGCGCTATGACGAAATCTCAATTGCGGACTGTTTCGGCGCATTCCGTACCACATTGAGCCAGGAGTTTGCCGGCTTGGCTGAAGACACCACCGAAGAAAATATTCAGGCACGGATACGTGGCACCATTTTGATGGCCTTGTCGAATAAATATGGATCCATCGTTCTGACGACGGGTAATAAGAGTGAAATGGCGGTAGGTTATTGCACTTTATACGGAGACATGGCGGGCGGTTTTGCAGTGATCAAAGATATTGCTAAAACCTTGGTATATCGTTTATGTGCTTACCGAAACAGCCTTTCACCAGTCATACCTGAGCGCATACTGACCCGTGCACCATCTGCTGAATTACGGCCAGATCAGACGGACCAGGATTCTTTGCCGCCGTACGAGGTGCTGGACGGCATCATGCAGCGTTATATGGAAGAAAATCAAAGTCGCGCGGAGATCGTCGCTGCCGGTTACCGTGAAGAGGACGTTGAAAGAATCACACGGTTGATTAAAATTAACGAGTACAAACGTCGTCAGGCCCCAGTCGGCATCAGGGTCACGCACCGTGCATTCGGCCGTGACTGGCGTTATCCGATTACGTCAAAATTCCGCGATTGAGTCAATGTCTTTTTATCGATCATATTTCAAACTATAAAATTCAAGGATAAAAAAATGAAACAAATTACTGCAGTGATTAAACCTTTTAAACTCGATGAAGTTCGTGAGGCGTTGGCAGAAGTTGGCGTTACCGGTTTGACCGTAACGGAAGTCAAAGGCTTCGGTCGTCAAAAAGGACATACCGAACTTTATCGTGGTGCTGAGTACGTCGTCGACTTTTTACCAAAAGTCAAAGTGGAAGTAGTGGTGGATGATAATGTTTGTGAAAATGTCGTAGATGCAATTATCAAAGCTGCACATACCGGCAAAATCGGAGATGGTAAAATTTTTGTGCAAAATGTAGAGCAGGTCATCCGGATACGTACTGGTGAGACTGGTTCTGACGCTGTTTAACCTTAATCTAATAGGTTGACTATGCAAACTATTCGTCGATGCTTGTCACTTTCTCTGGCGAGCTTTTTACTAATCGGTATAACGTCCTCAGCAGTTGCTGATCAGGGCGTTACAGAGCAAAAAATTATCCTTGGACAATCCGCCGCGTTTTCTGGTCCTGCAGCTCAGTTAGGTATTCAGCTTCATGCCGGTGCAAAAGCTTATTTTGATCAGGTGAACTCAACTGGCGGCGTGCATGGTCGTAAGATTGAGATCATCAAAATGGATGATAAGTACGAGGCTGATCTTGCAGCTGCGAACACCAAGAAATTGATTGAGAACGAAGATGTATTCGCGTTATTCGGTTATGTGGGAACGCCGACTAGTAATGCTTCGTTGCCAATTTTTACTGCCGCAAAGGTCCCATTCTTCGCTCCGTTTACCGGTGCACAATCTTTGCGTGAACCGCTGAATCGTCAGATCTTTAACATACGGGGGTCTTACTTTGACGAGACGGAGCATCTGGTCGAGCGTCTGGTCAGAACCGGGATAAAAAACATTGCCGTGTTTTATCAGAATGATGCCTATGGCAAGGCTGGTCTCGCTGGTGTGGAACGTGCTCTGAAAAAAATGAATGTACAGATGGTTGAGACAGCAACGGTTGAGCGCAACAGTACCGAAGTTGCCAAGGCCGTAGAAAAAATCCTGCCAAAACGCCCTGATGCGATTATCCAAATCAGTGCCTATTCCTCATGTGCTGCCTACATCAAAGAAATGCGTAAAGCGGGTTATACAGGTCAATTTTACAATGTGTCGTTTGTGGGTAGTCAGGCGCTGGCAGATGCTCTCGGTAAGGAGGGGCCGGGTACAGTTATTTCCCAGGTTGTCCCTTTCCCCTGGCGTGCTGCGACACCTGTCGTCGCTGAATACACCAAAGTTATGCAAAAAGCGGGGATTACCGATCTCAATTTTTCTAGCCTAGAAGGCTTTATTGCAGCCAAAGTCTTCGTTGAAGGATTGCGCCGCTCTGGCCGTAATCTGACGCGTGAAAAATTGATTTCATCTTTGGAATCTATTAACAGCTCGAACTATGATGTAGGTGGCTTTGATGTGAATTTTTCACCAACCAGCCATAACGGGTCAAAATATGTCGATATGACCGTGATTTCTAAAGACAGTAAATTCCGTAATTAAATTCAGGCAGGCTACACTGTGTTGGTTCGAATCGGCATAGTGATGGCACTGCGTAGTTCTTAGCTGGATTTAAGCAGCACTATCAAAGCGCCGGAACCACCGTCCGGCGCTGTCGCCTGACTAAATGCCAGCACTTCATCTTTTTGTATCAACCAGTTTTTAACCTTGTTCTTTAAGACAGGTTCTTTATTGACTGATCCCAGACCTTTGCCGTGAATAATCCTGACGCAGCGATGTTCATTGCGCAAACATCGTCGTAAAAACTCACCAAGACTATCTCTGGCCTGATCGCGTCGCATCCCGTGCAGGTCAAGCTGTGCCTGTATCGTCCAGTGACCGGTGCGGAGCTTTTTTGCGACATCGATACCGACACCTGCACGTGTATAGCTCAGGCCGTCATCGGTATCTAGCAGGCTGCTCGCATCGAATTCGTCGGATAACGATTCCTGTAACGCTGCGCGCTCGTCGGCAATGTGCTGAAAGGGAATGGGCTGAGGTCGGACTACGGGAGCAGTGTGCTTGGCTGCCGTCTTAAGCGGCGCTACCTCTCCCACACTATTGCGGAAAATATTTGCTTCCAGCTTCGCCTGATGCTCCCGCTTGGTGCGTTCAGCATCTTCTTTTTGACGAAACTCTTCTTGTTGTTTTAACTGCTGACCCAAGTTCTTCAGGTCAGCAAAGTTTTTTAATGAAGCAGGCATGGATTGATACGATTAACAGGATTACGTTTCCAGATAGCGTTGCGCATCCAGTGCCGCCATACAACCCGTGCCAGCGCTGGTGATAGCCTGGCGATAGATGTGATCCTGCACGTCACCGGCAGCGAATACGCCAGGGATGCTGGTCGCTGTTGCCATGCCTTCGAGGCCGGTTTTGGTTTTGATGTAGCCGTTATGCATATCGAGCTGGCCATCGAAAATACCTGTATTAGGTTTGTGTCCGATCGCAATAAACACGCCATGTAAAGTCACGTCACTGATGTTGCCATCTGCGGATTTGATCTTGATGCCAGTGACGCCAGAATCATCACCGACGACTTCTTCCAGTGTGTGATTCCACTTGATCTCGATTTTGCCTTCTGCGACTTTGGCCATCAATCTGTCGATCAGGATCGCTTCTGCACGGAATTTATCGCGGCGATGTACTACCGTGACTTTGCTCGCGATGTTCGATAAATACAGCGCTTCTTCCACCGCCGTATTGCCGCCGCCAACGACGGCGACTTCTTTAGCACGATAGAAGAACCCGTCACATGTAGCGCAGGCAGAGACGCCTTTACCCATGAATGCCTGTTCAGACGGTAGGCCAAGATACTGGGCTGACGCACCTGTGGCGATAATGAGTGAATCACAGGTGTATTCCGCCTGATCGCCGATCAAGCGAATAGGTTTTTCATTGAGTTTAGCGGTATGGATGTAGTCGAAAATGATTTCGGTGTTAAAGCGCTCTGCGTGTTGCAAAAAACGTTGCATCAATTCAGGTCCTTGCACGCCCATGGGATCCGCTGGCCAGTTCTCTACATCGGTCGTGGTCATTAATTGGCCACCTTGTTCTACGCCAGTGATCAATACAGGTTTCAGGTTCGCGCGTGCTGCATACACTGCCGCTGAGTAGCCTGCAGGGCCAGAGCCAAGGATCAAGACGTGAGCGTGTTTTGGAGTAATGGTAGTTGACATAGGCTAGCCTGAAAATGATGTTGGGATGACGTGCTATCAATAATAGCGTAGTAAAAAGTGCTTAAAAAACGTGCCGGGAATTAATGCAAAATACCGATAACTTATTTCTTAATGCCATGTGGAAATGGCGCTAAACAACATAATTTCAAGAGAAACCAGTGATTTGCATTCATGCGATAAAGCCAGGCAGTGACAAGCCAAGATTATAGTCGATTACGGCGCGACGGACTTTTCACTCGGTTTTTTCGGATGGGTACTCAGATGTTATTTTAATGCTAACTTTGCAGAATTGTGTAATAAGCGCAGTCAGATTTGGCGACACTTATCAAGCATGCTATCTTATGCTGGTTTTCCACTTGATTGCGTCTGGCTGTTTACCCTGAAATATGACTACTAACAATAACGAAGCCTACACACGCAACCGCAATAAAACGCCAGCACCGCCTCTGCCGAACCGTCTGGTGATTTTATTGACCGAGGCGCGCTGGATGGTCTTTGCCGCTTTGTGCGTTTATCTGGTCTTGATTTTGATCACGTATAACAAACTAGATCCGGCCTGGTCACATGCCAGCGTGATACCCAAAATTCATAATCTTGGTGGCAGGGTCGGTGCCTGGTTTGCAGATTTGTTCCTGTTCATTTTTGGCTTGTCTGCCTGGTGGTGGTCTATCGTCCTGATTCGGCTGGTGTGGGAAGATTATCGTCAATTAAGCAAACGCTTTTTAGTAGATGCTGATCAGGAAAAAGCCCATCAGTACGAAAAATTCATTCAGGCTGCGGGATTTACCCTGCTCATGATTGGCAGCATGGGAATTGAATACCTGCGTATGTATTCCCTGAAAACCCCAATGCCGCGAGCGCCGGGCGGAGTACTGGGTGAATTGGTTGGCGGTGCAGCCTTCAACGCTTTCGGCTTTACCGGATCGACCTTGTTATTACTCCTGTTTTTTGCCCTCGGACTGAGCCTGTATTTTCATGTCTCGTGGTTGCAGATCGCCGAAAAAATCGGCACCGGCATTGAGGGTGTGTTTAGTTTTATCCAAAAGAAATACGCCGCACGTGAAGACCGGCGCGTTGGTCAGACTGCGGCTGTCAAGCGTGAAGAAATTGTCGTCACTGAGCGTGCCAAGATCGTTGAGGCGCCGCCGATTCGCATCGAGCCGCAAGTGGTATCGGTACAAAAATCCGAGCGGGTCGAGAAAGAGCGCCAAGTCTCTTTGTTCAACGATATGCCAGATAGTCATTTGCCGCCGCTGTCATTGTTAGACGAAGCCCCGCCAGCGCAAGAAACGGTCAGTATCGAGACACTGGAATTTACCAGCCGTCTGATCGAGAAAAAACTCTCGGATTTTGGAGTCGATGTAAAAGTGGTTGCCGCTTATCCGGGGCCAGTTATTACCCGCTATGAAATTGATCCAGCCACCGGTGTGAAGGGCAGTCAGATTGTCGGCCTGGCACGAGACCTGGCGCGTTCTTTGTCGCTGACTTCTATCCGCGTCGTAGAGACGATTCCCGGAAAGAATTACATGGGATTGGAATTGCCTAATCCTAAGCGTCAGATTGTACGTTTAACAGAAATCCTCGGCTCTAAGGTCTATAACGACAGCGCGTCCAGCCTCACGGTCGCTTTGGGTAAAGACATTGGAGGACACGCAGTGGTGGCTGATCTGGCCCGCATGCCGCATTTGTTGGTTGCCGGTACTACAGGCTCGGGTAAATCCGTCGGTATCAATGCCACGATTTTGTCATTACTATATAAATCCGATCCGAACGATGTGCGCATGATACTGATTGATCCTAAGATGCTGGAAATGTCGGTGTATGAAGGCATCCCGCATTTGCTGGCACCGGTCGTCACTGATATGCGTCAGGCGGGTCATGCCCTGAACTGGGCAGTGGCAGAGATGGAGCGCCGCTACAAGCTGATGTCCAAGTTAGGTGTACGTAATCTGGCAGGTTATAACGCCAAGATTGCGGAAGCGACCAAGCGCGAAGAACATATTCCAAATCCGTTTAGCCTGACCCCGGATGCTCCGGAGCCGCTGGAAAAATTACCGACGATTGTCATCATCATTGACGAGTTGGCCGATCTGATGATGGTGGTCGGTAAAAAAGTTGAGGAATTAATTGCTCGTATCGCACAGAAAGCCCGTGCCGCCGGTTTGCATCTGATTCTGGCAACTCAACGTCCATCGGTTGACGTGATTACTGGTCTGATCAAGGCGAATATTCCTACCCGTATCGCGTTTCAGGTCAGCAGTAAAATTGACTCAAGAACGATTCTCGATCAGATGGGTGCAGAAGCCTTGCTGGGTATGGGCGATATGCTGTACATGCCGCCGGGTACTGGTTTGCCTATTCGTGTACACGGCGCTTTTGTGTCGGACGAAGAAGTGCATAGAGTAGTACAGCATCTGAAGGCGCAAGGAGAGCCAAATTACATTGAGGGTATCCTTGAAGGTGGCGTGCTGGAGGAGGCTGGAGAAGCAGGTGCCGTAGCGGGTGAGGGCGGCGGTGAAGCCGACGCACTGTATGATCAGGCGGTTGCGATCGTTCTCAAAAATCGTCGTGCTTCGATCTCATTAGTACAAAGGCATTTGCGTATAGGCTACAATCGCGCCGCGCGTTTGCTGGAGCAGATGGAGACCAGCGGCGTCGTCTCTACAATGCAATCGAACGGTAATCGTGAGATCCTGGTACCTGCCGGTAATACGGAGTAAGTTTTAGCGGCAAATGTAAAGCAAGTTCAACATACGTTGTTCGCGGCACTGGCAAAACAGTGTCGCATATGAAATGGAATCATCGTGAAAAACCAAGTAACAGGCATTAAAAAGGGCGCTAAATCAGGGCGCTGGCTGGCTGCAATCGTATTCACTTCAATCAGTACCTTAGCATTACCGCTCTTTGCACAAGCGACAGCAATAGAACAATTTAAATCCTTCGCCGCCGGAAGTAAAAGTGCCAAAGGCGAGTTTGTCCAGCAGCAGGTTAAGTTGGTCGACGGGAAGCCTAAAGTGACTAAAACCTCGACCGGCAACTTTGTATTTGCGCGGCCCGGTAAATTTATCTGGACCTACCTCAAGCCATACGAACAAACCTTGCAGACGGACGGTGAGCAGCTCTATATCTACGACAAAGACCTGAATCAGGTGACGATTAAAAAGGTTGGCAATGCTTTGAGCGCGTCTCCTGCAGCGATTTTATTTGGCGGCGGAGAAATAGAAAAAAGCTTCACTCTCAAAGAGATCGGTAACAAGCAAGGACTGGACTGGCTGGAAGCTGTGCCAAAGGAAAAAGATCCCAACTTCGAGCATATCGGCATCGGTATGAAAGATGGTGTACCCGTTGCACTGGAGCTGCGTGACGGCTTCGGTCAGGTGTCATTGCTGACACTAAAAAATATAGAAAAGAATCCGGCGATCAAAACAGATCAATTCAAGTTTATCGTGCCTGCCGGAGCCGATGTTTCTCGTCTATGAGTGCTCCACGTAAAAATCCGGTACCGCTGGCGGAGCGCATGCGACCTGCCAGTCTGGATGACGTCATCGGTCAGCAACATCTGTTAGGCGAAGGCAAACCGCTGCGCATGGCGTTCACCTCCGGTGATCCGCATTCAATGATCCTATGGGGTCCGCCGGGCGTTGGCAAGACCACACTGGCACGCCTGATGGCGAACGCATTCCATTCAGAATTTATCGCATTATCGGCAGTCTTATCGGGTGTCAAAGACATTCGTGAGGCGGTTGAGCGGGCGCAAATTTTGCAGGCCACATCGCAGCGTCGCACGATACTTTTTGTCGATGAAGTGCATCGATTTAATAAAAGTCAGCAAGATGCTTTCTTGCCACATGTAGAGAGCGGTCTTTTCACCTTTATCGGTGCAACGACAGAGAATCCCTCGTTTGAAGTTAATAGCGCTTTGTTGTCCCGTGCTGCCGTCTATGTATTGAAATCCCTGACGGAAGCTGATCTGATGTCGATGGTTGATCGTGCCTGTGAGCGCGAGCTTGGTGGACTGACATTTCACACCGATGCTAAGGCCAGCCTGATCTCCAGCGCCGATGGTGATGGTCGTAAACTGTTGAATAATCTGGATATCGTTGCGCGTGCCGCTGCGGCAAAAGGTTTGCAGGAGGCCGATACGGCGCTGCTGGCAGAATGCCTGGGTGACGCGTTACGTCGTTTCGATAAAGGCGGGGATGCATTTTACGATCAGATTTCTGCTTTGCATAAGTCGGTGCGCGGCTCTAACCCCGATGCGGCCTTGTACTGGATGGTGCGCATGCTGGATGGCGGTGCAGATCCGCGTTATCTCGCACGTCGTATCGTGCGCATGGCGAGCGAAGATATCGGCTTGGCCGATCCACGCGCGTTAAGACTTACTTTAGACGCTGCGGAAACCTATGAGCGCCTGGGTTCTCCCGATGGGGAGCTGGCGCTTGCGCAAGCCGTGGTTTATCTGGCCTGCGCGGCAAAATCGAATGCGGTTTATAAAGCGTATAACGCGGTACGTGCTTTCATCGCGAAAGACAAATCACGCGCAGTCCCGGAGCATCTGCGCAATGCACCGACCAAGCTGATGAAGGAACTGGGCTACGGCAAGCTGTATCGCTATGCACATGATGAGCCTGATGCGTATGCAGCAGGTGAAACCTATTTGCCAGAGGGGCTTGAGGGGGAGTCCTGGTATCAGCCGGTTGCGCGTGGGTTGGAGATTAAAATTGCCGACAAGCTCGCGTACTTGCGTTCGCTTGATGAAGAGGCTGGATCCGGTTCTTGACCGGCGTCAGCTTGAGAATCGGCGCTATCAGTTAGCTTAGCGGCATTAGTTATTTCGGACGGATCAAGCCAGCTTAATTTAACCCTAGATTGAATATACTCCCTCATAGTATTTTTTAATGCACTAATAAGCGTATGCGAATTGGGTCATATTTCTAAAAAATATAGGGGAGTATATTGTTATGGATAGCTTAAAACCTGTTTGCTACTGATGACCTTACGTTGCTCCATGAAGCTGATAATCGAATCCACCGTAATCGTATCAATCTGTCCAGCCATGCGACGATCGAACGGATGATCGTCGAATGCAACGTTTGCCCGGAACATTCGTGCACCTAGGCGTGTCATCGACGGAATATTCAATGTCCCAGCCCGATAATTTGCCATACTCAGCCAGCTTTGTGCCTGCTTGCGATCACCGATGCTGATATCGTTCGAGCTTGCGGCGGCTAACAATTCCAGGATCCATTGATTCGAATTCTGATACATCGTTGAGTAGGGAAACGCCAGCATGTTGTAGTGCGGCTCATGCAGCTTTCTCGGTGTATCAGATTTCAGCAAGACTACTAACTTTTGTTGTAGCGCTGCATCTGGCAATACGATCAGAGTCTCATATGCAAAGGGTGTGTCCATGAAAAAATTACCTAAGCCCTCGTCGTACAATTCCGAATTCGCGGTGCCACATTGATTTAATTCATGGACCACCAGCCACTTGCCATCGGGATGGTCGCGCCAGACGATGCCCATGTGCGAATAGCGCAAATGGTATTTTGATAAATCTTGTCCGACACGCGCAATCATTGCGATTTGCGCGCCGCTGGCATCGAGCGCGTTGCGGGTTTTTAGTGCTAGCTCCATCCCCTTCATCAGAGTGTTGGGATCAAGCGTTTTTTCTTCACAAGAGCGACCGGCGTAACTGCTGGCCGATGTCATTAAAGCGCTTGCCAGCAGAAGGCTAGCTGTCAATTTGGCGAAAATATTCATGAGTGCAATGAATGTGATGGCTGTAGTGAGAGGGTGATTATCGCGTGCCTGCACTGATATTAATGCTGATCGGCTGCCTAAACGCAGTTATCGTGCAACGGAATGGTGTACCAGGCTGCGACCGATTTCATTGGGGATATATGCAATAGCTTGACCCGATACGACCAGCATCGTGCCTGCAGACAAGGCTGTGACCTGCACCACCGTGCCTGCAACGACCGAGACGTTACCCATGGCTTTTCCAGTCAGCTTGACCGAGTACTTGGCGCCATCCGAGACGCCTTTAAAAACGACGATGACACCATCGGCTATTTTTTCAACGGAGACGACCAGTAAAGTCCCCGATGCTTGTATGCCCTCGGCGGATCCTTCAATCAACACTGCGCCTGACAGAGCCGACAACAAAGACAGACCGGATGCGCCGCAGGAAAGGCAGGACGCTGCCAGCGCAGCCTGAGTCGTCAAGCCGACGGCGCTGCAAGCTAGGGTCAACGCTACTGTACTGGTACGTATCATTGATGTGATCTGCGATGTGAGATGTGTCATACGAGTTCCTGTCAGATGAGCGAGGCAAGCGTTTCTATTGACGATTCACTATTCGCGGCTTGCCCGCAGCCTGTTGGCTGTCGTAAAAAATTTACGCATTCAACAACAAGCCAGCGCATTATTGGTTGCGGAACTTGTCGGGTCAATTTTGATTTGAGTAGCGGCGCTTTCATCACCTTGAGGTGTCGCATTTCGATACTTGCTATTTTTCTACGATGATTGGTATTAATTGGGTTTAAGTCGTCGAGTAGTTGTCCGACCGATTTCTTATGCATATAGCCGAGGGCTAAGGAGACTGATGATCCTTGCGTTGGTTGTTGTGATTGTCGATGTTTGGGGAATCAAGCCCGCCTTGGTACAATATGTTCCTAATTATCTTTGCATTATTTTTGCATCTACCTCCTAACCTGGCTTAAGCATTCCATGATCGACATTCAACTCCTACGCAAAGACATCGACACCGTTGCCGCCCGTCTGGCGACGCGCAAGTTTCAACTGGATGTAGCGACTTTTAATGCACTCGAAGGTGAGCGCAAGCAGATACAGATGCGTACCGAAGAATTGCAGGGGAAGCGTAATTCTCTGTCAAAACAGATTGGTATGCTCAAAGGCAAAGGCGAAGATGCCACAGCGCAGATGGCTGAGGTTAACAGTATCGCCGATGAGTTAAAGGCCTCTGAAGTACGTTTGGGTGAAGTGCAAGCGTCCATGAGCGAGTTCATGTTGACGATTCCGAATCTCCCAGATGAGTCCGTGGCTGTCGGCGAGGATGAAACCGGTAACGTCGAAGTCCGTAAAGTCGGAACGCCGCCAGCATTTAATTTCGTCGTCAAGGATCACGTCGATATCGGCGCTGGCCTTGGCCTGGATTTTGAAGTGGCGGTTAAGCTGACGGGCTCTCGCTTCGCCCTGCTCAAAGGCGGTATCGCTCGTCTGCACCGCGCACTGACACAGTTCATGCTAGACACCCAAACACTGGAGCACGGTTATACAGAATGCTATACACCGTATATCGTGAACGCAGACTCCATGCGCGGTACCGGCCAGTTGCCTAAATTCGAAGCAGATTTGTTCGCGGTCAAAAAAGGCGGGCAAGAAGGCGAGGGCGAGACGCTGTATCTGATCCCGACGGCCGAAGTGTCATTGACCAATACCGTGCGTGACGAGATCGTCAGCCTGGAAAGTTTGCCTATCAAAATGACCGCACACACACCATGCTTCCGTTCCGAGGCTGGCAGTGCAGGACGTGATACGCGCGGCATGATTCGTCAGCACCAGTTTGATAAAGTCGAATTAGTACAGATCGCCCATCCGGAAAAATCGGCGGAAGCGCTGGAAGACATGGTGGGTCATGCCGAAGCCATCCTGAAAAAACTTGGCCTGCCTTACCGTGTGATGAGCCTGTGTACTGGCGACATGGGATTCGGTTCGACCAAGACCTATGATCTGGAAGTCTGGTTGCCAGCACAAAATACGTATCGCGAGATTTCATCGATTTCGAATATGGGCGCTTTCCAGGCACGCCGTATGCAAGCGCGCTTCCGCAACGCCCAGGGCAAGCCCGAACTTGTACATACGCTAAACGGTTCAGCCCTGGCGGTTGGTCGCACGCTGGTTGCGGTGCTGGAGAACTATCAGCAAGCGGATGGCAGCGTTGTGATACCGGAGGTATTGCGTCCGTATATGGGCGGCGTAGAAGCCTTATTGCCCGCGGCAAAATAAAAATATATGTTTTTAAGATAGTCGTTAGCGCTATGCAATCGGTGCTCAATTAGCTTCGGTCAGCAGACTTAAAATTCCTGAAAAAAGTGCTTGGACGAGTGATCGTTCAAGCATTTTTTTTCGTCATTCGGGCATATTCCTAAAACTGGTTTAATGTATTTTTATTGAATAGATACCGACCCGTTTGGCGTTATTTGATTGGTGCGATACATCCTCTAAGTTGAGTTATTGGACACGTAGCGGAGCGACTTGTTTTACATGTAACTCTTTCCGCAAGGATGATTTATAAGGATTTTCACAAATTACCACGATTGTAGGCCTTTGTTTTGCAAGGTTTTCCCTACTAAAACCAACGTTTCTTTGCTATAATCGTTGGCTTACTTTTGACCAGCAAAGTAAAACGGAGAGGTGGCAGAGTGGTTGAATGTACCTGACTCGAAATCAGGCGTACGTGCAAACGTATCGGGGGTTCGAATCCCCCTCTCTCCGCCAAAAAATCAAAGACTTACGTAATTTTTGAACCATAAAAATGTGATGATCGTAATTTCTGGTTGTGCATTTTTTTGACATTTAAATTCTGCGTTTGCCAATTTTAGCTACAGCTTCAGCGAGTGTCTTGGTCGCCAAATGACTGTACCGCTTTGTAGACTGTGCGCTTTTGTGACCCAGTACTCCACCTACTGTATGTAAATCAACACCGGCATTAATCATTTCACTTGCAGCGCTATGAGGCATGTCGTGAAAATGCAAATCGTCATGTCCGCATTTCCGCATTGCTATGCGGATCCACTTCTGTATTGTGGAACGAGCGGGTTTGATAGGAATATGTTCAATATATCGCTTCAGTTTAAAGTGAATAGGAATTACTCTTCTTTCTCCATTCTTCGTGTCTTCCAGCAAAAAAGCATCGTTCCAAATTTTGACACGCAAGACTTCTGCCAATCGCATCCCGCTATAAAATGCGATGAGCAAGGTGGCTCGTATTGCAGGTTATTTTATATTCCTAGCAATTTGTAGTACTTCCTTCCGGCTTGCATAAACGTGGCGTTCGTTTTTAACGGTGGGCATGCTAACCCGCTCTGCAGGATTGTGCGTACAAAATTTATGGTGTTTATAGGCATACCGACACTCAGCTCGTACATAAGCCATCCGGTAATCCCCCCATTTTTAGCGCGAGCTATGAGTAGAGGCTATGCGGCAAGTGCGAGTTTCTGTTTCGGGGTGATGCCGCCGATGCCCGTGTTGGGCCGGTCGTGATTGTAAGTCCATAACCAGC
>NZ_JBMPPN010000011.1:0-155980 GCF_049340165.1 Undibacterium sp. Xuan67W
CATCCCGAACAGGACCGTGAAACGACTCCGCGCCAATGATAGTGCTGCAACCAGTGTGAAAGTAGGTCATCGTCAGGCTTTTATTCCGCATACCCCCGCTCAAGTAATTGACCGGGGGTCTTGCTTTTTTAGCATCACTTGTACGCTCACTTTTATTTGCTGCCGGCCCTTCTTCTTGCCCTGCCATTAGTCTTACTTTAGCCTCTCGCTAGCTCTCGCTGACCGCTTACTCAATAAATTTCCAATAAAAAAGGAGCCGAAGCTCCTTTCTGATCTCGTATCGCTCTCTCAAAAAAAACCGAGGACCCTGAGACTATCTCTTCAGCACGCTTTAACGCCTTACTAAAACGTCAGCCTAGAACGCAAACCCCGTCTTGATCACCGCGTAATTCACACCAGGGTTCGGATGCTTAACCCCTCCGTTGGAATAGTGCTGAATCTTGACCGCAATGTCCCAGCCGTTTGCCAGTACATAGCCAACTCCAATATGGTCGCCGAACTGAAAATTCGTCGAAAACTTCCTACCGTTATTGTCGTATATGTCCGATAACATGTGCAAACCGATTCCTGCTTCGGCGTAAGCTCCCTTCTTATTGTCATTTTGTAGCCGGAATACAGGGGTAATGCCAGCATCGACGATATTTTGTTTTGCACCACTTCCTTGGTAATTATCACCCTGCCAGCTTGCTAATGTGACGTCCCAGTAACCACCGATGTGGGTTCCGTTTGATTTATACCATTGCTCATCCCAAGTCCATTGGGCTCCGGCCCGAAGCATTTTTGTTTTATTCCCGGTAGCGAATTCCAGTGATGCTGAATCTGCAGCATAAGATACTGATTGCGCAAGAGTCAGCATAAGCCCACACAGCAAGGATTTTTTAAGCGAAAATTTCATAAAACGATGTCCTGATCAGAGGTGAAAGAAGAATTCTTAAGATATTGTATCAATTCGCTACAAATCATATCGGCGATAGGCAAAATATGCCAACACCTTGTCAATGTCATTCACTCACAACAACCTACAACAATGAATAGTATGAACAAACCACGAATTGCATTTTTGGGTATTGGTCTGATGGGCTTACCGATGGCTGCTAGATTACTCAATGCCGGATATCCCGTGGTTGTCTGGAATCGTACATCTTCCAAATGTGAGCCTTTGAGAATATTGGGAGCAGAGATCGTTATCGCGCCACAAGACGCTATGTCGACTGCGCGTGGTGATACCGATATCGTGATCAGTATGCTGGAAGCGGGTAACGTGGTGGGGGACATTATTAAGCAAACCTTAATCACATTAAAGGGGGGGCAGATCTGGATAGATATGAGTTCTACGCAGCAACAGGAGGCGCAAGAATTCAATGCCTTGTTACGAGCCAAGGGCATTATTTTTATCGATGCGCCGGTATCTGGCGGCGTCATCGGTGCAGAAGCCGGGTCTTTAGCAATTATGGTCGGTGCGTATCCGGACGAATTTAGCAAAATCAAGCCTGTCCTTGACGTACTGGGAAAAGCGACTTTGGTCGGATTGCCCAGTTCCGGACAGTTATCGAAGCTGTGCAATCAGTTAATCGTTGGTGGGACGATTAATATCGTTGCAGAAGCTTTATTGCTGGCACAGGCCGGAGGCGCTGATCCTGTCGCAGTACGTCAAGCTTTGCGGGGTGGATTTGCAGAGAGTCGTATTTTAGAGGTACATGGGCAGCGTATGCTGGACAGGAATTTTTTGCCTGGAGGTCAAGTCAAAAGCCAGTCGAAAGATATGCGAAATATCTTACAGGCGGCACACAGCCATGACTTGCAACTACCTGTCACAGAAATGATTGCAGAAATCTATCAACAACTTCTCACGTATCAACCTGTTGCAGATCATTCTGCCGCGATACTCGAATTGGAAAAGAAAAATCCATGCCAGCGTCTTGGAGATCAGCCAGATATCTTGCCTGCATAGACAGAGGTACACTGAATACGCGCGGGGATTATCTGCCATGCTTGTAGTTCAGCGATATAGTATGGAATTAGCCAAATTAGCCAAGACGAATTATCCGCGGCAGCACATTTCCTCCACTGCTACTGAAGCACAAGCAAACATAAGAATTATCCAATGACAGTCATATCTACAGTATCTCCGGAGTTACTTGCAATTCTGGCGCAATTAATTGCTTTCAAAACGGTTTCTCGAGATTCTAATCTCGAACTGATCGACTGGATTCAAACTTACCTTAAGCAATACGGCGTCAGTGCCCGACTGACTTATGACAGTACTGGGAAAAAAGCTAATTTATTTGCTACGGTAGGTGACGGAAAAAAGCCGGGAATTATTCTTTCTGGGCATACTGATGTAGTACCCGTTGACGGACAGGAATGGCATACCGATCCTTTTACTGCAGTGATTAATGGTGATCGCTTATATGCACGCGGTGCAGCCGACATGAAAACATATATCGCCGCGGCGCTACATGCCATACCGCAGTACATTGCTGCTGACAGGGGTCAGGCATTACATCTGGCTTTTTCCTATGACGAAGAAGTGGGATGTCTTGGCGTACGAAGCCTGATACGTGATCTGGACGAAATCGGTTTGCAGCCCGCTGCGTGTATCGTCGGTGAACCCACCATGATGCGGCCAATCATCGCACACAAGGGCACACATCGTTTCCGTTGCTGTGTACGCGGTAAAGAAGCGCATTCGAGCTATACGACGCAGGGTGTTAATGCGATTGAGTATGCGTCTAAAATTGTTGTGTATATACGAGAATTAGCTGATCGCCTTGCCTTACAAGAGACGCGCGATGATTCTTATACGGTCCCTTACAGTACCTTGCAAACGGGTCTGATCCACGGGGGACTCGCAACTAATATCGTGCCAAAAGATTGTGATTTTCAATTTGAGGCGCGGACATTACCCGACATGAAGGCGGACATACTGTTTGAAGAAATTCAGGAATATGCCCGCAAATTAATGCCAGAGATGCTAGCGGTAGAGCCGCTTGCACGCATCGATTTTGAATGGCTGGCCTCCGCACCTGGTTTGCAAATGCAAGAGTCAGACGCCATCGTCCAGCTAGCAGCACAACTCTCGGGGAACTCACCTGACGGCGCTGTTTCCTATGGTACAGAGGCCGGTTTATTTCAGCAGGCAGGTATTCCGACCGTCATCTGCGGACCCGGCAGTATCGAGCAGGCACATTCGCCTAACGAATATGTGGAGCTGGCGCAGGTCGTTCAGTGCGAGCGCTTCATGCAGCGCCTATGTGATTCGTAAGCAGACAATTTCATCAAAGTTAAAAATTTAGGAATGAGTATGACCACCGCCATCGTCCGCGCCGTTTGTCCTCACGATTGCCCGGATACCTGCGCCTTGCATGTCACGGTACAAGACGGGATCGCCACCGAGGTGCGCGGAGATCCAGATCACCCGACGACGGCTGGCGTCTTGTGTACTAAAGTCGCGCGTTATACAGAGCGCACCTATCACAAAGACCGTGTACTGCATCCGTTGAAACGTATCGGCAAAAAAGGTGAAGGTCAATTTGAGCAAATTAGCTGGGACGAAGCGCTGACGACGATTGCTACAAAGCTTAAGAAAATTGCGGATCATAATCCCCTGGCCATACTGCCTTATAGCTACGCAGGCACCATGGGACTGGTGCAGGGAGATAGCATGTCGCAACGGTTTTTTCATAAAATCGGTGCGTCTTTTCTTGACCGCACAATATGTGCAACTGCTGGCGGGACAGGCTACAAATACACTTTGGGTGCTCGCATTGGCACGGATGTTGAACAAACACAAAATGCACAATTAATTCTCATCTGGGGTGGTAATCCTATTGCGTCCAATCTGCATTTCTGGATGCGTGTACAAGAAGCAAAACGCAATGGTGCGAAGATTATTGCGATCGATCCTTACCGCTCTTTAACGGCTGAAAAATGCCATCAGCATATCGCCTTATTGCCAGGCACTGATGCGGCCTTAGTGCTGGGCATGATGCATGTCCTGATCAAAGAAGACTTGCTTGATCATGACTATATCTCAGCCTACACACTGGGCTTTGAGCAACTTAAACAGCGCGTAGCAGAGTGGACACCTGAGCGCGTCGCAGAAACTTGTGGAATCAGTGCAGAAGAGGTGACGAATCTGGCACGAGTATATGGCGAATGCGCGCAACGGGGTGAGGCCAGTATGATACGAATGAACTACGGAATGCAAAGAGTCCGTGGTGGTGGCATGGCCGTGCGCAATATCGCCTGTCTGCCAGCATTGGTCGGGGCATGGCGTCACGCTGCAGGAGGTGTGCAATTATCATTGTCGGATGCTTTTCCTAAAAATCTTGCCGGCTTACAGCGACCAGACTTATTCCCGCAATCACTGACTCCACGTACGATTAATATGAGTACGATCGGTGATGATTTATTACACGAGACTTCTGTCAGTTTCGGCCCCAGGATTGAGGCTGTGATTGTCTATAATTCAAACCCAGTTGCCGTCGCGCCGGAATCGGATGCGGTGGCCCGGGGATTCGCCCGCGAGGATTTATTCACTGTAGTGCTTGAGCATTTTCAGACCGACACAGCAGACTATGCAGATATCGTTTTACCTGCGACAACTCAGCTTGAGCATGTGGATGCGCACAGCGCCTATGGGCATTTGTACATGATGGCGAATAATGCCGCGATTGCCCCCATGGGAGAGGCAAAACCGAATACAGAAATCTTTCGCCTTCTGGCGTATCACATAGGTTTTGATGACCCGTGCTTTCGTGAAAGTGATGATGAACTGGCTGCGCAAGCATTTAAGCAATCCGATGTTCGTGCTGTACATTTCGACTGGAGTTCACTGAAGAAAACGGGATGGGCGAAATTACGTGTTCCCGACGCTCCTTTTGCACAGGGCGGGTTCCTGACACCGTCCGGAAAATGTGAGTTCTATAGCGAACAAATGCAACGCGATGGTTATGATCCCTTACCCACGTATATTCCCCCTTATGAGTCGGTTGCGAGCAATCCCGTGCTTGCCGGTAAATATCCATTGGCCATGATTTCGCCGCCTGCGCGGAATTTTTTGAATTCGAGTTTCGTCAATGTACAAAGTTTACGTGATACCGAAGGCGAACCGCATATAGATATCCATCCTGAAGATGCTCAGCATCGCCAGATTGCTTCTGGTGATACCGTCAGAATTTTCAATGACCGTGGTTCTTTTGTGGCACTTGCAAGAGTTACTGATAAAGCCCGGCGAGGTCTGGTGGTCGGCTTATCGATCTGGTGGAAAAAATTTGCTTCCGATCACAAAAATGCGAATGAGCTCACCAGTCAGCGCTTAACAGACATGGGCGGCGGACCTACCTTCTATGACGTACTGGTGCAGGTCGAGAAGGGCTGATCAGTGAGCCAGTGTGCTTGCAAAACGCACCGGTGGCTTAAGATTTTTTGTGCAGAACGGCGGTGAATTTGGCCAAATCACAGATTCATTCAACGAGTCAGTTGATTGTGCGTTGCAGCAAATTAGTAGAGGATGCTTTCAAGTTGGCTGCAAAAGACTTGCCTTGGTTTATCATTGCCGATAGCATCGACTATCGGCGCAGTATATTCATGCTAGCCAGTCTAGCAGATCATTCGACCAGCTTGCCGGCGAGCAGTGCTTCGCGCATCATTTGCAGCACCGACGCTGAATAAATCAAAACAACACTCAGAGACAAGGAAAACCGTATGGACAAGTTTTGGCTGAAATCATATCCGCAAGGCGTTCCGGCAGAAATCGATTTCTCTCAATATCAATCGCTGGTGCAGGTGCTGGAAGAGTCTTTCCATAAATACTCGGCACGTAATGCCTACGCTTGCATGGATAAATTCCTGACTTACGGCGAGCTGGATACGCTGTCAAAGAAAGTCGGTGCCTGGTTGCAAAGTAAGGGGCTCCAAAAAGGTGCCCGCGTTGCGATCATGATGCCGAATGTCTTGCAATACCCGGTCGTGATGGCGGCAGTGCTGCGCGCGGGTTACACCGTCGTCAACGTCAATCCTTTGTACACACCTCGCGAATTAGAGCATCAGTTAAAAGATTCGGGCGCTGAAGCGATTTTCATTTTAGAAAATTTCGCCGTGACGCTGGAACATGTTCTGAGCAATACACCGATCAAGCATATCGTCGTCGCCACCATGGGTGATATGTTGGGAGGCGTGAAGGGCGCGATCGTCAATTTCGTTGTCCGTAATGTCAAAAAATTGGTACCGGCATTCTCGCTGCCGGGTGCGGTGCGATTTAAGCAGATGCTCGCTGAATCCAGTCGCCTGAATTTTCAGCCAGTCAATCTCGGTCACGACGATATCGCGTTCCTGCAATATACCGGCGGAACCACGGGTGTGTCGAAAGGTGCGACGCTGTCTCACCGCAATGTCATTGCCAATATTTTGCAAAACGACGCATGGCTGATGTCCGGTATGGAGAATCAGGCCAGCTCTGAGCAAAAAGTAATCGTCTGTGCTTTGCCCCTGTATCACATCTTCGCGTTGACTGTTTGCAGCTTGCTGGGTACGCGTATTGGTGCGATGAATTTGCTGATTCCGAATCCACGCGATATTCCGGGATTTATCAAAGAATTGGCAAAATATAAGGTTAATATTTTCCCGGCAGTGAACACCTTGTACAACGGTTTGCTGAATAATCCCGATTTCGCCAAACTCGATTTCTCCGGCTATGAGATTTGTAGCGGCGGCGGTATGGCAGTGCAAAAAGCAGTCGCCGACAAATGGCTGAAAACTACCGGTTGTGCAATCGCAGAAGGTTACGGCTTGTCAGAGACATCGCCAGTTGCCACCGCGAATCCGGCAAAAACTAAAGAATTTTCCGGTACGATCGGACTCCCGATTCCGTCGACTGAAATTGCGATTCTCGACGATGACGGTAATCATGTGCCTCTAGGTTCACCTGGAGAGATTGCCATCCGTGGGCCGCAAGTCATGGTCGGGTATTGGAATCGTCCTGATGAGACTGCCAAGGTAATGACTGCCGATGGATTTTTCAAATCGGGTGACGTCGGGATTATGGATTTCCGCGGCTACACCACGATTGTCGATCGTAAGAAAGATATGATCTTGGTCTCTGGCTTTAATGTCTATCCGAACGAGATTGAAGGTGTGGTTGCCTTGCATCCGGGCGTGCTGGAATGCGCTTGCGTTGGCGTACCAGATGCTAACTCAGGCGAGGCAGTCAAGTTGTTTGTGGTGCGTAAAGATCCGACGCTGACCGTTGAGCAATTGATGGATTACTGCAAAGAACAATTCACTGCTTACAAAAAACCGAAGTTCATTGAGTTTCGCCTGGAACTGCCTAAGACCAATGTCGGCAAAATTTTGCGTCGTGAATTACGCGACGAAAAGAAGGCCGCTTGATTAATATACTCCCCTAATGGTGGGATGAAATACCCTCTTGCTCGCATAGAAGACGAGGGATGTAAGAATATACTCCACTAGAGTATTTAAAAAGGGAAAGCTTTTAGCTTTCCTTTTTTTGTTTTCAAACTACTAAAACAGTCGATTAAAACAAAAAAGGATGGTCAGATTCGTCTATTTTTTATGTGACGGACTGTTAAATTTTGAGGTTTTTCTTCAACAAAACAGAAGATAGGTTGCCACAAAGCATTTCAAAAATGTTACTTTCATGAAAATAATTTACTATGGCTAATTATTTGCAATCGATTGAATTTTTGTCCGAATTACCAAAAAATAATCTGCATAACATTTTATATCTGCTGTTTACATCAAGTCTAAGGCAATGTATTGCTACCGGAAAGGCGATCTTGTTTTGGATTACTGCCGCATTACAGGCAATCAAATTTGGAGTGAGGTATGAAACAAAGTAGTACGACTAGCCAACCGTGGATCATGCGTCCTGGAGTCAATTTTTTTCGCAACATACAATTCCGGACAAAAGCAGTATTAATCTCCATCGCGTTTTTAGCGCCAATTGTGCTGTTGAGTTGGTCCTTTATCCAGGCAAAAAGAGCGGCAATCAATGTTGCTGCACTTGAGATAGACGGCGTTACTTACGCAAAAGAACTCGTGCCCGCAATCAAATGGGCTCGTCAATATCGACGCTACACGATGCAAGAGCAAGCTACCGGGTCAACGCCCGCTGAATTGGCTGAAGTAAAGGCGAGATTGGACGCACAGATTGTGAAGATCAAACAGTTGGATGCAATCTATGGCGAGCAATTCAAAACCACAGAGGTCCTGAGAAAAGTTGAGCAACTCTACCAGTCCTCAACGCCAGCATCGTCAGGATTGCTGACGGTGTTTAATACACATAGTAAGTTCAATGAAGGACTTGGCCAGATGTTGACTGCTGTCGCGGATGGGAGTGGACTCACTCTGGATCCAGAGATTGATACCTATTACCTGATGGATGCCAGTATCAATGCAATGGCTACTTTGCTCGAGTCAACCGCAAAGATGCGAGTACTTGCCTCCTCGATTGCCCGCTCCGGCAAGGATATCGAACTAGCCACCCAAGAACTTCTGCAGGAGGAAGGACTGATCAGTTACCTGAGCGATGTGATTGCCAGTGACTTAACAAAAGTGGCGAGCGAACATCCAGATTTTCGGTCCGAACTGGATATTCAAGAACCGATGAAAGATGTGGCGAGCTTATTGCAAATGTCAAAGGAAAATCCGGGGCAGGGCGGGAATGAGCGTGCATTCATAATTGATGCACAGGGTAAAAAAGTTGTTGATGCCTTTGAGAAAATTCAGCATGTTTCGTTGAACCATTTAAACGAGCTGTTAATTTCCCGGGTAAAACAACAAAGCCAAAGTTTATATATCACCGCTGCCATCGTCACATTTTTTTTACTGTCGGCTGTATACATGTTTGTCGCGTTCTATCGGGTGATGGAGTCTGGCCTGCGGCATGCAAACGACAACCTGCATACGATGGCTAGTGGCGATTTGAGGACCAAAATTGCACCGAAGGGAAATGATGAGATTACTAAACTGATGTTCTCTATGGCTGAGATGCAAAACTCATTGGTTAATATGGTAAGTGTGATGAGAAGCAGTTCGGAGCAAATCGGTAATAGTAGCGGTGAAGTGGCGCAAGGCTCTGCTGACATGGCTGTGAGAACTTCACAGACCTTACAGCGACTACAAGAAACTGCTGCAGCAATGGTCGAGATATCGGGGACAATTCAATCGACTGCAGACAGTGCTCAGCAGGCAACACAATTAGCGATAGAAAATGCGCAACTTGCGACGCGCGGTGGTGAAGTGATTGCGGAAATGGTCAGCACGATGGAGGAGATTCGAACCTCTTCCAGCAAAATCAATGACATCATCGGAGTGATTGACGGAATCGCATTTCAAACCAACATTCTCGCTTTAAACGCCGCTGTTGAGGCAGCTCGCGCCGGTGAGGCAGGAAGAGGATTTGCCGTGGTGGCGACCGAGGTCAGAGCGTTAGCACACCGGTCTGCTGACGCAGCAAAAGAAATTAAAAACCTGATTACGGTCAGTGTGAATACAGTGGAAACAGGCGGCCACATAGTGCATAACGCAGGAACCACAATGGCACAAGTTGTGCAATCTGCGGCCGGTATTAGTCAATTTCTAAGCGATATCAGCGCCAGCGCGCGTGAACAATCGATTGGGGTAAAAGAAGTTGAACAGGCTGTGCAGGAACTTGATTCTGTAACGCAGGCAAATGCGACTCTGGTAGAAGAAACCTCAGCATCCGCAGATACACTCCGCGATTTGGCAGTCGAGCTAGTTAATGAAGTCCATGTTTTTAAATTAACTCACCACGGGTGAGGTGAGGATAGCGGTAACGTTGGACTTGTTGCAAAGAAGGGCGGCCGTGGACCGCCCTTTTTTTATGCGACTGATACTACGCCAGTCCTGCCGTCTTCGACCGCAAAGCTCGCCAAGGTTGATATGCCAGAGTCAGCTCGGGATACGTCGTCCAACGCCATAAAGCGGGTTGTCATTTGTTTCGGCGTGATATCCATCAGGATAAAGCCGCGCTTATCACTACGTCCGAATTTGATATGAGGATTTTGCGCGACGTATTGATCTGTGCGGTCTTGCGGACGTGAGCTGGACGTAATCGAGGTGCCGCAAAACTCTGTTGCCAGGATCGGATTGCTTGCCGAGGCTTTACTATAAAAATCACGTTTGATGTTCGCCGCATAAAACGTATGGACGTCACCGGAAATAATCACAGGATTCGCCGGTTTATGTTTTTGCAGATCGTCTAATACACGCTGCCGTGCAAGCGGGTAGCCATCCCAGCCGTCGGTCCAGAATTTTCCATCACCTTCTTTAGCGACTGGCGTCTGGCTAGATTGTGCCATCAGAGTTTGTTGTGTCAGGACATTCCACTTGGCACCGGAGCTGGCAAATCCCTGTGCCAGCCACTTCTCCTGTTCTTGCCCCAGCAGAGTTCTGTTTGGATCAAGCAGTTCACGACACTCGGCATTCGTGACTGAATTTGAGCCGCCCATCCCTGGTTTCGGGCAGGCATGGTGTGAGCGATACTGACGGTCATCAAGTACATGGAAACGCGCAAGCTTGCCCCAGTCATAACGCTCATAAATCCGCATATGAGCAAAGCGTCCTGCTTCACTCATGAGCGCCGTCAGATTCGGCAGGCGTACCGGCATATGCTCATAAAACGCCTGATATGCCGCTGCGCGTCGTTGCAAAAAATCGACCGATAAACGTTCATCCCTGTCGTTGCCGTAATCATTGCAGACTTCATGATCGTCCCACGTCACGATCCATGGTGCGACGTGATGCGCTGCTTGTAGATGCGGATCTGATTTGTACTGGGCATAGCGACTACGGTAGCCGGCCAGATTCATACTCTCGACATCGCGCCTGCGTGGCTTGGACGGATGACTTAAATCGTAAGGTCCCCATTCATAAATATAATCACCGAGGAAAATCACCAGATCCGGATATGCCGCAGCGATATGCCGGTGCCCTGCATATTCACCAAACTCCCAGTGCTGACAGGAGGCGACCGCCAGTCGCAAGCCAGAGGGCATGGCCTCTGCGATTGGCGCAGTGCGTGTGCGTCCTACCGGACTGATCGCCTCACCCAGCATAAAACGGTACCAATAATTGCGTTCCGCCTGCAAGCCGGTAACATCAACGTGCACGCTATGTGCGAGCTCAGGCAAGGCGGTATGTTCCCCCCGCCCTACAATGTGATGAAAAGTCTCGTCTTCCGAGATTTCCCATCGTACTTTGTAAGGCACTGCCGGCAACGCCAGAGCATTCAATGGTTCTGGCAGCAGACGGGTCCAGATCACCACGCTATCATGCCGGGGCGAGCCGGAAGCAACGCCCAGCGTGAAGGGGTAGGCTGATGACTTATCTGCGGCAAAACTGGGTAGCTGATACGCCGATGCCGCAAGTACGGCAAGGCGTAAGGACTGCTGTAGAGATTGCTGTAAAAACTGCCGTCGTTGCATAGTAGTCAGTGCAGGCCGCACTTAATAAATTATTCGGAATATAGACAAGTGATGCTGCACTGGCGCTATGGCATTTTTTCATCATGAATCTTGCCATTGCTTTTGTCAGCTTGCAGTATGGCGAAGATGCATCATTCAGATCATCATGAAATGGCAATGCAGCGGAGCAGGCTCAAAATCGACTCAAAATCGGCTCAGATAGCGTCTAACGGTGGAATCGGACGAGGTTTTCTGTCCTCACCTGTTGCGACATAAGTTAATGTCGCTTCAGTGACTTTGACAGTACTCGCTTGCAGGCGATTACGCTCTGCATAGACTTCAACAGACACGGTGATTGAGGTATTGCCGACTTTAACAACTTCTGCATAAAACGACAATAAGTCACCCACAAAAACAGGTTGTTTAAACAAGAATGAATTCACCGCAATCGTCGCAACCCGGCCATTGGCGCGGCGCGCGGCAGGGATCGCTCCGGCGATATCAACCTGCGCCATGATCCATCCGCCAAATACGTCACCGTGAACATTCGCATCGGCGGGCATCGGCATGACACGCAATTGCGGCATGCCGGCGGGGAGTGTGTTTTTCATCTGGTCAGACATGGTATTTCCTTTCAAAGATACAATTCGCTTAGATAATTTCAGCAAATCATAAACCATATCCCTACTTCACCTTAGGCAATTCTATGCGCCGTAACTCATCTGCCGATGCTCCTGCCTCTGCAAATTCAGCGCCATCACCTCGCGGCGATTGGTCAACTGTTAAAACTTTATTACCGTATTTGTGGGCATATAAATGGCGCGTCTCGCTGGCGTTGTTGTTTCTGGTTGGCGCCAAACTCGCCAGTGTGGGCGTGCCGCTCGTATTGAAGCAATTGATCGACAGCATGTCGATCAGTCCCCAGAATCCGGCGGCATTGATGGTGTTGCCAGTCGGGATTTTGATTGGCTACGGCGCTTTGCGCTTGTCGACCACGTTATTCACCGAGTTGCGTGAATTTGTTTTTGCTAAGGTCACTCAGCGTGCAGTACGGACAATTGCGCTAAAGGTATTCCGGCACTTGCATGCCTTATCGCTGCGTTTTCATCTGAACCGCCAGACCGGTGGTATGACGCGTGATATCGAGCGAGGCACCCGCGGTATTTCATCGCTGGTGTCGTATGCCCTGTTCAGTATTTTTCCGACGCTGCTTGAGATTACGCTGGTATTGATTTATCTCTCAACGCATTACGATATCTGGTTCTCTGTGATCACTCTGGTGGCGCTGGTGACCTACATTACGTTCACGATTGCGGTGACTGAATGGCGTACGCATTTTCGTCGTACCATGAACGAACTCGATTCTAAAGCGAGTACAAAGGCGATCGATTCTCTGCTGAATTATGAGACGGTTAAATACTTTTGTAACGAAGAATACGAAGCGCAACGTTACGACGAAGGTCTGCAAAAATTTGAATTCGCCGCAGTCAAATCTCAGTCCAGTTTGTCCTTGCTAAATACGGGTCAGTCGCTGATTATTGCGACGGCGGTCACGCTAATTTTGTGGCGTGCCACGCAAGGCGTGATCGATGGAACTATGAGCCTGGGCGATCTGGTGCTGGTGAACACTTTTATGATCCAGCTATATATTCCCTTGAATTTTCTTGGTGTTCTCTACCGCGAAATTAAACAAAGTCTGGCAGATATGGAGAAGTTGTTTTCTTTGCTGGATCAGCATAAAGAGATTTCCGATACGGCAGACGCGATTCCTCTCAGCATGGATCATAGCAAGGGCGGAGCGATTCAGTTTGCCCATGTCGATTTCAGCTACGAAAGTAAGCGGCAGATTTTATTTGATGTCGATTTTACGATCGCTGCCGGTACCACGACGGCGGTTGTCGGGCATAGCGGATCGGGTAAATCTACCCTGTCGCGTTTGCTGTTTCGCTTCTACGATATTCAGGGCGGCGCCATTCGGATTGACGGCCAGGATATTCGCGCGATTACTCAACTTTCACTACGCAATGCGATCGGTATCGTGCCGCAGGATACGGTGTTGTTCAATGACAGTATTGAATACAACATTGCTTATGGTAAGCCAGGAGCGACCAGAGACGAAGTCGTCGCTGCGGCGCGGGCCGCTTATATTCACGATTTTATTGAAAGCTTACCGGACGGGTACGCAAGCACCGTCGGTGAGCGTGGTTTGAAATTGTCAGGCGGCGAAAAACAGCGTGTCGCTATTGCCAGAACTGTATTAAAGAATCCTTCCATCCTGATTTTTGATGAGGCAACGTCGGCGCTCGACTCTAAGTCTGAGCAAATGATACAAGCGCAAATTAAAGAGATTGCCAAGACCAGAACCAGCCTGGTGATTGCTCATCGTTTATCTACCATCGTCGATGCGGAGCAGATTCTGGTGATGGATAACGGACGCATTATTGAACGTGGTACGCATCAGCAGTTATTGATGCTAAACGGTGTGTACACACAGATGTGGAAACGACAACAAAATCGCAGTGATGAGCGAGCAGATGACTTCGATGACACTGATGCTGAAGTGAGCGTGGCGTAGTGCAATGCTGATTGAATGGCAAGATGAATGATAAAAATCTCTCAGCGCAAGAC
Source organism: Undibacterium sp. Xuan67W (assembly GCF_049340165.1). NCBI lineage: Bacteria > Pseudomonadati > Pseudomonadota > Betaproteobacteria > Burkholderiales > Oxalobacteraceae > Undibacterium > Undibacterium sp. Xuan67W. Next base: position 14,079 of record NZ_JBMPPN010000011.1, read on the forward strand.
CAATTGTATTGATGTAAGAAATGTGCGGCACAAAGATTGCTTTAGAGAATTTAGCTTTTCTGGTGGAATTGCCAATACGATATAAAGTGTTTGAAATTCTTGGAATTTCAAAATTTTATTCGTCCTGTCCAGTCCTACTATCAGAAAGAATTATTCTTATAATCTGCCTCTCTATTCAGGAGCAACGATGAAAGTCTTGTCACAAAAACTAATTGGCCTCGCTGTAGTTTTGTTGGTCAGTGCCTGTAGTCGTCAGGTCGAAGTCAAAATCGGTGTTGTTGCGCCGATGACGGGCAATCTCGCTCATAACGGTAAAAGTATTGCCGGCGGTGCGCAAATCGCCGCCGATGAATTAAATGAGGAGGGCATCTACATCCAGGGCAAGCGTGCCCATTTCTCCTTGATGATAGAAGACGATAAAGCGAATCCGGAAGACGGTAAAGCTGCTGCGCAGCGTCTGGTTGATGCCGGTGTCGTCGCTGTGTATGGGCACTTTAATTCCGGTGTGACGATTCCCGCCGCGCCGATTTATGCCAAAGCAGGCATCCCGCAAATGTCAGCCTCAACCAACCCCCAATACACGCGGATGGGTATTCCCAGTGCGTTCCGTATTGGTGCGGATGATATCGAGCAGGGCACAACATTGGGGCGTATCGCAGTCGATAAGCTAAAAGCAAAAACGGTGTTCGTGGTCGATGATGCATCATTGTTTGGACTCGGTCTGGCAGCAGAAGTATTAAAGGTTCTGGAATCAAAAAAAATCGTCCCGGGTAAGGAGTCGGTCAATCCACTGACGGTCGACTATCCGCAGCTTGTGAAAAAAATCAGTGACAGCAAATCGGATGTGGTGATCTACGGCGGTGATGAGCCGGTTGGTTTGGGATTGCTGAAGGCCATGCGCGCCGCAGGTATCACTGCGAAATTCGTGACCGGTGATTCCATGTGCGATGCCGCAATTATCAAGTCAGCAGCTGGTAATGCGGATCGTGGCTACTTTTGTACGGTTGCCGGGGTACCGCCATCCTGGTTGTCTGGCGGCGCTGCCTTCATGCAGAAGTATCGTGCCAAATTCGGTGAGCCGGGCGCGATGTCGCCGATCTCTTACGATGGTATTCACGTGTATGCGCAGGCGATGCAGAGAGCCGGTTCTATCGATCCTAAAGTCTTTGTGCCAGAAATGAAGAAAACCTCTTTCGATGGCAAAATCCAGGGTACGATAGAGTTTGATGCCAAAGGCGATCTGAAAGACGGCACCGTCGTGATCTATGAGTCGGTTGGCGGTAGCTTGACTGAGCAAACGAATATCTTCTAAGCACTCGTAGTACCATAAAATAAGCGTCAAACTGTGTGGATATCCCGCACAAGTTGACGCTTTTTTTTCGTGCTGCGATTATCATGGCGAAATGGAAACCAAATGGCTGGAAGACTTCGTCTCTTTAGCTGAAACCAATAGTTTCAGCCGCTCTGCTGAATTGCGTCATGTCACGCAACCAGCGTTCTCGCGTCGCATACAATCGCTGGAGGCGTGGCTTGGCAGCGACCTGATCGACCGCACCTCATATCCGACCCGCTTAACACATGCGGGCGAGGTATTTTACGAGCAAGCGATTGCCATGCTCGGGCAGATCAATAACGCCCGTGCTTTATTGCGGGGCAAGCGCACCACCACCCAGACCACTGTCGACTTCGCGGTACCCCATACTTTATCGCTGACCTACGTGCCAAAGTGGCTGACCGAACTTGAGTCAGCCTTTGGCGAGATCAACAGCCGCCTGCTTGCGCTGAATGTGCATGATGCCGTGATGAGCTTGGTCGAGGGCGGTTGCGATCTGCTGCTCTGCTACCACCACCCGCGCCAGCCTTTGCTGCTGGATGCCAGTCAGTACGACATGATCAGTATGGGAACTGAGGCCTTGCGCGCTTATGCCCGTTGCGATAAATCCGGTAAGTCCGAGTTGCTTTTGCCAGGCTCAGAAAAATCACCTTTACCATTTTTAGCCTACGCCAATAACGCGTATCTGGGACGGATGGTCGATCTGATTCTGAATGATGCCCGTATTCCTTTGCATCTCGATAAGTGCTATGAAACCGATATGGCCGAGGGGTTAAAAATGATGGCGCTCGAGGGTCGTGGCGTCGCATTTTTACCCGAATCTGCAGTGACGCGCGAACTAAAACAAAAGCAGCTGGCGCGTGCTGACGGCCACTCCAGCGCATGGGAAGTTGAGATGGAAATTCGTCTGTATCGCGAGCGTCCATCGGTGCAGCGGCCCGGCAAGGCAATCGTCTCCCGCTTGTGGGAGTATCTGGAGCAACTGCATTCACCGCATGCCAGTACCGCAGTCAAGAGTGGCAAAAAAGAACGCCGCAAGCCCGCATGAGTGCCATCCGGCGCAAAGTGTTGTGGTGATTTGTCCCGAATAAGTCACTGTAAATTTGACTTAAATTGTCCTAAGCTATTCCTCAGTGTGGCTGAGTTTCGTCGCTAATATGGTTGATGCTGATCTGATGCCGGTATATGAAAAAAGCGGTGAGTTTTTTTCTGCAAGTCTGTAGCGAAATCAGGGTGAAATATATCTATGCATTTGTTGCATACATGCATGCAAACAAAGCATTGGCGATAAAATGGCCTGTTGTCCTACTATGCATCACCTCATTGGTCACCAATGGTCGTCAACATAGTTAACTTACACAGGAAGGAGACATACCATGTCCAGCCATCACCAAATACCCTCTTATCTTACCCCGCATGAGACAGGTCCTTGGTCAGTTTATCTAGAGCAAATCGATCGTGTTACGCCTTACCTCGGCCATCTGTCCCGCTGGGTAGAGACGCTGAAGCGTCCTAAGCGTATTTTGATTGTTGACGTGCCTATCGAGCGTGACGACGGCAGCATTTCTCATTTTGAAGGCTATCGTGTACAGCACAATACATCACGCGGCCCTGGTAAAGGCGGCGTGCGTTTCCATCAGGATGTGACACTGTCAGAAGTGATGGCCCTGTCTGCCTGGATGACCATTAAAAACTCCGCAGTCAATGTGCCATACGGTGGTGCCAAAGGCGGTATCCGCGTTGATCCAAAAACTTTATCGCGTGGCGAACTGATGCGCATGACGCGCCGTTATACCTCCGAGATCGGCATCATTATTGGCCCGGACAAGGATATTCCTGCACCGGACGTCAACACCAATGAGCAGACCATGGCATGGATGATGGATACCTATTCCATGAACGAAGGCCGCACAGCAACTGGTGTCGTGACAGGTAAGCCAATTTCACTCGGCGGCAGCCTAGGCCGTCGCGAAGCAACGGGACGCGGTGTTTTTGTCGTCGGTTGCGAAGCCGCAGCAAAACGTGGCCTGAATATTGCTGGAGCAAAGATTGCCGTACAAGGTTTTGGTAACGTCGGCGGCATCGCAGCGCGCCTGTTCTCTGAGGCCGGTGCTAAAGTCGTCGCGGTACAAGATCATGGCGGTACGATTTTCCACTCCAACGGACTTGATGCGCATAAATTGCTCGAACATGTCGCAGCCAATGGCAGTGTGGCGGGCTTTAGTGGTGCAGAAGCCGTGATCCCGAACGATGAGTTCTGGTCAGTGGATTGCGATATTTTGATCCCTGCTGCGCTGGAACAGCAAATCACGGAAAAGAATGCCAACAAGATTCGTGCCAAAATTATTCTCGAAGGTGCGAATGGTCCAACCACACCAGAAGCGGATGATATTTTGAGCGACAAAGGTGTGTTGGTTGTGCCGGACGTAATCGCAAATGCGGGTGGCGTGACTGTGTCGTATTTTGAATGGGTACAGGATTTTTCCAGTTATTTCTGGAGCGAAGATGAAATCAATCAGCGTCTGACTCGTATTATGAAAGAGGCATTTAACTCGGTCTGGCATGTGACTGAAGATAAGAAAGTTTCTTTGCGGACGGCAGCCTTCATCATCGGTTGTTCGCGCGTATTGCAAGCACGTGAAGTTCGCGGTCTGTATCCATAAGACCAGCGCAGAGTTTAAAGCCTGATTAACCGGTTTGATTAACATTACTGAGCGCCGTAGTTTTATGCAAGGCTCGACGCTTTAGTGTATCTTCCAGTGCCTTAGAGCAACGGTAAGAGAAATACATCCATCAATGCAAACGCATCGATGGATGTATTGTTTTATTTAAAGTGCTGTTTCCTTACCATGAAAAAACAGTCAGCACGCATTTAAAACAGAATAAAAGTTTGTGAAAATAGAATATTTCAATATAAAAGATCGCGTAAATGTATTTACCATTCTAAAATTCGGGCGCAAGCCATCGTCGTCTCACCTGGGGAATGATTATGAAAGCTAAGTTCTGGATCGTACAAATAGCGGCGCTGAGCGGCTTGGCGAGTTTCATGTCTGCTGCCCAGGCGATTGATACACTGGCCCGTATCAAAGAAACGCAGACCATCACGATTGCCCACAGAGAAGCGTCTTTTCCATTTTCGTATTTATCCGAAAGCAAAAAACCAATCGGTTATTCCGTCGACATTTGTCAAAAAATTGTCGATGCGCTCAAGAAGGAATTAAAGAGCCCGCAACTAACCGTGAATTATCTGCTGGTTACAGCAAGCACACGTATTCCAAGCATCGCAGAGGGTAAGGCGGATCTTGAGTGTGGCTCTACGACCAATAATGCTGAGCGACGCAAACAGGTCGCGTTCACGATCCCACATTTTTTTGCGACTGCGCGAATGCTGGTTCGTGCCGATTCCGGGATCACCAACTGGACTGACCTGAAAGACAAAAAAGTCGTCACCACCAAAGGAACAACCTCAGTCAAACTCTTGAATGACCGGGATAAAGTGCGCTCGCTGGGGTTGAAACTGGTTGAGGGTAATGACCATAATAATTCCTTTGCCATGGTTGAATCTTTTCAGGCAGACGCCTTTACGATGGATGACGTATTGCTGTATGGTTTTCGCGCCAACTCTAAAGAGCCAGCGAAGTTCGCCATCGTCGGAGACTCTTTATCTACTGAGCCTTACGCCATCATGTTGCGTAAAGATGATCCCGCATTTAAATCCTTTGTCGACCGTGAAATTTCGCGCATGATGGGCGATGGTGAAATCAATAAATTTTATACCAAATGGTTTCAGCAGCCGGTTCCGCCTAAGGGCGCTAACCTGAATATGCCGATGGGTTTTTTATTGCGTGACACGATACGCTTCCCCTCAGACAAGGTCGCGGATTAGTTAGACGCTGTTATCGAGAAATAAGAGTTAATTTCTCGATTTTATCGATGTATTTACGTAGTTATACGTATCGCTTAAGCCAAAAAAAGACAGTGTCATTTGGTCGATTTTGGTAAACTCAGCAGGTGACTTTTTGTCGTAAATCTTTTGACGTAACTTTTGGAGATGGTATGAAATTAACGAATATGTTCGCTTTCCTGATTGCTGCCGGCGTGATTGCAGGTGCAGCACAGGCGCAAGAAACTGGCACACTGAAAAAGATTAAAGATACTGGCACGATCACACTTGGTGTACGTGATTCCTCCATTCCATTTTCTTACCTCGACGACAAACAGTCGTATCAAGGTTACTCCATCGATCTGTGCATGAAAATCGTCACAGCGGTGCAAAAACAATTGGGCTTATCCAGCCTGAACGTGAAATTAAATCCGGTGACATCGGCAACCCGTATCCCGCTGATGGCGAACGGTACCGTTGACCTGGAGTGCGGTTCCACAACGAACAATATGGAACGTCAAAAGCAAGTCTCGTTTGCGCCGACTACATTTGTGACAGCCAATCGGTTGTTGTCCAAAAAATCCTCAAACGTAAAAACTCTGGCGGACCTGAAAGGCAAATCCGTAGTCTCTACTTCAGGCACATCCAACCTGAAACAATTGACGACATTGAACGCCGATCAAAATCTGGGCATCAATATTTTGCCAGCGAAAGATCATGCCGAAGCCTTCCTGATGGTGGAAACCGGTCGTGCGGTGGCTTTCGTGATGGATGATATTTTGCTGGCATCACTGGCTGCCAATTCTAAATCTCCGGCTGATTACGAGATCAGTAAAGAAGCTTTGTCCGTTGAGCCATACGGCATCATGCTGCGCAAGGACGATGCTCCTTTCAAAGCCGCTGTTGATAAAGCGATTTCGAACGTACTGACTTCCGGCGACATCAACCGCATCTACCACAAATGGTTCTTGCAACCGATCCCGCCAAAAGGTATCGCTTTGAACTGGCCTATGTCAGATCAATTCAAAGCGGTCGTTGCTAAGCCAACTGATTCTGGTGAGCCATCTGCTTATGCCGCGGTACCAGAGGCGCAAAAAGCTGTATTGAAAAAGAAAAAATAAGTCATTGAAAAATTGAAATAAGCCAGCGCACAACGGGAGGCACGCCTCCCGTTTTGTTTAAAGTGACAGCGATATGCTGCATGCAGGCAACGCGCATGGATTTCGAGTAAAGGGACGGAGATGAATTACAACTGGAATTGGAATATCTTTTGGGAGGCTGCGCCGGATGGCGGCGGCACCTATCTGGATGCGCTGATTTCTGGCTTGCTATGGACTTTAGCAACGGCCGGATTAGCGTGGGTTATTGCCTTGGTATTGGGCGCGGTGATTGGTACCATCCGTACCGCACCGAATAAATGGGCTGCACGTTTTGCCAATGGCTATGTCGAATTATTCAGGAACATTCCTTTGCTGGTGCAAATGTTCCTGTGGTATTTCGTGATGCCGGAGCTGGTGCCTGCGAGTATGGGTAACTGGTTAAAGTCTTTGCCAAATGCGCCTTTTATTACTGCTGTTTTAAGTCTGGGATTTTTTACCTCTGCACGCGTAGCGGTACAGGTATCTGCAGGCATTAATGCGTTGCCACGCGGTCAGAAAATGGCAGGCACAGCATTGGGACTGACTTTGCCGCAGACTTATCGTTATGTTTTATTGCCGATGGCCTTCCGCATTATTATTCCTGCATTGACCAATGAACTGGCGGCGATTATCAAAAACAGTTCTGTTGCATTGACCATCGGTCTGATGGAACTGACGGCGAGTGCACGGTCTATGCAAGAGTTTTCTTTTCAGGTGTTTGAGGCATTTACGGCTGCGACTCTGATTTATCTGATGGTCTCTGTGATTGCGATCGTCTTGTCGAATGTGCTTGAGAAAAAACTGACTGTGCCAGGATTTATTACGTCCGGCTCGGCGAATGCGGGAGGGCACTAATCATGTTGAGTAATTTTGATTTTGATGTCATTCAGCGTTCCTGGTTGTACCTGTTCAAGACAGGTATGTCCTTCACTCTGGAACTGACTTTCCTTGCGATGACTGGCGGAATTGTTCTCGGCACTTTGCTGGCGATGATGCGTTTGTCCAGCATTAAAGCGGTCAAAGTATTTGCGACCACCTATGTCAATATCATGCGTTCTATTCCGCTGGTACTGGTGATTTTCTGGTTCTACTTTCTTGTACCTTATATCGGCGCATGGATTATCGGTGCGAACGAGCCTGTGCAAGTCGGTGCGTTCTCTTCGTGCCTGATTACCTTTGTGATGTTTGAAGCTGCTTACTATTGCGAAATCATGCGTTCGGGTATTCAATCGATTCCACGAGGTCAAATCTGGGCGGGTTATGCGATCGGGATGAACTACTGGCAAACCATGGGCAATATTGTTTTGCCGCAGGCTTTCCGTAACATGATTCCGGTATTGCTGACACAAACCATCGTCTTGTTCCAGGACGTGTCGCTGGTTTATGTGCTGTCGATTACTGACTTTGTCGGTGCTGCATCCAAAGTTGCGCAGCGTGATGGCCGCTTGGTTGAAATGTATTCTTTCGTCGCTGTCGTATATTTTATTTTGTGTTTTGCCTTGTCTTCTCTGGTGAAGAAATTGCAGACCAAATTTGCGATTATCCGATAAAGAGATGACGGCATAGTTCATCCGCTACTAGTTAACACATTTGAGAAAGGCATCCGCGATCAGCATCGTGGATGCACCGGAGAATAGAATGATTAAATTAAATAATGTCAGCAAATGGTATGGTCAGTTTCAGGTTCTGACGGACTGCACTACCGAAGTGTCGAAGGGTGAAGTTGTAGTAGTTTGCGGACCGTCCGGTTCTGGTAAATCTACTCTGATTAAAACGGTCAACGGTCTTGAACCTTTTCAAAAAGGGGACATCACTGTGGATGGTATTTCTGTCGGCGACCCAAAAACTAACTTGTCCAAATTACGTGCCCGTATTGGTATGGTATTTCAGAATTTTGAATTATTCCCGCACTTGTCGATCCGTCAGAATCTGACCATCGGTCAGGTGAAAGTGCTTGGTCGCAGCGAAGACGAAGCGACTGAAAAAGGCTTGAAATACCTCGACCGTGTCGGCCTGCTTGCGCACAAAGATAAATTCCCGGGTCAGCTTTCTGGTGGTCAGCAACAGCGTGTAGCGATTGCTCGTGCATTGTCCATGGATCCAATCGCGATGTTGTTCGACGAACCGACGTCTGCCTTGGATCCGGAAATGATCAATGAAGTGCTGGACGTGATGGTGGGTCTCGCACAAGAAGGCATGACCATGATGGTAGTGACGCATGAAATGGGTTTCGCGAAAAAAGTGGCGAACCGTATTGTGTTCATGGACAAGGGCTTGATCGTCGAAGATTGTGCCAAGGATGAATTCTTTAATGCGGCGCGTTCTGAGCGTGCACGTGATTTCCTTGCCAAGATTATTCATTAAACTAGGTCACTGTCAGTATTGCACTGCCTGCATTGTTAAGTTCGCCACCAAGTTCTGTAGTTCAGTTCGATAGTGGCATACCACAACCTCAGCTTCGCGAACCACCTGCGAGGCTGAGGAAGGCGATTCCCTAGACTGTTCCGGCAATGCCGGACGCTATCGCCTAAGTTACTGTGGTGCTGAAAATCCAATACTCCCTCTTTTTTTATATAAAACAGGCACTATCCCGCAGGTTTTATATAGGCATTAAAAATATACTGGGATAGAGTATCTATCATCCTATAGGTGCTGAGGCAAAAAAGGTAAAATGATGCTTACTTGAAAAAGCGAGCCGCCATGACCTCTCAGATTACTCAGCAAACCTCACCGACCTCCCGTAACGCTGGGCAGTATCCGCAGCAGATTACCATCACTCGTCCAGACGACTGGCATCTGCATTTGCGCGATGGTGCCGCACTCGCCAGCGTCTTGCCTGATACCGCACGTCAATTTGCGCGTGCGATCGTGATGCCGAATCTGAAGCCGCCTGTGACCACGACAGAGCAGGCTGCGGCTTATCGCCAGCGTATTCTGGCTGCTTTACCTGAAGGGATGCAGTTTGAGCCGCTGATGACTTTATATCTGACCGACAATACGCCGCCGGATGAAATTCGTCGTGCCAAAGACAGTGGTTTTGTGCATGCCGTGAAGCTGTATCCGGCTGGTGCGACGACGAATTCTGATGCCGGTGTGACGGACCTGACCAAGTGCTACAAGACCTTGGAAACGATGCAAGAAGTCGGCATGCCGTTTCTGGTTCATGGTGAGGTTACGAATCCTGAGATCGATTTATTTGATCGTGAAGCCATGTTCATCGATCGCGTAATGCAACCCTTGCGCCGCGATATGCCTGAGCTGAAAGTGGTTTTCGAGCACATCACTACGACGGAAGCCGCGCAATATGTTGCCAGTGCCTCCGGTCCGATTGCCGCCACGATTACGGCGCATCATTTGCTGTATAACCGGAACGAGATTTTTAAAGGCGGTATTCGCCCGCATTACTATTGTTTGCCTGTGCTGAAGCGCGAGACACACCGCCTGTCTTTGCTGCAGGCGGCGACTTCAGGTAGCGCCCGTTTTTTCCTGGGAACGGATTCGGCGCCACATGCTAAGGGATTGAAAGAGCACGCCTGCGGTTGTGCCGGTTGCTACACGGCGCTGCATGCGATGGAACTCTACACGGAGGCGTTTGATCAGGCTGGTGCACTGGATCAATTGGAAGCCTTCGCCAGTTTCAATGGCCCTGATTTTTATCAGTTACCACGCAATACCGGCAAGATTATATTGACGCGCGAGGACTGGACTTTGCCCGCTGAATTGCCTTTCGTTGACACGACGATTGTGCCATTGAACGGCGGCGAAACTATTCATTGGAAAATGCAGGCCATTGCAGACTTTCAAGTTTGAATCCTTCAAGTTTGAAATTTCCAAATCTGCTATTCCTGAATCCGATTGTATTTGTATGGTGAGTGTAAGTCAGCTGCCCGGCGATGTAATGTCCGAAACTCCAGAACCTGCCTTATTTTATTCCGCTATTGACTGGTCGCATGGCTGGTATGCGCCGGTCCGTGCAACCGCGCTTGCCTTGCAAGCGTCAGGCGACTGGCGCCGCTATCTTAACGAGAGCGCGCAGATCAACCTCGTGCAGAATCATGCCCAGCAACGGATTTCTTTTATCGCACAAGAATGTCTGCCCGAGGGTGTCGCTTATGAAGCCTTCATCAGCGATACAGGGCAAGTGCCGACGCGTGAAAATTTGCACGACTTTTTTAACGCTTTGGTATGGCTGACTTTTCCAAAAATTAAACGACAATTAAATGCCATGCAAGCTGCTCAAATAGCTCTGCATGGCATTGGCAAGTCACGCGGTTCAGCTCGTGATGCGGCAACGATTTTTGATGAAAATGCCGCGTTGCTGGTGGTGGATAATAGCGCACAAGGTGACGCTCTGATCGCCGCATTGCGCGGGCATGAATGGCAACAGGCTTTCGTCCAGCAACGCGCCCTGTTCGGGCGGCAAGCCGAGGTCTGGACATTTGGGCATGCGTTGATGGAAAAGCTGGTGAATCCGTATAAAGCAATTACGGCACATACTTTTGTGGTTCGGGCGGATGCGCAATTTTTTACGGCCAGCGATGAAGGAAAAAGGCAATGGTTAGATCAAGAGGTCGCAACACGTTTAAGTGAAATCAGTTTAAGCACCGCGGATTACACGCCGTTACCCGTGCTAGGCATTCCTGGGTGGTGGCAGAATCAGAGTCATGAGTTTTATGCAGATACACAGGTGTTTCGTGCAAAGAAACGTTCTTTATCAGATAGGCATTAAATAGCGGACATATAATCGAGAATTCAACACAATAAAAAAAAGGATAGCGACATCGCTATCCTTTTTCTTTGATCAGTGGTGCCGCTTTAAGCAAAACCGAACTAGGCGGCGCTGGCAGTTTGTAAGAGCTGAAATAAATGATCCTTCTGCACAACGCGTACTTTTTTCAATTCTTCTAATGCCGCATCATTTAAATGATCGACGCCGTTTTCTGCGCGATTCACGGCCTTGTCCGTTTCTGCATATTCATCAAACAATTTACTAAAATGTGCGTTGCTGAGCTTCAATGCATGGATCGTATCTTTGAATTCGGGGAGTTCAGTCGACAGCGGATGGTGTTCTACTTGCATAACTACTCCTCCAGTGGGTGAGATGAAAATACATCACATCTCCAGCTTAAAGTGAGTAGCGTTGCCAGTGCTGATATAGATCAAACAGATCAAACAAAGACGTCAGCACAGTTTGCTGACGTCAACATGGCAATTATTGTTCCCGTACCCAGACTTGTGAACGACCGAATAGTGGTGTGCCGATATAGCCACGGACATTGAGTTTTTTATTGTTGTCGGTGACCGAGAGTTTGCTGCGATACAGTTTGCCATTAGCCGGATCGAGAATGCGGCCGCCGTTATATTCGTCGCCGTCTTTTTTCAAGCCAAACAAAATCGTCATACCGATGATAGGCTGATTTTTATTCACTCCATCGCATTTATCGCATTTTGGATTTTGTTCTTCTTCGGGTTCAAGAAAGAGTTTTTCAATTTTGCCCGTTAACTCGCCACTGTTTTCGACAATACGGATAAGTGCTTTTGGTTTGCCGGACTTGTCATCGATATTTTTCCACAGTCCGATAGGGGTGTCCTGAGCGAATGCGCCTGAACTGATACACAACAAAAGCAGTGCGGCGATGCCAGTTTTTTTGTTCATATTGTCTCCGTCCTTAGATTGACCAATTTCATTCTGCGCTTGATTGTACGTGCCAGTTTTTTTGTTATGTACTAAATAATTAGAGCGTCTACTTTAATGACGGTAAAACACAACATCATAGTTTAGTCGAGGCAAAAAAAAGCAGCCTGCTGGCTGCTTTCCAAAGGTCTAGTTCAATTATGCGGCCGGTAATTTGGCAAATTGCTCGCGCATTTTTTCTAAGGTTGCAGTGAAACCTGCGACTCGTTCCTTCTCTTGGGTGACGACTTCTGCCGGAGCGCGGGCGACGAAGCTCTCATTGCTGAGTTTGGCTTGTGCCTTGCTGATTTCTGCATCGAGTTTTGCGATCTCTTTACCCAGGCGCTCGCGTTCAGCCGCCACGTCAATCTCAACTTTTAACATCAGTTTGGCAGTGCCGACGATAGATACAGGTGCCGGTGATTCTGGCAGTTCGTCAAGGACCTGAACTTCTGAAAGCTTTGCCAGCGCTTGCAGATATGGTGCGAAGGATTGCAACTGCAATTTCTCTACTGCGCTACCTGCCTGCAAGAGGAGGGGAACGCGCAGGGCGGGTGACAACTGCATTTCACCGCGCAGGTTGCGGCACGCATCGGTCAGCGATTTGAGGGCGGCCATCCATTCTTCTGCGCCGGTATGGATATTCGCCGCATTCACCAAAGGATAAGGCTGACGCATGATGGAGTCGCCCGCCGGATCTAGATGTTTGCCTGCCAGCGGGGCTACCGTCTGCCACAATGCTTCTGTTACAAATGGAATTACTGGATGCGCGAGGCGCAAAATAACTTCGAGTACGCGCAATAAGGTTCGACGGGTCGCGCGTTGCTGCGCCTCGCTGCCGTGTTGTACCTGTACCTTCGCGACTTCCAGATACCAGTCGCAATATTCGTCCCAGACAAACTTATAAATGGATGAAGCGATGTTATCGAAGCGATAGTCACTGAACCCCTTTTCGATATCTGCTTCTGCATGTTGCAGCATTGAGATAATCCATTTGTCAGCTTGTGAATAATCGAGATCGGCATCCGTCACTCCGGCATCAAAACCGCAGTCCTTGCCCTCGGTGTTCATCAGCACGAAGCGGGTAGCGTTCCACAGTTTATTGCAGAAATTACGATAACCTTCGCAACGACCCAGATCGAAATTGATATTGCGACCGAGAGACGCGTAGCTTGCCATCGTGAAACGCAAAGCATCGGTGCCGTAGGCGGGGACACCATCAGCAAATTCTTTGCGGGTAGCTTTTTCAATCGCGGTTGCTTGCTTGGGATTCATCAAGCCGATGGTGCGCTTGGCAACCAGATCGTCGACACTGATGCCGTCGATCAGATCGATAGGATCTAGCGTATTCCCTTTGGATTTAGACATTTTCTGACCACTGGAATCGCGTACCAGTCCATGTACATAGACGGTATGGAACGGTACCTTGCCAGTGAAATGCGCGGTCATCATGACCATGCGCGCCACCCAGAAGAAAATGATATCGAAGCCGGTGACTAAGACGGATGAGGGCAAGAACATTTGCATGTCCTTGGTTTCTTCCGGCCAGCCCATCGTCGAAAACGGAACAAGGGCGGATGAGAACCAGGTGTCGAGTACATCGTCGTCGCGCTTCAGTGCACCGGTGTAGTTTGCTGCCGCGGCTTTTGCTGTTGCTTCTTCCTCATTGCGGGCGACGAAAATTTCACCATTGTCACCGTACCATGCTGGGATCTGATGGCCCCACCAGAGCTGGCGTGAGATGCACCAGTCTTGGATATTGTTCAGCCATTGGTTGTAAGTCGTGTTCCAGTTTTCCGGTACGAATTTGATCTCGCCGCTGGCGACTTTTTCCAGCGCGACTTCGGCGATGGATTTGCCTGGAAAGTGAGTACCTTCCGGTGCGGGTTTGCTCATTGCCATGAACCACTGATCTGTCAGCATCGGTTCAATCACGACGTTCGTGCGGTCACCGCGCGGTACCATGAGTTTGTGCGGTTTGACGGATTCGAGTAAACCTTGCGCGTCGAGATCGGCAACGATTTGTTTGCGGGCGATGAAGCGATCCATGCCTTGGTAAGCTGCGGAACCGTTTTCGTTGATCTTTGCATCGAGAGTCAAGATGCTGATCATGTCCAGCTTGTGGCGCTGACCGACTGCATAATCGTTAAAGTCATGCGCTGGCGTGATCTTGACGCAGCCAGTACCAAATTCTTTGTCTACATAACTGTCGGCGATGACAGGAATTTCTCTGTCAGTCAGCGGCAATTTCAACATCTTACCAACCAGATGGATGTAGCGTTCGTCCGTAGGATCGACGGCAACGGCGACGTCACCCAGCAAGGTTTCAGGACGTGTGGTTGCGACCGTCAGGTGACCGCTGCCATCCGCAAACGGATAGCGGATATGCCACATCGAACCATCTTCCTCTTCCGATACCACTTCAAGGTCTGAAACAGCGGTACCGAGCACAGGATCCCAGTTCACTAAGCGCTTACCGCGATAGATCAGGCCTTGCTCTACCAGGCGCACAAACACTTCTGTGACGACTTTGGAGCGTGGTGCATCCATCGTAAAGTATTCACGATCCCAGTCAGCCGATGCGCCCATGCGTCGCATCTGACCGGTAATCGTAGAGCCAGATTTTTCTTTCCATTCCCAGACCTTTTCAAGGAATTTTTCGCGGCCCAAATCATGACGAGAGATTTTTTGTGCATCGAGCTGGCGCTCCACCACAATTTGGGTAGCAATACCGGCGTGATCCGTGCCCGGGATCCAGGCGGTATTGTGGCCACGCATACGGTAGTAGCGGGTCAGACCGTCCATGATCGTCTGGTTAAACGCATGTCCCATATGCAGGGTGCCAGTTACATTTGGCGGTGGCAGTTGTATGCTGAACGATGGTTTGCTGGCATCGGTACTGGCCGTGAAATACCCACGTTTTTCCCACTCCGTACGCCAGAATGCTTCGATTTCGGCGGGCTCAAATGACTTGGCTAATTCCATGATGATATGTGCTTAGTTTGCTAAACCGTTGATTATAAATGACTCAACAAAAATTTTAGGCGTTTAATCGAAGTTACTTACGCTGGTAATTTATTGTTAGTCTTTGGCCAATGAGCAATAACAGTCTCATTAGCCACAATACTTTGCTTTATTTAACTTATTTCCAAGGTGAAATGCCTTAATTATTGGCAATTATTATTAAGGAAATGCTAGGATTGGTCGCATTATTAAAATAATCTCGTATAAGCGTATTAGCCCGGCGCTTGAGACAAATAGACTGCTGTACCAAAGGTTCATACTTTTTAAGGGTAAACGACCGTGCTTCAATTGTTAACCTATCGTCTGTTGATAATTCTCTTTTTGATTTTGCATGTTGGAATCGCCCATGCTGAAGATCAGCACGATATGGAACATCTGGACGCGATTCGAGCCTTGTCCGATAACGATAACGATGAAGGCTTAAAGCAATTAAGCAAGTTTAAAGACACACTGCCGCCAGATGCAGATTACGAAGTTCGTGCTCAAACATATAGAACGTTAGCTACTTTATTGTATGACGCAGGTAGGCCAAAGGATGCCGCAGCGACACAGGAAGCTTTGTTGAAGCTTGCTTTTGAACGCAAAGATAAAGAACTCATTGCATTCGCTAGCTTGGCAGAAATTTACGATCTAGTTGAAAAAGGTAAGCAGGATGTTGCGCTTACGAAATTAGACGATATTAAAAGGTCAGTTGACGGCACCAAAAATCAAGAATTATTAATGCGGATTGAAGTGGCTTACGGTAGTACATATTCGTCACTAGGGAAATTTGAGCCGTCTCTTTCCCACCGGCTGGAGGCATTGCGTTTATCTGATCTTTTGACGAAACGTCGCACTCAATCAAAGCTATATCGGTTATCTTCACTGGCAGGTCTCTACCTCGATATGCATAATCCGGAGAAATCTCTGGAAACTATAGCCACAGCACTTGAATTGTCTGCTGACGCTAATTCTCCAAAATTAATTGGTTCTTTGTATTCAACTCAGGCGTTAGCCTTGATTGATCTGGGACGATTTGACGATGCGCTGAAGTCGTACCAACATGCTTTAAAGATATTTAAAGAAACCAAATCCATAGGTATGGAAGCCCTGACCTTGAGTAATATTGCCGACTATTATCTCCACATTGGCAACTACATTGAAGCCGAACGGACAGCGCGACAGGCTCTTGTTAAGTCGGAAGCGGCGGAGGATAAAACAGCGATATTAAACTCCCGGGCAAACATAGGATTTGCTCTTGGCGGCCAGGGAAGAATTCAGCAAGCGATGGTTTTTATTAACGGCGTGATGAAGGAATTGAGGGACTTAGGTATCAAAACGGATATCGAGTCCATGTTGGGTGAGCTTGGGCGGATGTATGAAAAAGCTGGCATGTATAAGGAGGCTCTGGAAACTGTTCGAGAGCAGCAAAATCTTGCGAGTGAACTCTTTAGAGCAAGCACGGCTAAAGCGGTTGCTGCAATGCAGGAGCAATTTGATGCCAACCAGCGAAAAAAACAAATAGAACTTCTGGCGCGAGAAAATCAGTTAAAAGATGCGGAGATTAAAAATCGCCGACTTCAGCAAATCATTACCATGTTAGCAGCAGCAGTAACAGTGATGGCCGGTATCTTTGTGTTCTTACTATACAGGCGAGTTCGCAATGCGAACGAAAAGCTTCTGGAAGCTAATTTACAACTTGCGTTTCATGCAGTCAGAGATCCGCTAACCGGCTTGTACAATCGAAGATCCTTTGTCGACATGATGAAGACGCGCACGCTTGCTTCCGAAAAAGAACGTCGTGAAGATGATGCAGGCAATCCTGACTGTTTGATACTCATGGACATTGATCACTTCAAACAGATTAACGACACCTGGGGCCATACGGTAGGCGACAGTGTATTGATGGAGGTTGCACATCGTTTGAAGCGTGCGGTCAGGGATACTGATATGGTATTGCGGTGGGGCGGCGAGGAATTTCTAATTTATTCGCCTAAATCGCATCCCTCACAATTAACTAAATTAGTTGAACGTATCCTACTTGCGATTGGTGAAAAGGATATTCAAATTGGCGAACTAGCAATCTCTGTCACCGTTACTGCAGGATTTATTCCATTGCCGTTTTCTGATATTCCTGAAGAAATATGCAATTGGGAAAAAGCAATTCAAATGGCTGATATGGCCTTATACCTTGGTAAAGCCCACGGACGAAACCGTGCCTATGGATTGGCGAAATTGCTGGTTCCCCACGATCAGGCAATGAATGTACTTGATCATGATTTGTCTGCTGCTTTGAATGCAGGTATGGTCGAATTGATCGAAGTTGTTGGCCCGGCACGACGCAAATCCAACGAAATAGAAGAAAACATCACTATGTAAGTTGAAATAAACGCACAGACTTTTAAGCCCTACTCGCTATATAATGCCGCTGACCGTAAGCTGGTTATTAATTTTGATTACTAACCAATTGCCACGGCAAACGAATATGACGCTGGCTGTGAGTCTTTGCAAGTCGGAAAGAAAATTGTACTGGTCATAGTCGTACGAAATAAGCTTTGTAAAATGTAATGTAGAACTGCTAGGGGTCCTGACAGCAATAGCCGCTGTCGGGTGAGAAATACCCTCGAACCTGATCTGGATAATGCCAGCGAAGGGAAGCAAAATTGTATCGCAACACCCTTGCGCGTACCTCAAGCCTCCCAAGCTGCCATCAATAATGTGCACGTTAATGGGAGCAAAATGAACGCCAATCCACAATTTCTGTCCGCTACCGCGACAGTCGACCAGGCTGCAATACAGCCTTTGCCTAACTCACGCAAAATCTACGTTCAGGGAAGTCGGCCTGATATTCGCGTACCGATGCGTGAAATCAGTCAATCCGATACGCCGGCCATGTTCGGCTCGGAAAAAAATCCCCCGATTTATGTCTACGACACCTCTGGTCCTTACACCGATCCTGCTGTCAATATTGATATTCGTTCAGGCTTGGCATCGGTACGGGTAGCGTGGATTGCTGAGCGCAATGACACCGAAGAATTGTCAGGACCGTCATCGGAATACGGCATAGAAAGATTGAATGATCCCAAGCTGGCGGAGCTGCGTTTTAATCTTAAACGTAGGCCACGTCGCGCTCTTCCAGGTAAAAATGTCAGTCAGATGCATTACGCAAGGCAGGGCATTATCACGCCCGAGATGGAGTACATCGCGATCCGCGAAAATCTGCAACGTAAAGAGTATTTGGCTAAGCTGAAAGCCTCCGGACCCATGGGCAATAAGCTGGCTGATCTGATGGGGCGTCAGCATCCGGGCCAATCATTTGGCGCATCGATTTCCGACGAAATTACCGCAGAATTCGTTCGCTCAGAGGTCGCTCGTGGCCGTGCGATTATTCCTGCCAATATCAATCATCCAGAAGTCGAGCCGATGATTATCGGCCGTAACTTCCTGGTCAAAATTAATGCCAATATCGGCAACTCTGCCGTGACATCCAGCATCGGCGAAGAAGTTGAAAAAATGACCTGGGCAATTCGCTGGGGCGGCGATAACGTCATGGATCTGTCGACGGGAAAACACATACATGAAACCCGTGAATGGATCATCCGTAATTCGCCTGTGCCGATTGGTACTGTACCCATTTATCAGGCGCTGGAAAAAGTCAACGGCAAGGCCGAAGATCTGACCTGGGAGATTTTCCGCGATACGCTGATCGAGCAGGCGGAGCAGGGTGTCGATTATTTCACTATCCATGCAGGCGTGCGTTTGCAATATGTCCCGATGACGGCAAAACGTATGACAGGCATCGTGTCACGCGGTGGTTCCATCATGGCGAAATGGTGTCTCGCACATCACAAAGAAAGTTTTTTGTACGACCATTTTGAAGATATCTGCGAGATCATGAAAGCCTATGATGTCTCGTTTAGTCTCGGTGACGGTTTGCGTCCCGGATCGATTTACGACGCCAATGACGAGGCGCAATTAGGTGAATTAAAAACACTGGGCGAACTCACGCAAATCGCCTGGAAGCATGATGTGCAAGTCATGATCGAAGGTCCGGGTCACGTGCCTATGCACCTGATCAAGGAAAACATGGATCTGCAACTAGAACAATGTCATGAAGCGCCGTTCTATACACTCGGACCATTGACCACCGATATCGCCCCGGGTTACGACCATATAACGTCCGGCATCGGTGCCGCACAAATTGGTTGGTATGGCACGGCGATGCTGTGTTATGTCACGCCAAAAGAACATCTGGGTTTGCCGAATAAAGTCGACGTCAAAGACGGCATCATTACGTACAAAATTGCCGCGCATGCGGCCGACCTGGCGAAGGGACATCCGGGTGCGCAAATCCGTGATAACGCCTTGTCGAAAGCGCGTTTTGAATTCCGTTGGGAAGACCAATTCAATATCGGGCTGGATCCGGATAAAGCGCGTGAATTTCATGACGAGACTTTGCCAAAAGATTCGGCAAAAGTCGCCCATTTCTGCTCGATGTGCGGACCACATTTTTGTTCGATGAAAATCACGCAAGAGGTGCGCGACTATGCAGCGAATCAGGGGATCAGCGAAGTACAGGCATTGAAGCAAGGCATGGAGGTGAAGGCGATCGAGTTCGTTAAATCCGGTGCTGAGATCTATCGCAAGCAATAAGCCGTTGTCATGACTGAGATCATATTGAATGGTGAAAACTATCAGCTAGGTCAGGAGAGAAGCCTGGCTGAGCTGATCACTACACTGAACTTGTCGGGGCAGACAATTGCCGTTGCTGTAAATCGCCAGATTATCGCGCGCGCTCAATGGATTGACTATCGCTTGCAGGCGCAAGACCGGGTCGATGTGGTACGCGCGATCGGTGGTGGATGAAGCGCCAGGGTGCGTCTTGCGTACCATCGTATTCACCCGCATTGGTGCGCATGGCGCACCTTACATAGAAGGATTTTTATGCAAACAGAAAATATTTCCGGCCTGACTATCGCGGGCAAAACCTATCGCTCGCGCTTGCTGGTTGGCAGCGGTAAATACAAGGATCTGGAGCAGACGCGTCTGGCTACCGAGGCCAGTGGTGCCGAGATTATTACGGTTGCCATTCGCCGGGTGAACATTGGACAGGATCCCAACGCGCCGAGTTTGCTGGATGCAGTACCGCCGAGCCGATACACCATTCTGCCGAATTCTGCGGGATGCTACAACGCTGAAGATGCGGTCTACACGCTGCAACTGGGACGTGAATTATTGGGCGGACATCAGCTCTGTAAATTGGAAGTGCTGGGTGATGAGAAGACCTTATTTCCGAATATGCCAGAAACCTTAAAGGCAGCGAAAACGTTGGTGAATGACGGTTTTGATGTCATGGTGTATTGCAGCGACGATCCGATTCAGGCGCGCATGCTGGAAGACATCGGTTGCGTCGCGATCATGCCGCTGGCCTCACTGATCGGTTCTGGCATGGGCATACTGAATCCCTGGAATCTGTCGCTGATTATCGAACAATCGACGGTGCCGGTACTGGTTGATGCCGGGGTCGGTACGGCGTCCGATGCGGCGATTGCAATGGAGCTTGGTTGCGACGGTGTGCTGATGAATACCGCCATCGCCGGTGCGCATGATCCGGTTCGCATGGCTAGAGCGATGGGTCTGGCAGTAGAGGCAGGGCGAGAAGCCTTTTTGGCTGGACGTATCGCTCGTAAATTCGCTGCCTCACCCTCATCCCCGATGGCAGGGCGGATCAACTGATGAGTCAGGTAGTGCAGCGTCCTTGTGTGCTGGTATTTGCCGGTCACGACCCTAGCGGTGGGGCAGGGATTCAGGCTGATATTGAGGCAATCGCCGGACAGGGCGCTCATCCTCTGGTGGTCATTACGGCGCTGACGGTGCAAGACAATGATCGCGTCTACGCAGTGCATCCGGTTGATGCCGGACTGATTGTCCGGCAGGCAGCAGCGCTGATGAGCAAGATGGCAATCGCCGCAATCAAAATCGGTATTGTCGGGAGCCGCGACAATGCGGAGGCGATTGCGCGTTGTGTGCAGCAGTCTCTGGTGATTAATCCGGTACTGCCCGTGGTGCTCGATACTGTGTTGGGAAGCGGTCACGGTGATGCGCTGGGGCGTGACGACGCGGTGCCCTCGCTGCATTCTTTATTAGCACTCGCGACGCTGATCACGCCGAACCTGCCCGAGGCGCAGCGGCTATCTCCGGAAAACGGGAGCCAGCGAAATCAGTTGGAAAGTCAAGCTCGTCAAGCTCATCAAGCTATTCATGGCCTGCAAGATCGCCATCGCTGGGCGCAGGCCTTGCTCCAGCATCGTTGTACGGATGTGTTGATAAAGGGCGGGCATGCGGATGGCGAGCCGGATGTGGATTATGTCCGCAATAGCTGGTTCACCCGGCATTCTTTGCATGAGTGGCAATGGCCGAAATTGGCTGGTGAATTTCACGGCAGCGGCTGCACGCTGGCGGCAGCGATTGCAGGGCAGCTTGCCTCTGGCAAGACGATGTCTGAAAGTTTGCAGCGCGCTCAGGAATTTACTCAGCGCAGCTTGGAGAATGCCTATGCCATCGCGACAGGGCAGCAGATACCGCAAAGGGTGGCGACGGACTTATTTCTTGGGTCGTGAGGGATAAGAGCTGTGAGAGTGCAGCGTACTTGCCGCTCTTCCCATCGCCGCTCAAATTAAAAATCTGGATTCAAAACGATTCAACACGGTTCACGACGGTTCAACATCGTTCAACACCAATTCTGAGAGAAAACATAATGCGTGCCTTGGCTGGTTTATATATTGTGACGCCCGATTGGGATGATACAGATCGGTTGCTCGATGTGACGGAACAAGCTTTATTTGGCGGCGCGAATATTGTGCAATACCGGCATAAAACCGCCGGTCCTGATTTACGTAGACAGCAAGCCTGTGCCTTGCTCGATCTGTGTCGCGTTCATGATAAGCCGTTGATTATTAATGATCATGTGGATTTATGCGTGGACTTGGACGCAGCCGGTGTTCACGTAGGCGGCACGGATGCATCGGTTGCCGAGATTCGCGCTGTAGTCGGTCTCGATAGGATAGTCGGTGCTTCTTGTTATGGCGATCTGACTCTGGCACAGTGCGCGCAGCAAGAGGGGGCGAGCTATGTTGCGTTTGGCGGATTTTATCCATCAAGGGTAAAGAAATATGCTGTCACTACACCGCACGACATCATTCATCACGCCAAAGTGCAGATCGATTTGCCCAATGTTGTGATCGGCGGCATGACTGTCGAGTATGCGCGTCCCTTGGTCAAGGCTGGAGCGGATATGGTGGCAGTCATTAGCAGTATTTATCTGGCGGATAATCCACGTCTTGCGGCGCAAGAGTTTGTCCGCTTGTTTTCAGAATAAAATAATATACTCAGTCAGAGTATATTTTTATGCACTAATAGAATGCAGCGGAAAAGCATAGGTTTTTTGAAATAATGGGGGGAGTATCGCTATTGTGCGGCTTCTTCGTCATCTGC
The DNA here is from genome assembly GCF_049340165.1 of Undibacterium sp. Xuan67W. Taxonomy (NCBI): domain Bacteria; kingdom Pseudomonadati; phylum Pseudomonadota; class Betaproteobacteria; order Burkholderiales; family Oxalobacteraceae; genus Undibacterium; species Undibacterium sp. Xuan67W. Next base: position 36,605 of record NZ_JBMPPN010000011.1, read on the forward strand.
TATTGACACTGTAACGACGACCTGGCGCTTTCCTTTGTCCTGAATCTGGTGTTCACCTTTAGCGGCATGGTCGTGATTTAGAAAAGGAATCAGACGCTGCACTCCCGTATAATCGGGGGATGCAAAATCTCCTCCATAATTTGAATCCAGAGCAGCTCGCCGCTGTCACCTTACCCTCTCAGTCCGCCTTGATTCTGGCCGGCGCCGGTTCCGGTAAAACCCGTGTCTTGACGACGCGTATTGCCTGGCTGATCCAGACTGGTCAAGTGTCGCCGCATGGCATTCTGGCTGTGACATTCACGAATAAAGCCGCGAAAGAAATGCTGACGCGCCTATCGTCCATGATGCCGATCAATACGCGCGGTTTGTGGAGCGGTACCTTTCATGGCCTGTGTAACCGTTTGCTGCGTGCGCATTATCGTGATGCAGGTTTGCCGCAGACGTTTCAGATTCTCGATTCTTCAGATCAGCTTTCGTTCATCAAGCGCTTGCTCAAAGCGAATAATGTCGATGACGAAAAATTTCCGCCGCGCACTTTGATGTACTTCATCAATAGCGCGAAGGATCAGGGGCTGCGTGCGCATGAGGTTGACGCCTATGATGATTTTAATCGTCGCATGGTTGAGCTGTATTCGCTATATGACGCGCAATGCCAGCGCGAGGGTGTTGTGGATTTTGCCGAATTGTTGTTGCGCACGTTTGAGTTGTTGAGCCGCAACCAGCCCTTGCGCGAACATTATCAGGCGCGCTTCCGCCATATTCTGGTTGATGAGTTTCAGGATACCAATGACCTGCAATATAAATGGTTGAAGCTGATGTCTGGTCAGGGCACAGTCAATGCCAGTGCTGTCTTCGCCGTGGGTGACGATGATCAGAGTATCTACGCGTTTCGCGGAGCGAATGTTGGCAATATGTCGGCGTTTGAGCAAGAATTTAAAGTGCAGAATCTGATTAAGCTTGAGCAGAATTATCGCTCGCATGGTCATATTCTGGATACGGCAAATACCCTGATCGCGAACAATAGCAAGCGTCTCGGTAAGAACCTCCGTACCGATGCCGGACATGGTGAGCCTGTGCGGATCTTTGAAGCGAGCAGCGATATTCAGGAAGCACAGTGGATCATTGAAGAGGCAAAAAACCTGATACGTGATGGTGCGATGCGTAGCGAAATCGCGATTCTGTATCGCTCGAATGCTCAGTCACGTGTGATCGAGCATGCCCTGTTCAGTGCAGGGTTGCCTTACCGTGTCTACGGTGGTCAGCGTTTTTTTGAGCGCGCCGAGATTAAGCATGCGATTGCCTATTTGCAGTTGATGGACAATCCGCATAATGATTCTGCTTTTTTGCGCGTCGTGAATTTCCCCGCCCGTGGTATCGGTGCCCGCTCACTGGAGCAATTGCAGGATGCCGCTAAACAGTATGGGATTTCGCTCTATGCCGCCGTGCCCTATGTCGCAGGTAAGGCCGGCACTTCGCTTGGTAATTTTGTGAAAATGATTGAGTCAGCGCGCTTTGAAACACAGCGCCTGCCTTTACCTGAAATGGTACAAATTGTGCTCGATCTGAGTACGCTCATCACGCACTATCAGAACGAAAAAGAAGGCGCAGACCGTATCGAAAATCTGGAGCAGTTGGTCAGTGCAGCGACCTTGTTTATTACGGAAGAAGGTTTTGGTCATGATGCGCCAGCGTTGCTTGGTCCGCAATCACAGGCGACAACGAATGTGATTACGCTGGCAAATGGCGTCGAGATTATCGATGCCGATGCCGCGATGGCAACGGTGATGTCACCGCTGTCGGCGTTCTTGTCCCACGCCTCTCTAGAGGCCGGTGACAATCAGGCTCAAGCCGGGCAGGATGCAATGCAATTGATGACGGTGCACTCTGCCAAAGGACTCGAATTCGATAATGTATTTATCACGGGTTTAGAAGAAGGTTTATTCCCGCATGAGAACAGCGCGAAGGAAGAAAGTGGTGTAGAGGAAGAGCGTCGTTTGATGTATGTAGCGATCACACGCGCGCGGAAACGCTTGTATGTGACCTTCTCGCAAACACGCATGCTGCATGGCCAGACGCGCTACAACTTGCGCTCACGCTTTTTTGATGAGATGCCGGAAGAGTCCCTGAAATGGTTGTCGCCAAAAATTCAGGCATCCTGGTTTGGCAACAAAAAATCGGCATGGGATGAGGATCCGACCGATCAGGCCAATCGTATTGCACAAAGTTTTCAAGGTACACAGTCGTCTTCGGGCAAGCCTGGCTGGCGCATAGGCGAGTCAGTGAAGCACGCGAAGTTTGGTGAGGGCGTGATTGTGAATATCGAAGGCAGCGGCACTAACAGCCGGGCGCATATTAACTTTGGCCGTGAGGGAATGAAGTTGCTGGATCTGAGTATTGCGAAGCTGGAAAAAATGTAAGGCAGAGGTTTTTGAAACGAGATTGACGCAAAAAACTAGCGCTGCGGTACTGGTACGAGTGAGACTCTCTTTTCTATGGCTTCCTATGACGGCATATCGCTATGTCGTGCGTGCGGCGTCCATACAGCGCCGTATTTTGGCTCAAATGAGTTGAAAAAAATTTAAAAAGTGAATCCGCAATGTAGCTGCGCCTTCTAGCCTGAAATGCCTCTGAAAGCCCCGTCCCTGTTGCGGATTTAATGCAGGGAACTTCTAAAAACCTCTAAATTGAAAAATCACATCGGTAGGACTGACGGACTGACGCAAAAACCAAGACCCCTCACCATAGAGGTATGGAGGCAAAGAGAAAAGGCAGGAGTGGCATGAGTATGTGGTTCCATGAAATGTCGATGAACGGGTTTTTGGAAGTTCCCTGCGAGAGAGAGCTGTCTGATGTTCTGTCAATTCTCAGCAGATCCGCAATGAACGCATTAACTTTTCTGAAACGAATTAGGCAAAGTCACTATGGATAGCACGCAGTTAATTAATTACGTCGGAGCTGTTATTTTTGGTCTGGCGGTATTGCATACGTTTTCAACCAAATATTTTTTACACCTGGCACATACGAGCCGGCACCACGCTGGTTTGTGGCATCTTCTCGGTGAAGTGGAGGTCGTGTTTGGATTCTGGGCGCTGGTGCTGGTGACCTGTATCGCGCTGATTGAAAAGCAGAAAGCTGCGATCACCTATCTTGAGAGTCAGAACTTTACTGAGCCCTTGTTCGTCTTCGTGATTCTGGTCATTGCGGGTACTAAACCGATTTTATATTCGGTACAAAGTCTGGTGCATCGGCTAGCTGCGTTGCTGCCCGTCAGCCCGGCTCTGAGTGCGTATTTCTTGTGTTTGTTTTTGATTCCTTTGCTCGGTTCCTTTATTACGGAGCCGGCGGCTATGACGCTGGCGGCCTTGATGTTGCGGGATCGGTTTTATAGCAAAGGTATTTCTCAGCACCTGAAATATGCAACCCTCGGGGTCTTGTTCGTGAATATTTCAATAGGTGGCGTGCTGACACCGTTTGCCGCACCTCCGGTATTGATGGTGGCCGAAAAATGGCAATGGGATGTTGCATTCATGTCGGGTGTATTTGGTTGGAAAGCAGCGATTGCCGTAGCTATCAACGCGTTGCTGGCGACCTTCCTGTTTCGCTCGCAAATTAAGTCCGTCGATGCGGTTGATGAGCGTGACGCCGCAATAACTGACAATACAACGGCAATACCGATGACGGTAGTCGGGATTCATTATGTGTTTCTGGCAGCGACCGTTGTGTTTGCGCATTACCCGGTCGTATTTATGGGATTGTTTTTGTTTTTTCTTGGCTTTGCCGATGCTTATCAGCGGTATCAGGACAAGCTGATGTTGCGTGAGGGTTTGCTGGTCGCCTTTTTTCTGGCGGGGCTAGTCGTATTGGGGGCAAACAGCAATGGTGGCTACAACCTATATTAGCCGGGATGAACTCGACGCTCTTATTCTTTGGCGCGATGGGGCTGACGGCGATTACGGACAATGCCGCATTGACCTACCTCGGCTCTTTGGTGGCGGGATTGTCTGATAGCGCCAAATATGCGCTGGTAGCAGGAGCGGTCACTGGTGGCGGATTAACGGTGATTGCGAATGCACCTAACCCGGCGGGCTTTGCAATTTTAAAAGATTCATTTGATGAGCAGGCAATCAGTCCATTGGGTTTGTTGCTGGCGGCTTTATTACCGACGACCATTGCTGCTACATGCTTCTTTTTGCTGTAGGCCTGTTTTTCAGGACACTAAAAAAACCGCCAAGTGGTAGTGAGCGGTTTTTATTGTTGATATGAACAGTTTTGTACCGGTCAGCATCACGGCTCTAGTCTGATTTTGTTTATATATAGTAAGCGGTAGTGGTCATGACCTTAGCCAAGCCTTTCATCGCAAATTGCACTGGCGTCGGTAGCTGGCTTGCACCAAGTGCATCTGCCGCTGCACCATGAGCAATTTCATCGACGCGCATTTGTTCGACGATGGCACGGGATTTTGCATCTTGTGGAGGTAGTTGCTGCAAATGACTAGCCAGATGAGCTTCAACCTGTTTCTCTGTTTCCACGACAAACCCCAGGCTGGCCGCGTCGCCACATTTGGCCGCGATGGCGCCACAAGCATAGGCACCGACATACCAGAGCGGGCTGAGCAGACTGATACGTGAATTCAGTTCGCGCAACCGGTCTGCGGTCCAGGCTAGATGATCTTCCTCTTCAACGCCGGAATGCAGAAATTGTTCTTGAATCGCCTTCGTTTGAGTAAATTGTCGTTGAGAATCATAAAGTGCCTGAGCGCATATTTCACCAACATGATTGACACGCATCAGACCAGCACTGTGCTGGCGCTCAGAATCGTCAAGTTCAGCATCTGCTTGCAAATTGCCAGGATTCAGTCGCGATGCATGGGCTTGCCCGCTGACCACGCGTAAGGCGCGGTCAAAATTGATGATTAAGTTGTTCAGATTTATCATAATCCGCTGCTTCCGTTCGTTGCTGGTTCAATTTCTATATTGTAATCCTCAATAAAGGATCTCGTTTGCATTGGCATGCCACGACTCGATACCACTAAAATAGTTGCAACAGTTGCATTGTGAAAAACCTTAATTGTTGTGGAGACGCCACATAAAATTTGCTTAAATACGATCGTTCGCAAATTCTCTTTGCCCTATTTCTGGTTATTTGTTTCAATTGACTACAACTTCTTAATCAACAGGTTTCGAAGTCTTGGCAAGACCGAATACCCTTTGCACTGCTAGTAAATGAACTGATACATATCAGTACTTCTTAAAAAATAATATTCCTGGAGACTTTCTCAATGAAAAAAACGCTTATCGCATTTGCTGTTCTTAGCGCATCTGCAGCTACTGCTTCTGCACAATCGTATGTAACAGTCTATGGCTCTATCGACGCAGGTATTAGAAACGTAACTAACGTTAATGCTGCTGGCGATAGTAAATTAGCCATGGGTGGCGCAACTCCTGGAGCTACTGGTAACGGTATTTCGAACTCGAATCGCTTGGGATTTAAAGGTCAAGAAGATTTGGGCGGCGGTATGAATGCGCATTTTGTTCTTGAATCAGGCTTTAATACAGGTACTGGCACGCTAGATTCAGCAGCGATGTTTAATCGGTCCGCTTTCGTTGGTGTGACAGGCGAGTTTGGTAACATAGATTTAGGTCGTCAATACTCTCTGGCATTTAAAACAATTGGTACTTATGAGCCATTTAATTTTAAATTCCCCTCCGTTACTTCACCTGTAGCTGGCGTAGCGCTATTTTATCCGGCTGCAGCAACCCGTTTTAACAATGACATTCAATACACAGCGATATTGAGCGGTGTCAAGGTGAGCGCTGAATATTCTTTGGGTGAACAAGCAGGTGATATGCGCAAAAATTCTGTTAAGTCCGTTGCAGCGACTTATGCAACGGGGCCTTTGAATTTTGGCGGTACTTACATGTCCGGTGACAACAACGGTTTTGGTAATAAATACTATACCGTCGGCGGCGCGTACAAGGAGGCTGGTGTTCGCGTTTCCTTCGGTTACGTTAAGGAAATACAAGAAACATTATCAAAAGTGGATTCGGAACAGAAGTCGTATTGGGGTGGGGTGAGCTATGCGATATCTCCTCAGGTTGAATTGACCGGTGCCTATTATGTAACTAAAGCGACAGTGGCGAAAATTGATAGTGATCGTAAAAACTTGGTATTGGCAGCTACTTATTCATTGTCAAAGAGAACAAATTTCTATGTGGAAGCTGATAATAGAAAACTGACAAATGCTTTGACTGCATTGCCGTTGACTTTAAGCAGTGGCAGTATCAACACTGGTACTCAAAACGGTTTGTCAATCGGGATAATGCACCTGTTCTAATTTGAAATTGCCTACGTGGCTTCGCTTGATATAAATTGAAAAAGAAGCTCTGTTGGCACGGAGCTTCTTTCTTGTTTTAAGCAGATATTTTGTATTTCAAATAGTTTCTTATCGCCAATTGATCGCATCAAATTAATGTTTAATAAGCAATTTTCCGTTGCTTATTAACGACATTCCACGTTTTACATCCCCTCCAAAGCCGATTTAGCTTGGCTGTCCGCGTTTAATTTTGGTCAAATACGTTAACTTCTTTTTAGCGGTCTTGTAAGTTTTTAAGAATTAGCTGTTTTTGTGCAATATGTTAGTTGTCTTACTTGCATGAATTTGGCTCAATGTAGTTCATGTCAACATGAAAACCTTTGGAGAAATATCAATGAAAAAATCACTCTTAGCTCTGGCAGCATTAGCAGCAATTTCAGGCGCAGCCCAAGCACAATCCAACGTAACTATTTACGGTGTATTGGATATGGCAATTCAAAACGAGAACAACGGTGCTGCAGCTGGCGCTAAAACAGCATTGGATAGTGGTATCCAGTCAGGTTCACGTTTGGGTTTTAAAGGCACTGAAGATTTGGGTGGCGGTTTGAAAGCAATTTTCAAGCTGGAAATGGGCGTTAATGCTGATAATGGCGCTTCCGCTCAAGGTGGACTGGCATTTGGTCGTCAGGCTTTTGTTGGTTTGACTGGTGATTTCGGTTCTGTGACTCTTGGTCGTCAAATGAAGCCATTGTTTGTTGCAGTTGATAACATTGACCCATTTAGTACTGGTATCACAAGCGGTGCAGCTGGTGTTGGCACAAGCGGTTACGGTCTGGCAGCATTTTATGTTCCTACTAACCCACGTGCTAATAACACAGCAGTTTACACAACAAACGATTTGAGCGGCTTTACTGGCTCTGCATCTTATACATTCGGTGAAGTTGCCGGTGATACTAGCAACTCTCGTCAAGTTAGCTTGGCCGGCGCATATGCAGCAGGTCCGTTGTATGTAACAGCCGTTTATAACAAAGAAAATAACATCTTGGGTGCTACTAGTACTCCTGCAGTTAGCGCTAAGACCGTTTTCTTGGCCGGTACATATGATTTTGGCGTAGCAAAAGCAGTAGCTGCTTACGGTAAAACAACTGTTGACGCATTGTCTTCTTCAACAGACGTTAAAGCATGGACTTTGGGTGCAACAGTGCCAGTTACTGCTGCTGATGCAATCATGGGTACATACACACGTATGACTAATGATGCGGCGACGGCTAACAAAGGCAGCCAATTTGCCTTGGGTTACACTCATTCTTTGTCTAAGCGTACAAACTTGTTCGCATCCATTTCCCGTACAGCTAATGATGCCAATTCCAATGCAGGTGGTTTAGCTGCTGGTAATGGTTTGACTGATCGCTTGGTTAACGCTGGTATCCGTCACCTGTTCTAAGGAATAAATAGCTTCAGGCTATTTATAACTACCAATAAAAAAGCACCTTCGGGTGCTTTTTTATTGTTGAATCAGGTTCAGATAGTGTCGATTTAGCGCTTGAAACAATCGATGTTCAGGTTAACAAGTCGTACTTGCCACCTTTTTGCAACGCGGCGACATAGGCGTTACGAGCATGTACTTTTGCTAGCCACGCCATTAAATTCGGACGACTATCATTCAGGCCGCCACGTGATGCGGCCGCTTCCAGCGGGAAACTCATTTGAATATCTGCCGCACTGAAGTCTTCGCCAACAAACCAGCCCGTTTTAATGATTTCTGCTTCTAAGTAGTCGAGATGTCGGGTGATCTGTGGCGAGATGAAAACTGCCTTCACTTTTTGAGCAATTCCGCGTGCAATCGGCTTTACAAAAAAAGGCATGGGACTTCTCTCGATTCTATCGAAGACCAATTTCATTAACAAAGGTGACATCGCCGAACCCTCGGCATAATGTAGCCAATAATTGTAGCGCAAATAATCCCTGGACTCGCGAACGGGCATCAACTTCCCATTTCCGTAACGGGTAACTAGATAGTCAACAATGGCACCGGATTCCGCAATTGTCAGGTCACCATCAGTAATGACGGGAGATTTGCCCAAAGGATGGACTTCCATTAAAGATGCGGGTGCTAGCATGGTGTTGGGATCGCGTTCATAAAACTTGATCTGGTATTCCAGTCCAAGTTCTTCGAGCAACCAGAGTACGCGCTGAGAGCGCGAATTATTAAGGTGATGAACGATGATCATGTAGGTTGGCAATAGTTGAGTGATAGTTAAGCGAAAGAAACGGAAAGTCCCGCCAGGGTAATTCCAGAGAAAGCAGTGAACCAGGTTTGTCCGGGAGAAACGGGATAAGCGTCTGTCCAGGTGCCGGTCGTAATGATTTCTCCGGCGCGTAAAGGCAAGAATTGCGGTTGAGTTTTCAATAATTGATGCAGATGCCAAATCGCGTGCAATGGGCTGTCAAGAACATTACTCCCAAAGCCTGCGCCTAATAGCGATCCGTCGCAGGACAGAGACACACTGGCGTTTGCCAGCATATCGCCGAGATGATGGCGGCTTGCGCTGGATAACATGCGTGGCTCACCAATTAGCAGAGTGCCATGCAGACCAAGTGCGGCAATCGCGTCAGCAGCTTCGAATTTCCAATCAGGATAGGGACTGACAACTATCTCTAGTCCGTGCGCCATCCATTCCAGGCAAGCCGCGAGTTCGTCTAAGCTGGCATCTATTGCCGGAGTTCGCCCTAGCTTGAATACCACTTCAGGTTCAACTCGCGGTTGCACTGCGCCAGCCAGACTTTGGTTCACGTGAGTATCGTCCAGATAGCGGACGGTCGTATCGAACAAGGTAGTCCAGATCGGAGCATGTATAGCCTCTTTTTCGCCGTACTTTGGCCAGAGAGTCCGGTTGGTAAATCCTAATTTTCTGCCAACGGGAATCTCTCCTTCCGCAATCCTGATATTGTCCAGACTTTGGGAAATGTCGTATGCATCAGCGATACTTAATTCAATGTGAGAGGAGATAGGTGCAAGGGTCTGTGCAGATGCACGCGCCTCGAGGAACTGATGTGCATAACGGTCGGCTTGGGAAGACATTAGCATGATCGTACCACTAGGTTTGAGGGGACACTTATTGTCGGTGAGCTATGTTGAATGTGCAAGCACGAAGATAAAAAACGCTTAAGAAATCAATGTGGCCATCAGATTTTGTCTGGTTGCATTTATATTGATCTTTCACAAAATTCGTTCGCAACATTGTATCCTCGGCTAGTATGGGCGTCGCACTCAGTCAGGGACTTTTGTATAAATCTGAACAAAAGATCTTCTGATCCTACGGTTCAACGCGTATCGCTTTTGCCATAAAACGATCCAGTTGGTTGGCGAACGCCTGTCTGTCCGCCTGACTGAAAGCGTTTGGGCCACCTGTTTCTACACCGCTGCTCCGGAGTTCATCCATGAATTGTCGCATGGTCAGATATTCACGAATATTGTCCTTGGTATAAAACGAGCCACGTGGATTGAGCGCATGACCTCCTTTGTCCAGCACATCGGATGCGAGAGGAATATCACCGGTAATCACCAGATCACCAGCCTCCATTAAGCGCACAATTTCCTGGTCCGCCACGTCAAAACCAGAAGGAACTTGTATCGCCTTGATAAAACGAGACGGCGGTACAGAGAGCAGGCGATTCGCGACCAGGGTTGTCGTGACACCTAAACGATCAGCTACCCTGAATAAAATATCCTTGATCGGATTAGGGCAGGCATCAGCATCTACCCAAATTTTCATTTGCACGCATTCATCTTAATTGTTTCCCCACAGATCGCCATTAGGATTGGTTCTTGGTGCGGTTACGCCAAAATGCTCGTAAGCAGACGGGGTTGCGATCCGCCCACGCGGTGTGCGTTGCAGGTAACCTTGCTGGATCAGATAAGGCTCCAGCACATCCTCAATCGTGTCACGTTCTTCGCCAATGGCTGCTGCCACGTTATCCAGGCCAACGGGACCGCCACCAAATTTGAACAAAATAGCTTCTAGTAATTTTCTGTCCATCAGATCGAAGCCGACGCTATCCACATCCAGCATTTTAAGTGCCGCATCCGCCATCGCTTTAGTAATGTCACCGTTCCCCTTCACCTCGGCGTAGTCCCTGACGCGACGCAGCAGGCGATTCGCAATCCGTGGTGTGCCACGTGCGCGTTTGGCAATTTCATGCGCGCCGTCAGCGTTGATCGGGGCATTCAGTAAAGAGGCCGAGCGGGTGACAATGCGAGTCAGTTCTTCTGGTGTGTAAAACTCAAGTCGTGCCACGATACCAAAGCGGTCGCGTAAAGGGTTCGTCAGCATGCCGGCACGGGTGGTTGCGCCGACTAAGGTAAAGGGCTGCAAATCCAGTTTGACCGAACGGGCAGCAGGCCCTTCGCCGATCATGATGTCGATCTGATAGTCTTCCAGTGCCGGATACAGTATTTCTTCGACGACCGGTGATAAGCGATGGATTTCGTCGATGAACAGTACATCATTGGCTTCCAGGTTGGTCAGAAGTGCAGCAAGGTCTCCCGCTCTTTCTAAGACCGGACCTGAGGTCTGCCGCAGATTCACGCCCATTTCGCGTGCGATGATGTGTGCAAGCGTAGTTTTGCCCAGACCCGGTGGGCCAAATAATAGCGTGTGATCGAGTGCTTCTTTGCGTTGTCTGGCAGCGGTGATGAAAATCTCTAATTGACCGCGAATTTTTTCCTGACCGACATACTCATCTAATTGTTTGGGGCGTAGCGCACGTTCTATTGCTTCTTCATTTGGCGATGCCGGTGTCGCTGCAATAATCCGTGCGTCACTTAAATTGCCACCGGGATTACTACTGAAATTGTCAGTTTGTATGCTCATGATCGATTAACTTTTCGACAGGGATTTCAGGGCTAATTTGATGCCATCAGAGACGCCCGTACCAGCTGGTAAGGCTTTTAAGGCCATCAGTGCTTCTTTGTCTGAGTAACCCAGAGCCAGCAAGGCATTCAGGATATCGGACTGATGATCCGGTACATGCGTACCCCCAGTAACAGCGCCGATATCGGCACCTAGCTTGCCTTTTAATTCCAGTAAGAGACGCTCAGCCGTCTTTTTGCCTATCCCCGGCACTCGTGTCAGCCTGCCTGCTTCTTGTAAGGTAATGGCCTGTGCCAGATCGCTGACGGACATGCCCGATAAAATAGACAGAGCTGTACGCGCGCCAACGCCGCTGATTTTAATTAACTGGCGAAAGGTGCTGCGTTCCTCTGCGCTGCCAAAGCCGAACAGGACATGAGCATCTTCACGTATTGCCAGATGTGTCAGTAAAACGACCTTGTCGCCTAGCGCCGGCAAGTTATAAAACGTACTCATCGGTACATCGACTTCATAGCCGACGCCCTGGCAATCAACCAATAACTGAGGCGGATTTTTTTCGAGCAGAGTCCCTGCGATACGACCTATCATATTGGCCCTTTTAGCTAGCTTTACTAAATTTACTAAAGACGAGAATGGAGTTGCACATTACTGTATAAATAAGCAGTAATGATACCTTATCCTATCAAGCGCCCGGCACGTACGCGCAAACCTTTTTTTGCTAAAGCCGGAGCGAGCTTGCCGAGCATCGCCAGTGTATCGCCGCTATGGGCGTGACAAATCGCCACACCCAGCGCATCGGCAGCATCTGTACTTGGCATGCCAGACAGGCTCAGCAGCCGCTGTACCATGTCCTGTACCTGTTCTTTTTTTGCTTTGCCGTGACCGACCACGCCTTGTTTGACTTGCAGCGCTGTGTATTCCGCCACGCTAAGGTCAGCACTCACTAAGGCGCAGATCGCCGCACCGCGTGCTTGCCCTAGCAGTAGCGTTGACTGGGGATTGACATTAACGAAGACTTTTTCCACTGCCGCACAATCGGGCTGGTAGGTTTGAATGATTTCAGAAACGCCGAGCAAAATGGTTTTGAGGCGTTCTGGCAAGGACTCATCCGCCGTCTTGATCGTACCGGAGGCGATGTAGGTTAACTTGTTGCCTTGTTTATCGATGACGCCAAAGCCGGTAGTGCGCAGGCCAGGGTCGATACCGAGAATTTTCATTGCGTCACCTCCAAAAATCGATCACATGAACACGTGGTGATGACGACGCACATGGGATGATTTTTGAAGTGATGCATGAATGCAGTATTAATGACGGAAATGACGTGTTCCAGTGTAAATCATAACGACACCCCGCTCATCCGCCGCATCAATGACTTCCTGATCACGCATAGAACCGCCCGGATGAATCACGCAGGTGGCACCTGCATCTACAACTACATCAAGGCCATCGCGGAACGGGAAAAACGCGTCGGATGCCACCGCTGAACCAGTCAGCGTCAAGCCCGCATTTTGTGCTTTGATCGATGCGATGCGGGCAGAATCAATGCGGCTCATCTGACCAGCGCCAACGCCGAGTGTCATGCCATTGCCACAGAAGACGATCGCATTCGATTTCACAAATTTGGCAACGCGCCATGCAAACATCATGTCTGCCATTTGTTGTGGTGTTGGTTGCAGTTTTGAGACTACCCGTAATTCTTCAGGGCCGACATTTTTAGAATCTGGTGCCTGTACCAGCAGGCCACCACCAACCCGTTTCAGATCATAAGTGTTGATGCCTTTACCGAGGGAAATTTCGAGCAAACGCACGTTTTGTTTTGCTGCAAAAATTTGTTTCGCTTCGGCGGTAAATGACGGTGCGATCAGTACTTCGACAAACTGTTTTGCAACGATCTCTGCTGCTTTGCCATCGAGTTCGCGGTTGAAAGCAATAATGCCGCCGAATGCGGAAGTCGGGTCTGATTGCAGGGCTTTGCTATACGCTTCAAATGGAGTCGCGCCTAATGCAACGCCGCATGGGTTTGCGTGTTTGACGATCACACAAGCAGATTCTGCGAAGGATTTGACGCATTCCCATGCGGCATCGGCATCAGCGATATTGTTGTATGACAGTTCTTTGCCTTGCAATTGTGTGTAATTCGCCAGCGAGCCATCCAGGCTGACCAAATCTCGGTAGAAAGCAGCGGACTGATGCGGGTTTTCGCCGTAACGCATTTCCTGTACTTTTTCAAAATGCAGGTTCAGCGTTTGTGGATAACTGCTGCGAGTCGCATGCGCTTTATCTTCGCCGAGGCTAGTCAGATAATTCGTGATTGCGCCATCGTATTGTGCGGTATGCGCAAATACTTTTTTCGCCAAAGTGAATTTAGTGTCATAGCTGACGACGTTTTGATTTGCGGTCATTTCTTCCAGCACGACCTGATAGTCGCTAGGGTCAACGATCACTACAACATCTTTATGATTCTTGGCAGACGAGCGCAGCATCGTCGGGCCGCCGATATCGATATTCTCAATCGCATCTTCCAGAGAGCATTCGCCTTTGGCAACGGTTTGCTGGAACGGGTACAGATTCACGACGACCATATCGATGGTCGGAATACCATGCTTCTCTAATGCCGCCACATGCTCAGGAAAATCACGGCGCGCCAGAATGCCGCCATGGACTTTCGGATGCAAAGTCTTTACACGACCATCCAACATTTCAGGAAAACCGGTGTAGTCAGCAACCTCGGTCACTGGCAAGCCGTTGTCAGCCAGTAGTTTTGCTGTGCCACCCGTGGACAATAACTTGACGCCCATGCCAGACAGCGCACGTGCGAACTCAAGAATGCCGGTCTTGTCGGAAACGGAGATGAGAGCTTGTTTGATCATGATAAGGAGCTTAGGAGCTTGTGAAGTGAAAGAATTCGGTATCGAAATAACAGATCAGGTATTGCAGGTCAGACTGGTCGGATGCGGCGCAAGTACTAACCGCGCCCGTATATCTAAGCGTTACAGCACGTTATAACAAACCGTGTTGCTGTAATTTTTTACGCAACGTATTGCGGTTGATGCCCAGCATATCTGCTGCTTGCGACTGATTGCTTTCCGCTCGTGTCATGACCATTTCTAACATGGGTTTTTCTACTGCCAATACGACCATGTCGTAAATATTGGAGGCAGGTTGTTCACCCAGATCACGGAAATATTTTTCCAGATTTTTGTGAACGGCTTCTTGAATGCTATCTTTGCTCATGCTTTTAATTTTCTATCAGTGCTTGTTTGACTTATTCTTGTTGAATACGTTTTTTCTTAAATTTTTACGGTTTCTCTTTCGCTTTTGACGAAGATGCAAACAGAAAAAATTAACTACGCTGCCAACTTTTCTTCGGAGGGGCGGTATTGTAACCGCTCACTGGTCTGACGATCAAAAAACATTTTTACTGCGTTTAACTGGTCTTCGCATGAGGTCAATAAATTCATCTCTTGACGAAAATCTTCTCCACCAACTAGATCCTGCACGTACCAACCGATATGCTTGCGTGCCGTTCTTACTCCCATGAATTCACCGTAGAAAGCGTAGTGACCACGCAAATGTTCATCCATCAAACGGCTGACCTCGGATACCAATGGTGGTGGCAAATAAGTCCCTGTTTTAAGGAAATGCTCTATTTCGCGAAAGATCCAGGGGCGACCTTGCGCAGCGCGCCCGATCATGATCGCATCAGCACCGGTGACTTGCAAAACGTATTTGGCTTTTTCAGGTGTCGTAATATCGCCATTCGCGACAACCGGGATATTCACTGCCGCTTTGACGGCGGCAATCGTCTTGTACTCCGCATCTCCCTTGTAGCCATCGGCGCGCGTGCGTCCGTGCAAGGTCAGCATCGCTATCCCTGCCGATTCGGCGATACGGGCAATATTTAAAGCATTTTTGTTGGCACGATCCCAGCCTGTACGGAACTTCAACGTAACTGGTACGTCCACTGCTTTGACCACCGCGTCAAGAATCTCTGCGACGAGTTTTTCGTGTTGCAACAGGGCAGAGCCGCACCAGGCATTACACACTTTTTTTACCGGGCAGCCCATATTAATATCGATGATCTGCGCACCGCGGTCCACATTATGCCTGGCGCAATCTGCGAGCATCTTTGGATCTGCACCCGCGATCTGGACGGCTTTTGGCTCCATTTCGCCTTCGTGATTGGTGCGTCGTGAAGACTTCTCGGTATCCCACAACTTTGGATTCGATGCCGCCATTTCCGATACGGCATAACCAGCTCCCAACTCTTTGCATAATTGACGAAATGGTCTGTCCGTCACACCTGCCATCGGCGCGACAAAAAGATTATTCCGCAATTGGTGAGGACCGATTTGCATAGTGTGAACTGAAAGTGATGGATGGGTTAGACAGGGCTGTCACCATTGGAAGCGACAAGGATGTGTATTCTACCTGAATTGTGCCTAAATAATTAGCAATTTAACGGCCTGTCGAACAGAATAATTTTATCTATTTATACGCATTCACCAATAGCTTCTTTTTCGACTTGTCATTCAAATTCGGCGGCTTGTGTTGCCGGGAAACCAATCTCGATCCGAGTTTGTGTATATTGTCGTTGCTTCTCTCTGATCCTGCATATAGAGTCTGTTCGCAGACGATGTCTGCCCCCTGGACCACTAGAGCGTATCTCTCCACTGATCAGTTTTTCCGCGCCAGATTCCACCCCATGGCACCCCTGACTGGTCAAGGGAAAAATGCGTTTTAAACTTGAAGGAGTAATCGTGAGCAATCGTTTGCAAAGTAGTCAGCAACATGAAAAGGAAGAGGGCCTGCATAGAATTACCATCGTTGGTGGTGGCGCCGGTGGCTTAGAGCTCGCTGTCAGACTAGGGAAAAAGCTCGGCAAGAAAAACAAAGCCCTGATCACGCTGGTCGATGCCAGCCGCACGCATTTGTGGAAGCCTCTGCTGCATCAGGTCGCTGCCGGAACG
The DNA here is from genome assembly GCF_049340165.1 of Undibacterium sp. Xuan67W. Lineage (NCBI taxonomy): Bacteria > Pseudomonadati > Pseudomonadota > Betaproteobacteria > Burkholderiales > Oxalobacteraceae > Undibacterium > Undibacterium sp. Xuan67W. The sequence goes on from NZ_JBMPPN010000011.1 coordinate 52,762, forward strand.
CTGGATAGTCACGCGGATGAACGCGAATATTTCGCTCTGGCACGCTCGAATCATTTTGAATTCCGGCTGGGGCGCATGGATGCTTTGTCCCGCGATAAAAAAGAAATTTATCTGACGGCAACCCATGACGAAGACGGCAGCGAATTATTACCGCGTCAGGCGATTGCCTATGACACGCTGGTGATTGCACTCGGCAGCCAGACGAATGATTTTGGCACGCCAGGAGCGCGTGAGAATTGCATCATGCTTGATTCGCTTGCGGCCGCCGAGCGCTTCCATCAAAAACTGATCAACTGCTGTCTGCGTGCCCAGACCCAAGCACAAGCTGTTGGTGAGGGGCGCTTCACTGTAGCGATTATCGGTGGTGGCGCAACAGGTGTTGAGCTAGCGGCTGAGTTACATATGACTACCAAAATTCTGTCTAGTTATGGCCTGGTGAATTTCCATCCTGAAAAAGATCTCAAGATTGTGATCGTTGATGCGGCACCACGTCTGCTGCAAATGTTACCCGAACGCTTATCCGCCGCCGTCGCGAAAGAATTGCGCAGTATTGCTGTCGAAATTCATACGAATGAAAAAGTCGTCGAAGTCAGCAAAGAAGGCGTCAGCATGTCCAGTGGTAAGTTCATTCCTAGTGGCATCGTTGTGTGGGCCGCTGGAATCAAAGCGCCAGAATTCTTAAAAGATCTCGATGGATTAGAAAGTAACCGTATCAACCAGCTGGTAGTGAACCGGCACTTACAAACCACCCGTGACGCCTCGATTTTCGCCCTCGGCGATTGTTGCGCCTGCCCACAAGGAGACGGGCTCCCGGCAGTGCCACCGCGTGCACAATCGGCTCATCAGCAAGCCAGCATGCTGGCAGATTCTCTGGCGCGGATGCTGCAGGGTAAATCACTGAAAGAGTTCACCTATAAAGATCATGGCTCGCTGGTGTCACTCGGCAATTACAGCACGGTAGGCAGTCTGATGGGGGCGCTTGCCAGTGGCTCAGTATTCATTGAAGGCACCATCGCCAAATGGATGTACTGGTCGCTACACAAGCATCACCAAGTGGCAGTGAATGGCTTGTTCCATACATGGTTATCGACCTGGGCAGAGACCATCGACCGCGTCCGCAATCCGCGGATTAAATTACATTAGTCTGGCAGTAGTGAGGATCTGATTTTAGAAATCAAAATAGAGTCCGCAGTATTTATGCGCCTTCTGGAATGAAAATGCTTGGTAAGGCGCATAAATACTGTGGATTCATTTTTTGACTGTTTCAAAAATTTTTTAAGATTCGGTTCGCTTAATCGCATCAAATCCCCTTTCCATCAAAGAATCTGCTTCACTTATCGCAAACCACATGCTCAAACAGGAGACTCCTTTTACACTCCGCCACGTTATCAATCATATTCGGAGCATGATCATGCGGCATTGGAAAATAGTGGTGGCGGCGTTGGCGGTAGCACTTGCGGTGAATGTCTCTTTTGCCGGAGCGGTTAAAGCCGGTGCCCCCGCTGGCTGGCAGTTATGGGGGCCGGAGGGTGATCAATACGAGATTGGTATTGATACTGCCGAGGGCAGCGCGGATCATCCCGTTCTGCTCATCGCCAGCAAAACGCAACCCACTGACGAGGCGCTGGCAATTACTCAGGATATCGATGCAACGGAATGGCAAGGTAAGCTCATCGAATTCAAAATGATGGTGCGTGCCGTCGGTGCAGAGAAAAATAAAATCTGGATACGGCATATGGGAATGTCCCGTTATTTACAGGTGACAGACAAGACCATCCCTGATGGCAAAGGCTGGCAAGAGATGACTTTAACGAGTTATTTTCCTGGCAAAGTCGAATCACATTACGATAATCATTTTGAAATCGGCATAGGCTTAGGGTCTCCCGGAAAAATCTGGATCAAAGATATCAAACTGTCGGCAAAGCCAGTACCACCGCCAGACCCGAAAAAAACATTAGATATGCCATCCTTCCGGTCAGGGATTCCCGCCTACGGTCCACGGAATCTGAGTTTTACAGAATAAGCGGTCGCTGGTGAGTAGATATGTGTGCTGACTTACTCATCTGTTCGCTTATCTGCTCGTCGCTGTATCGGGTTGCAATCCGATTACAAGTCAATGACGACCCACTCACGATCGCTTTATTCCTGCGGTCGTTTTTATTTGGACTGGCCGCACCGGACAATTCATGCCGTGAATTAATATCCCACCCTTGAACGACGGAACTTTCTGTCTTCGGCCCTTTCCAAGCAAGGTCGTCTTTATCAGAAAATCCCCTCTACAAAGAGGCGACAGGTGCCAGCGAAAAAACCAATATCACTCTCTTCATTCAATTGAATACTCACGAAGAACGCCAACTTTATTTGCTGAACCTGGTTAAAAACAAAATTATTCATCGCAATTTACCTGTAGCAACAATCTTGATTGCAAAAAAAAGCGTTATAGCCTATTTTGCAACTTCAGTTCTTTTTAAAGGAAAATATTTCGTGAAATTGCTTACTGTACTCATGCTTAGCGCTGGCATCTTGTCCCCAGGTTTAGGATATGCCGCGACACCTGTTGAAGCTGCTCCACAAATGAAGTCTGGCCCTGTAGCCGCTGCCGTGAAAGTCACTTCGGTCGAAGGTCTGACTGAGTATCGCCTTGCCAATGGCATGCGCGTATTGTTATTTCCCGATGCGAGTAAGCCGACCTTGACGACCAATATTATTTATATGGTTGGCTCGCGTCACGAAAATTATGGCGAAACCGGGATGGCGCATTTGCTGGAACATTTATTGTTCAAGCCAAGTGCGAATTTTGGCGTGAAAAAAGGCACACGCACCCCTGTCGAGATCTTGAATTCTACTGGCGCCCAATTCAATGGCACGACCTGGTATGACCGCACTAACTACTATGCGACTTTCCCGGCGAATGAAGACAATCTGCGTCAGATGTTGGCGATGGAAGCTGACCGCATGGTGAACGCGGCCATTGATCAAAACGATCTGTGGAATCCCAAGACCAATAAAGGCGAAATGACGGTTGTACGTAATGAGTTCGAGATGGGCGAGAGCGACCCTATCGGCGTAACGACCGAGCGTATTCAAGCCGTTGCCTACGACTGGCACAACTATGGCAAATCGACGATTGGTGCGCGTTCGGATATCGAGCAAGTCAACATCCCTCGTCTGCGTGCGTTCTACAAAAATTACTATCAGCCGGATAATGCTGTATTGATGGTTGCTGGTCGTTTTGACGAAGCGAAAATCCTGAAACAAGTGAACGAATTATTTGGTCGTATTCCAAAACCAAATCGGGTGATTCAACCGACATACACCGCAGAGCCGACGCAAGATGGCGAGCGCTCAGTGACGGTACGTCGCAGCGGCGGCACTCAATTCGTCGGTGCCGGTTATCACGTAGCACCGTCAGGTCACCCTGATGCTGTCGCGCTGAATATTCTGGGGCGCATTTTAGTCGATGCACCAAGTGGCCGTCTGCATAAAGCCTTGGTCGAAACTAAGCTCGCAACGAAAGTGGATTACGAAGCTGTCAGCAATCTGGAGCCGGGCTTTCGTATCTTCGGGGCTGTAGTCGCCAAAGACGGCAACCTCGATCAGACTCAGGACGCCATGCTGAAAGTACTGGAAGATCTGAAGTCACAACCGATCACCGACGCTGAAGTCGCACGTGCCAAACAGCAGATCAATAAGTCCATCGAACTCGCTACCGCAGATACGGCGCGCCTGACAATTGCGTTGACAGAATCCATGGCAGCAGGCGACTGGCGTTTGTTCTTCTTGCAACGTGATCAGATGGAAAAAGTAGATGCTGCCGCCGTACAAGCCGCAGCGATCAAATATCTGAAACCGACAAACCGCACCCTAGGTCGTTTTATCCCGACAGATACGGCAGATCGCACGGAAGTTCCGGGCAAACCTGATGTCCTGGCGATGGTCAAAGACTACGCGGGTCGCGCTGTCGTCGCGCAAGGTGAAGCCTTTGATCCAAGCCCGGCAAATATCGAAGCGCGTACACAACGCTTCACTCTGTCTGGCGGCATGAAAGCAGCGTTGCTGTCGAAAAAAACCAAAGGTGCCACCGTCAGCGTCGTCATGCAATTACGTTTTGGTGCGGATGAAAGTTTGCGTGGTAAAGCACAGACAGGTCAGTTTGCCGCCAGCATGTTGATGAGCGGTACTGATCGTATGACACGCGAAGAAATCAAAGACGCCTTTGATAAGCTCAAAGCACAGGTCAGTATCAATGGCAACGCAGAAGGACTCAGTGCCTCCATCACGACCACGCGTGAGAACTTGCCAGCGACGCTGGATTTGCTCGGTGAGGTCTTGAAGAAGCCTTCCTTCCCTGCGAAAGAATTCCAAGAGAAGCAATTGGAAGCCATCAATCGTGCCGAGCAAAATATTCCTGAGCCACAACCACAAGCCACCAACAGCATGTCCCGCCTGATCGATGCCACACCGGCTGGTCATGTGCGCCATGTAGGTACCTTGCAAGAGCAGCTGGCCGATACCAAAGCCGTCAAGGTAGAAGACGTCAAAGCCTTCCACGCCGCATTCTATGGCGCGAATAATGCGACTTTGTCTGCAGTCGGCGACTTTGATCCGGCTGCACTAAAGGCGCAGTTAGGTAAATTGTTTGACGGATGGAAATCACCGCAAGCCTATGTCCGTATTCCAGGCGTGATGAAACCGGTTGCCGGTGCCAAGGTCGCTCTGGAGACTCCGGACAAAGCGAATAGCTTCATGCTGGCGATCCATCCATTGGCGATGAAAGATAGCGCCGATGTCTATCCTGCCTTGCTGATCGCGAATCATATGCTGGGTGGTGGTGCATTGCGCAGCCGTCTGGCTGATCGCATCCGTCAGAAAGAAGGTCTCTCCTACGGCGTCGGTTCACAATTCAGCGCACCGGCACTTGATCCGGCCGCACTCTGGCTAGCTTACGCAATCAGCGCGCCGCAAAACACAGCCAAAGTCGAAGCAGCGTTGCGTGAAGAGATTCAAAAAGCGATCAGTGATGGCTTCACCGAAGATGAATTAGCCGAAGCCAAAAAAGGCTGGAAGCAATCGGCAGAAGTTGTGCGTACTCAGGATCCGTCACTGGCACGCCGTCTGGCGAGTTATCTGACGATTGATCGCACCATGGCATTCGATAAAGATCTGGAAGCCAAAGTCGCAGCACTGACATTGGCGCAAGTCAATGAGGCCTTGCGTCAGAACCTGAAACCAGCGAACGTCTCGGTCATCAGTGCCGGTGATTTTGCCAAAGTAACGAAGGACGCTGCGGCGAAGTAATCATGTACTAGCGAGTGAGTGCGGGCATGATGTCGATGTATGCCGCTCTCTTGTTGCAAGTAGAACGATAAAAAGGCAGAACTCAGTAATGGGTTCTGCCTTTTTTATTCCTATCGATCTTGTATCAGTTTGACGTCAGATTGACGCCAGTTTCAACAGCAGTCACGCAATGTTCATGCGGGTTGTGGCGCGAAAATACTTGAAAAACCGCATCCGGATTGCGGATTCTGTTTTGAATTTGTGAGATTGATTGTGAACGCTCTTTATCCGCCAGAGTAACCAACGTTACGTTGCTTTCCATCTTCTACTAAGATGACCTGAGTATGAGTTAGTATAGTTTGTTGAATTTCCTGATTTACAGTCGTGTTTCGTTTGAATGACAAACTAAAGAGCAGTAAAGATAATATATTTAGGAAATTGATTAATCTATTCGTTACAAAGGAAGAGGCAAAATCCCATCTTTTCTTGCTTTTATAACTGGAACTAAAATGTAGCCCGGATTTTTTCCAAAATTTGGAGCAGCTTCGTTATATTTTTTACCGCCCTCATTAATTGCTGCAATAAAAGATCCCCAACTTTGTTTCATATGGACGTCCGATCCTAGCATCCGGGCAAAATTTTCTCCACCTGGAGTTGGGCCTTTCTGATAAAAAGGATTATTTGGATTGTTAATCATCGTAGTCTCAAGAAAAATTGGATGTTGTTGTTGTTTATCGACGAAAAACCCAAGAAATGCATGGCCAGGAATTAACACAATTATCGGTTCAATTCCTATTTTTCTAAGAATGGAGGAAAAAAGTACTGTGCCATCTATACAGTTTGCTTGTGCTGTTCTTAGCGACTGAGATAGTGGTCGAATTGTTTGAGAAGAAATATTTGGCAGTTGATCCGATACTGTTGTGATACTTGAATAAGTTACTTTACTACGTTGAAATAAGTACCAAATTGCCCATACTTGTTGCATCACGTCTTGCTCTGTTCCTTGAGTGCCAGTCCAGTTTTTCACTGGAATTGCTGGAATATTGAGTGCAGCTCTCAGGACATTATCAATGGCAGGATGATTTTCATTTACGTACGCAGCTATATAAGTTGAGTAGTCTTGGCATTTTGATGGTTCTTTGCACGACTTGAGGGGCGCATCTGTAATAGCTCTTATTCTAAGTGGCTTTTTTTCTTCCCTATCTAAGGCGCCATTTATATAAACACGAAAAATAATTTCACTAGACTGTGGTTGTAAAATTTTAGTCAGTCGATCCTGTGAGAAAGACAATCTTGGTGCTATTACTTTTGGTTCACTTGAGGTGGATGTTGAGGATTCTAACTCACCAGAAATTCCAATTTCTGGTATCGCAATCTCCACTTTTACTTTGCTGCCAATCGGTAAATTTGTGATTTTCACAGCAAAAGAGCTTGAATTCAAATACCCATAAGCTTGATTGTTGTCTATTGGGCCTTTTGAATCTTTCCCCGCTGAGGAAATTGCAAACGACGGGAAAAAAGTTCCAGGGAAGCGAAATTCTGAAGTCCATGTAGTGGATTGGGCGTGGGCAAGTAACGGTGAAAATCCTGAAACAATAAATACCGCTATTGAAATAAGTTTTTGAAATTTTAATTCATACATTTTTTTGATCATCCAATCTATTTGGCGTAGATATGCAAGTTTCTGATTTTTGTTTGAATAAGATATATAAAAATTATCTCGGTTGTAGATTAGGCAGCTCAGGGGAGTTTGGATAATTCTGATCTGTTTGGTGTCGGTTGTTTGTTACGCAAGTGACACTAAAATGCGGCCTCTTAATTCGATATCGGTCGGACAAATAGTAAAATAAAACGCGCATATCTCTATGCAGCTCCTGACGATTTTTTGCTCCGAGATATGTATTGATATTGCGGATTCCGTTTTGGAGACTTCAAACTAAGGCAGCAAATTACACCAGCCTTTGCCAGATCGCCGTAGTCGCCGCAGCTTGGTTCAGCGAGTAGAAATGCAGACCCGGTGCGCCACCCGCCAGCAGTCGTTCGCAGAGCTGTGTGACGACGTCCAAACCAAACGCTTTAATCGAGGCAGCGTCGTCACCGAAGCTAGCTAGTTTTAAACGAACCCAGCGCGGAATTTCTGCGCCACACATTTCTGAGAAGCGCATTAATTGACTGCTGTTGGTGATGGGCATGATGCCGGCCACGATAGGAGCGGTGACGCCTGCTTTTTGAGCAAGTTCGACAAACTGAAAATAGGCGTCAGCGTTATAAAAATATTGAGTGATAGCCGCGTTGGCGCCGGCATTCATTTTACGTACGAAGCTGTGCAAGTCGTCTTGTGGCGAGCGTGCTTGCGGATGCATTTCTGGATAGGCGGCGACTTCGATATGGAACCAGTCACCGGTTTCAGCGCGGATAAATTCGACTAATTCATTTGCATAACGGAATTCGCCCGCTGCGCCGTAACCGCTGGGCAAATCACCGCGTAGGGCGACTAGGCGATGAATGTCGTGAGCCTGATATTGCTTGAGGATGTCACGGATCGATTCACGTGTGCCGCCGACGCAGGACAGGTGCGGTGCCGCGGCATAACCTTCTTTACGGATCTCGACGACGGTATCCAGAGTTCCTTGCTGTGTCGTACCGCCAGCACCGAAGGTGACTGAAAAATACTTCGGTTGCAGTTCGGCGAGCTTGGCACGGGTGACGCGCAATTTTTCTGCGCCTTCTGCAGTTTTTGGCGGGAAAAATTCAATGCTGAAATTATGGGAAGACATTATTTTTGCAGAAGTAAAGTTGAGAGCGTCCAGGAGATCACGCTATAGAGCAAAGCACCACCGACGGCGGCCCAGAATCCGGCGACATGAAATCCGTTGACCATGTTAGCGACTGCCCAGAACATCAGACCGTTGATCACGAAGATGAAGAGTCCCATCGAAATAACCGTGACAGGAAGCGTCAGAATCACGAGGATAGGACGGATGATGGTATTCACAAAACCCAGCACCAAGGCAACAACCAGAGCGGTAGCGAAGCTGTCGATAGACACAGAATGCATGAGGTAGGGTAGGGCGAGTAAGGCAAGGCCGTTAATGATCCAAGTGGCTAGCAGACGCATGGGTTCTCCAGTTGAGATGATGTGAGGTGCACATAATACCGCAGTGTAAAACCCCTCCTCAATAAATTGAGGAGGGGCTGCGTTCAACGTAATGCTAGAGATTAATACCAGAGATTAATAACGATATTGCTCTGGCTTGTAAGGGCCATTTTTGCTGACACCGATATACGCTGCTTGTTCATCTGTCAGTTCGCTTAACTGGGCATTGAGTTTTTTCAATTGCAGGCGAGCGACTTTTTCGTCCAGATGTTTTGGCAATGTGTAGACGCCGACTGGGTATTTGTCATTGTTGATGAATAGTTCGATTTGCGCGATGGTTTGATTCGCGAAAGACGAGCTCATCACATAGGATGGGTGACCGGTGCCGCAACCCAGATTGACCAGACGACCTTCTGCAAGCAAGATAATGCGTTTGCCGTCTGGGAAGATCACGTGATCGACTTGCGGCTTGATGTTTTCCCAGGTGTATTGCTTCAGTGCGGCGACGTCGATTTCATTATCGAAGTGACCGATGTTGCAGACGATTGCCTGGTCTTTCATCTTCAGCATGTGGGCATGGCTGATAACGTGGTAATTGCCTGTTGTCGTCACGAAAATGTCGCCGTGTTCCGCTGCATATTCCATGGTCACAACGCGATAGCCTTCCATCGCGGCCTGCAATGCGCAGATAGGATCGATTTCTGTTACCCAGACTTGCGCAGACAGGGCACGCATTGCTTGTGCTGAACCTTTACCTACATCACCATAGCCAGCGATCACGGCTACTTTACCGGCGATCATGACGTCGGTTGCGCGCTTGATGCCATCGACTAAAGATTCACGGCAACCATACAGATTGTCGAACTTGGATTTAGTGACGGAATCATTGACGTTGATCGCTGGGAAGGCGAGTTTGCCTTCTTTGTGCATCTGGTACAAACGATGTACGCCGGTAGTCGTTTCTTCGGTCACGCCTTTGATGGCGGCCAGACGTTTGGAGTACCAGGTCGGGTCAGTTGCAAGCTTTGATTTGATCGCATTGAAGAGGCAGATTTCTTCTTCTGAGCCCGGATTTGCCAGAACAGAAATATCTTTCTCTGCACGTGTGCCGAGGTGCAACAACAATGTTGCGTCGCCGCCGTCATCCAAAATCATGTTGGAATAACCACCGTCGGTCCATTCAAAAATACGGTGTGTGAAATCCCAATATTCATCCAGGTTTTCACCTTTGAATGCGAATACTGGTGTGCCGCCCGCAGCGATTGCCGCAGCCGCATGATCCTGCGTGGAGTAGATATTGCAGGAGGCCCAGCGTACTTGTGCGCCGAGTGCGTTCAGCGTTTCGATCAGTACCGCAGTCTGGATCGTCATGTGCAAGGAGCCGGTAATGCGGGCGCCTTTTAACGGTTGGCTGGCAGCGAATTCTTCACGAATTGCCATCAGACCTGGCATTTCTGTTTCTGCGATCTGGATTTCTTTACGACCCCAGCTGGCTAAGCTGATATCGGCGACGAAAAAGTCTTGGGAAGTTTTTGCTGCTGTAGGTGCAGTGGTGGTAGCGGTAGTCATGGCAGTGGCGTTCATCACGCCCTCCTTTCAAAGTGAAAAAAGTAACGTGAGCGCGGTTGCGGTGTTAATCATCCGAGCCTGGCGAAATAGCTTGATTTCGTCGCAACGCTCCTCGGATTAAATCAATTATAGCGCAAATGCATGCTGAAATTCATCACTTTAATTCACGGCACTGGCGCTGTTAGCGGTTCATCGTGGCCACTTAGTGTCAAGCTGGCAAGCAATGAATCATCAAAAATCAATGAAGTTTTGGTGCTATATTGGTACGTGTAATTTATATTCCTGAATGTGAAGGTGCGTCGATGTCCCACACTAGCCCTACGCTGAATCCGCCTGGCACCACATTTGTTGCGCGCTGGTTATGGCCTTTACGTTTTCTGCTAATCCTGACAATTCCTCTATCCTTGTTTGACGCGCTGCGTTTCGGCCAGGCAAGTCAAATGCCGAATTTGTTCGCATTCTGGCCCGTCTTTGTGATGTATGGCATTTTGACGGCGATTGATTATCTGGTCGGTAAAGATACTTCTCAACCCGCTGAGAATGTGCGGACGATTTCCTTGTACCGGTGGATTGCACTCGCAGCTTTGCCTGTGCAGCTTTTGTCGTTGTGGTGGGGGCTGCTTGTATTTACGACGGCGAATTTTAATTGGATAGGACAGGCGGGCTGGATTCTGTCTGTCGGTGCGGTATCTGGCACGCTGGCGATTACGGTGGCGCATGAGTTGATACACAAGCCGACTCGGCTGGAGCAATGGGTTGGCGGTGTCTTGCTTTCTTCGGTGTGCTACGGGGGCTTTAAGATCGAACACGTGTATGGACATCATGTAAATGTCTCGACCCCGCTTGATGCATCCTCCGCGAAACTGGGCCAGACTGTCTACACATTTATTCCTCAGGCAGTGTGGCACAACATGCGTAATGCATGGCGGCTAGAGGCAAAACGACTCAAGAAGCGCGAATTTCCGTGGTGGCGTAATGAGGTCTTGTTATGGTCAATGAGTTCGGTATTGTTTGCGCTCGTTGCTTTTGCCTTCTTTGGCTGGGTTGGTGTGGTATTTTTTATTGGCCAGTCGATAGTGGCTTTTTGCGAGCTGGAGGCAATTAATTATGTTGAACACTATGGCTTGACCAGGCAGCGTACCGAGAATGGTTATGAGCGCGTCCGGCCAGAGCATTCTTGGAATTCGAGCTACCGGCTGATGAATTGGTTTTTGATGAATCTGGCACGGCATTCTGATCATCATTCGTATGCGTCCCGACGCTATCAGGAATTGCGGCATTTTGAAGATGCGCCGCAGTTGCCCGGCGGGTATGGCGCGATGGTGATGCTGTCTTTTTGCCCGCCGTTGTGGTTCCGGATTATTCATCCGCGCATCCCTCCCCATGTGCGGCAGACTAAGTAACTTGTAGTGCTGTGAAAAATAAAAGAGCAAGTTCCGGAAGGAAGTTGCTCTTTTTATTTGCCCCGCTGGTTTGGCGGGGCTTATTTGTTTGCTCTTTTTTATCTAAATTATCGATACAGTCTAATGACCTTCAAAATCGCAGACCGTATACACCGGTAAGCCACTTTCTTTAATCAATTTTGAGCCGCCTAGCTCTGGCAAGTCGACGATGACGGCACCTTCGACGACCGTTGCACCCAAACGCTCCAGCAATTTTTTGCCGGCCATCATGGTGCCACCCGTAGCGATCAGATCGTCGATGAGGACGACGCGATCACCTGCTTTGCAGGCGTCAGAGTGCAGCTCTACCGTTGCACTGCCATATTCCAGTTCATATTGTTCAGAGACCGTATGAAACGGTAACTTGCCCTTTTTACGGATAGGGACAAAACCGAGATTGAGTTCGTAGGCGACCACGGAACCAATGATGAATCCGCGTGCATCGAGGCCTGCGACGACATCGAGTTTGGCATCCATATAGCGATGGACAAACATATCGATCAGGACACGGAACACTTTGGGATTTTGCAGTAATGGCGTGATGTCACGGAACATGACGCCTTGTTGCGGCCAGTTCTCCACAGTACGGATATGTTCTTTAATGTAGTCGGATGGATTGAACATCACAGCTTGTCCTTGAAGGTATTGATTATATTGAATTGATTCATCCTGATATGTTTGATCAGAGTGTCAATCGTTTAGAACGAACTTTCAGAAAACTCCCCCGTGGCCTTATCTCTGCCTGCTGGGCCGTATCTATATATGTTCTGTCAGTTATTTATAGTCAGTTAAAGAAGCTCTGGGTTGTGGCTTCTAAAAGACAACCCGCTATTTTAACAGCCTCAGCTCGGCTCTTGCGACTGCTTCTGCTGTACCCCTTACTACAACGACATCAGCTTCCTGCAAGATGATTTCTCTGCTTTGATCGAGGCGATTGGTGCCGCGTCTGACGGCAGAGACGTCCACATCCAGATTCGCCAGTTCTAATTCGTTGAGTGTTTTGCCGATGGCCTTGGCACGTTCGGTCAGGAACACGGTATGCAAACGGATTTGCATGTTTTCCGGACCATCCGCCAGATCGCTGGCACCGTGGAAAAATCCGCGCAGGGATTCATAGCGCTCATCCCTGGCAGCCTGAACACGATGCACTACGCGACGCAGCGGCACGCCAAGCTGCACCAGCGCGTGGGATGCGAGCATCAGGCTGCCTTCCATTAATTCTGGTACGACTTCCGTCGCGCCGGCTTCACGTAATTTATTCAGATCCGTATCATCATGACTGCGCACGATCACTGGCAGACTGGGGTTGAGTTCTTGTACCAGGTGCAGGATTTTTAGCGCTGACGGTGTGTCGGTATAGGTCACCACTAAAGCTGCTGCCCGTTTAATACCTGCGGCTACCAGACTCTCGCGTCGTCCGGCATCACCATAAGACACGTTGGCACCTGCGGCCTGGGCTTCGCGGATGCGATCTGGATCAAGATCGAGTGCATGGTAATCAAATTTTTCTTCTGCCAATAAGCGCGCCAGACTCTGACCGCTACGGCCGAAGCCGGCAATGATCACATGTTTTTTTGTGCTCATGCTGCGTGAGGCGATTTGGGTCAGCGCCAGTGACTGCATCATCCATTCATTGGCAGAGAGCTTCATTACGATGGCATCAGATTTCGCCAGAATGAAGGGCGACGCCAGCATTGACAGCACCATTGAGGCAAGGATTAGCTGAACCAGCAACGGGTCAATCATATGCAGGCCGCCCGCCTGATTTAATAGGACAAAACCAAACTCGCCCGCTTGTGCAAGACCAAGCCCAGTCCGGAGTGCCACACTGGTCGTGCCGCCGAATAACCTTGCCAGCCCGGCGATCAGGGCAAATTTGAGTAGCACCGGGCCGATGAGCAGTATGCTGACCAGCCCTAGATGTTCTGATACCAGGCGCAGGTTCAGCAACATGCCTATCGTAATAAAAAACAGGCCAAGTAAAACATCACGGAAAGGTTTGATATCTTCCTCGACCTGATGTTTGTATTCTGTCTCAGAAATCAGCATCCCGGCAACGAAGGCGCCAAGCGCCATTGAGAGTCCCGCGTGCTCAGTCAGCCAGGCCGCACCGAGCGTAATCAGCAAGAGATTCAGCATGAACAGTTCTTGTGAGCGGCGCTTCACCACGACGCTGAACCAGCTCCGGATTATTTTTTGACCCAGATACAGTAGTAGAAACAGGATCAGTGCGGCTTTGCCACTAGCCCATGCCAGAGTTTCGATCAGGTCGCCCGATTTGGATGCCAGAGCCGGTACAAGAATTAACAGAGGGACAACAGCCAGATCCTGAAATAACAGGACGCTGATGATTTTTCTGCCGTGCGGGCTTTCCAGCTCCAGTTTTTCCGTGAGCATTTTGGACACAATGGCCGTCGATGACATCGCTAGGGCGCCACCCAGCGCAAATGCTGCTTCCCAGCCGATGTGAAAATAATGCGGCAGCCAGTAGCTCGCTGCCAGGCCAAAGCCGATACTGGTTGCGATGGTGAGGACGACCTGCGCCAGCCCAAGTCCAAATACGGTATTGCGCATTGACATTAGTTTGGACAGAGAAAATTCCAAACCGATAGAAAACATCAAAAACACTACGCCGAACTCAGCGAGTTCTTCTGTGGTTTTGCTATTTTGTGCCAGACCTAATCCAAATGGACCGATGAGGATGCCAACCACCAGATAACCTAACATGGGAGGTAATTGCAGCATGCGGAAAGCAACTACCCCAAGAACGGATGCTGCCAGCAAAAGTAGTGTGATATCCAGTGCATTCATGGTGACTATTATTGCTTAGTTGTTCAAAAAAACGAACAATATTCACCTTCCAGCAACTTTATCTGGACTCAATTAACTGGCAGAGTTTTTGCTTACTCAATTTCGTTTATACTTTGGGAATGAGTACTTCTAAGCTTATTTCCTCCCCCGTCGCTCCAGAAGCGGCAACAAGCCGGGCATTGCAACTGGCCTGTGAAACCCTGCAAATTGAAGCCGACGCGATACAGGCAATGCAGGCCAGGCTGTCTGATGATCATGGCGCTGCTTTTGCTGTGGCAACACAACTGCTGCTGCATTGCCAGGGGCGTGTGGTTGTCTCCGGTATCGGTAAATCTGGCCATATTGCGCGTAAGATCGCTGCCACTTTTGCGTCTACCGGCACGCCCGCCTTGTTTGTGCATCCGGCAGAAGCTGCGCACGGCGATCTGGGCATGATCACGCCACAAGATGTCTTTATCGGTATTTCGTATTCGGGCGAGGCGTCTGAATTGATGTCGATTTTGCCCATTATCAAACGCCTGGGTGTCAAACTGATCACGATGACGGGTAATCCGGCCTCTAGTCTGGCGAATCTCGCTGATGTGCACCTGAATGTCTGGGTCGCGAAAGAAGCCTGCCCCCTAAATCTAGCTCCGACTGCCAGTACGACGGTCACTCTGGCGCTTGGCGACGCTCTGGCGGTCGCGGTACTCGATGCGCGCGGTTTCCGCGAAGAGGATTTCGCCCGCTCTCATCCCGGCGGCGCTCTAGGCCGGCGGCTGCTGACACATGTGCGTGATGTGATGCGTACCGGAGATGCCATTCCTCAAGTGTCACCGGATACCAGATTAACAACAGCATTGCTGGAGATTACTAAAAAAGGCATGGCGATGACGGCCGTGGTCGATCAGGATCAGCGGGTTGTCGGTGTGTTCACCGACGGTGACCTGCGTCGTTTGATGGAGACTGTGCAGGACTTTTCAAAAATCAGCATTGCTGATGTCATGCATAAAAATCCTCGCAGTATTCGTGCCGAACAACTGGCCGTCGAAGCGGTCGAAGTCATGGAAACACATAGAATTAACCAATTACTGGTTGCCGACGAGAGTGGCAAATTAGTGGGCGCTTTACATATCCATGATTTGACCCGGGCCAAGGTGATTTGATGAGTCACGCACGACATTCCACAGAAAATGCGGTTGCCAAAGCGTCGGCAGTGAAGCTGATGATTTTTGATGTTGATGGTATTTTGACCGACGGCAGCCTGCATTTTGGTCCCGACGGTGAAGTCATGAAGACCTTTAATGTCCTTGACGGGCAGGGCATCAAGTTATTGCAACAGGCCGGGATCCACACCGCGATAATCAGTGCACGACAGTCCGCCATCGTCGCGAGGCGTGCTGCTGATCTTGGGATCACGCATGTTAAGCAAGGTATGCACGACAAAAAGACGGCGTTTCTGGAGTTGATTTCTGAGTTGAATCTGTCACCGGAGCACTGTGGTTTTATTGGCGACGATGTCATCGATCTGCCCGTGTTGACTAGAGTTGGCTTTGCTGCCAGTGTGCCGAACGGGCATGACGAGGTCAGAGCAAGGGTTCACCATGTGACAAAAGCGACTGGCGGTGCTGGCGCGGCGCGTGAAATTTGCGATTTCATTTTACGTGCACAAGATAAATACGAATCAGCACTGGCGACTTATCTCACATGAAATATGCATTTTCCTTAGACCGTTTTCGTATCTGGCTGGCTGTTGCTGTGCTGGCGATGATTGCGCTTGGCAGTTTCTGGGTATTAGAGGTATTGCGGCGAAATGATGATGAGGGCAATTCGCGTTCTTCGGCCCGGAGTGAGCCTGATTATTATGTAGAGAAATTTAATTTCATTAAATTATCGAACGATGGACAGGCAAATTTCCACGTCGCAGGTGACCGGTTGACGCATCATCCTCGTTACGATAACTTTGAAATTCAACAGCCACGTATTAACAGCTTTGACGAAGACAAAACCCCGGTCACAATTCGGGCGGATAAGGCAGTTGTTGAGCAAAAAAACTCGCAAGGACAAGCATCACAGCAGACGCCGAGAGAGAGTGATGAAATTCATTTGTATGGCAACGTGAATATAGAGCGCCCCGATAGTGCAACGGCAAAATTCATGCGATTGCAAACCGAATATCTGTTGCTGCTACCGGATGTGAATACGATGAAGACGGATAAAGCCGTCGCCTTATACACAGAAAGATCAGAGACGCATGCGATTGGCATGATCGCGAACAATGCGACACAGGAAGTGCAGTTGCTCAGCAAAGTTCACATGCTCATCGATCGTCCGCATTCTAAGCGGACATCAACTAACTAATCACGATGGAGAGCAAATAATGCGCTTTCAATATAAAGAAATGAGATGCCTGAGTCATTGTGCCATGCTGGTGATCGGCATTTTTTTCATGCCACCTGCAGCATTTGCGGAAAAGGCTGATAGCTTGAAGAAGACAGCAATCAGCGCTGAACACCTGACTTCAGACGGGAAAAAAAGTACCTCAACGCTGCTTGGCGAAGTCATTCTGGTACGCGGTACGTTGCTGGTAAAAGCCGATCGTGCCGTTGTGACAGAGGCAGCTGACGGACACCAGACATCGGTTCTGTATGCCAATGCTGGCGGTCGTGTGTCGTTCCGTCAAAAGCGCGATGGTGGCCCTGATTTATGGGTTGACGGCTATGCCGATAGAGTTGAATACGACGATAGATCCGAGTTGGTGAAATTTATTTCCAAGGCGAAGATTCGCTATCTGGACGGTAAAAATGTAACCCAGGAACAGGAGGGCGAATACCTCTCCTACGATAGCATCAATGATGTCTTCGTTGCGACTAACAGCTCGTCTGGAAAACAAGTCCCTGGCGGTGGTCGTGTTACTTTGATTTTAGAACCTAAAGCCGATAAGCAAACCAAAGAATAAGATGAGCACTTTATTGATCAAAGGTTTGCAAAAGCGTTACGGTGCGCGCCAGGTAGTGCGCGATGTGTCGCTTGAAGTAAAGAGTGGTGACGTTGTCGGTCTGCTAGGACCGAACGGTGCGGGCAAAACCACATCGTTTTATATGATCGTCGGACTGGTCCCCTCTGATGCCGGTGAGATCAATGTGGATGGTGTGGATATCTCCCGCTTGCCGATCCATCAACGTGCCGTTCTCGGCTTATCATATTTGCCGCAAGAGGCATCGGTATTTCGTAAACTGACGGTCGAGGACAATATCCGTGCGGTGCTGGAGTTGCAAAAGGATGAGCAGGGCAAGTTTCTGAATTCAGCCGAAATTGAGAAACGTCTGGATACATTGCTGGCCGATTTGCAGATTGAGGGCATACGTGAGAATCAGGCGCTTTCGTTGTCTGGCGGTGAACGTCGCCGGGTAGAAATTGCCCGGGCACTGGCAACGAATCCTCGCTTTGTGTTGCTGGATGAGCCCTTTGCAGGTGTTGATCCGATTGCGGTGATTGAGATTCAGCGCATCGTACGCTTCCTGAAAGAACGCGGTATTGGTGTGCTGATTACCGATCATAATGTGCGCGAAACTCTGGGCATTTGCGATCACGCTTACATCATCAATCAAGGTGCGGTGCTGGCGAGTGGCAAGCCGGAAGATATCATCACGAATGAATCCGTACGCAGGGTTTATCTGGGAGAGCATTTCCGCATGTAGCGGGAAGCGAGATGATGATGAAACAAAGCCTGCAACTACGTACCTCACAACACCTAGCGCTTACGCCGCAATTGCAGCAATCAATTCGTCTTTTGCAGTTATCCACGCTGGAATTACATCAGGAGCTGGAAAATCTATTAACTGATAATCCCATGTTAGAGCGGGTTGATGACCCCATGGATAATGCAGTGCGATTGCTGGCCGATGGCGCAATTAGCACGACAAGCAATAATTCAGAATCTGAATTTGCAGTACAGGAAGTCGGTGCCGAGACTACCGCTCCAGTTGCTGACAGCAGTGATAACACGGAAGTTGCTTCATCTGCGGATAGCACCAGCGCCAACGAAGAAGAGTGGAGCTTTGATGATGTGCCGCTAGGCAGTAAGTCCTCAGAGGAAGAAGATGGACGTCCGCAATTAGAAGCTGCGCAAACCAGTTTGCGCGATCATTTGCTGGAACAGATGCGGCTGAATATTCGCGAACCGCGTGATCGTGCTTTAATTGAACTGATGATTGATGCGCTGGATCCCAGTGGTTATCTCATGGAGACCTTGGATGAAATTCATGCGAGTTTGCCACTTGAACTATGTGTAGAACCAGAGGAATTATCTTTCGCATTAACGATGCTGCAAAGCTTTGATCCTGCCGGGGTTGGTGCGCGCACCCCATCGGAATGTCTGGCTCTGCAAATCAAACGCTTACCTAAGATTCCCTTCGTAACGCGTCGCCTGGCGCTGAAGATTGTTGAAGAACACATCACGTTGTTTGCACAGCGAGATTTCAATAAACTGAAAAAAATTCTCAATTGTGATGATGAAGATTTGCGCGAGGCGCAGGTAGTGATTCGCCAGTGTAATCCTAAGCCAGGTGCGGATTTTGCAGCGGCTTCATCAGACTATGTCGTCCCTGATGTAATTGTCAGAAAATCAGCGAACGGCTGGCAGGTTTTGCTGAATCAGGATGTCATGCCCAAGCTCCGCGTCAATAGTATGTATGCCAACATCATGAAACAAAATCGTGGTGACGGGACGATGGGATCGCAGTTGCAGGAGGCGCGCTGGCTGATCAAAAACATGCGACAACGCTTCGATACCATCTTGCGCGTTGCACAAGCGATAGTTGAAAGACAACGTAATTTTTTCACCCATGGTGCGGTTGCGATGCGCCCTCTTGTTTTGCGCGAAATTGCTGATACACTAGGTTTACACGAGAGTACTATTTCTCGTGTAACGACTCAGAAATACATGCTTACCCCGCATGGTATGTTTGAGTTGAAATATTTCTTCGGTAGCCATGTCGCGACGGAAACGGGGGGAGAAGCATCTTCCACCGCGATACGTGCACTCATCAAGCAGTTGATAGGAGCAGAAGACCAGAAAAGCCCACTCTCTGATAGCAAAATTGCAGACATGCTGGGTGAACAAGGCATGGTCATTGCGCGACGCACTGTTGCCAAATACCGTGAAGCCCTAAAAATTCCTCCAGTAAGCCTGCGCAAATCCTTGTAATGAACACCTGTAATTTAGTCTTGTAACTAAGCCTTGAAATTACGTTTTGTATTGCTATATATAATTTAGCTCGATGCATCAGAGCAAATGCTGAAGAAATTTATAGCGAGTAACATCACCATAGGAGCGTAGTATGAATCTCACCATCAGTGGACATCACCTCGAAGTAACTCCTGCAATACGTGAACATGTACAAAACAAGCTTGAGCGCATCAGGCGACACTTCGATCAAGTCATTGATATCGCCGTCATTCTGACGGTAGACAAGCTCCGGGAAAAGGAAAAACGGCATAAAGCAGACATCAATCTGCACATCAGTGGTAAAGATATCCACGTAGAAAGCCTGGCACACGACCTCTACGCTGCGATCGACCTCCTCATCGATAAACTGGACAGACAAGTCATCAAACACAAAGACAAAATTCAAGATCATCAGCACGACGCCATCAAACATCTGCCAGACCCGGCGTCGGTGTGAGTCATCAAGTCCGGTGTTCGTAGCCGGTACAATAAAAAGGACGCGTCAAGCGTCCTTTTTCGTTGGATACACGTTGAGTACACAAAACGAACGGTGGCTTATAACCATCGACATCGAATCCACAGGCTGGATGCGGCTTCCAGAAGCTTTTTGCCCCAGAAACCCCACGGGATATGCGGATTGGGTTTTGTTAACGTCTAAAAACTCTTTAACCGATATGTCATGGAATCGCTTACTCCTACATTTTCTCAGTGTCTCTGTGGTGAGAGGTCTTAGTTTTTGCGTAAATCCTAATGATATAGAGATTGTTTATACGGCTAACTTCTGCCCGTGAAACCGATAGTGTTCCTGGGTAAATAAATCGATCCCGCATTGCAGGTTCTCTACCCAGTCCAGAAAAGCATGAATTGCTTCTCGCCCGACGAAATAACGTCCGTGCTGCGGTACCATCATCGCAATATCCATACTTCTGACCATGTTTGCCCACAAACGGCAGACTTTATTTGACACCATGTAACGTTGATGAAACCCCCGCATGGCTGGTAACTGATCTAAAAATTCCTCCTTTGTCGTGATGGGTTGACTGACATCACGTGCGTCTACCATTGATGCCCCCATATCACCTGAGAACAAGATTTTGGAGCGGCTATCGTAGAACTGAAAGTTACCTTCGGCATGCAAGAAATGTGCGGGAACAGCATGAATAGTCGTAACACCCATAGGAATAGGCATACCTTCGTCCGGGATGCCGACAATTCTGCCGTCTGAGCGGTTCAGATTGCAAAAATGCGGTACAAAACGCGACCATAGCTGCGATACATAGAGCTGGCATTCCGTACTGAACAACCACTTATCCAGAGCGCCGATGATGTCCGGATCCTGATGTGATGCAAAAAGGTATTTGAGATTTTTCTTGGGTAAATAGCGTTGCACCGCTAATACCAGGCTGTTATAGGTAATATTGCCAGACGGATCAAGCAGGGCACCTTGTCCGTCTGACACAATCAAAAATTGGTTCGCTTGTACCGCGTTATCGCCGGCATCCTTGACGAGATCATTGAATATCAGACAGATGTGATGAGCGTCTTTATATAATTCTATGGCCACTACGATCTCCAGAGGGAATAGATATTTTCCATCGGGCAATTGTAGTGGGCGAGGGCTCTCTGGAATTGCGTTAGATCAGTAAAGCGCTTGATTCATATCAAGCGCTTGCAAGTGGTGCTGCTTAATGATGGCTGGTGCCATTTGCGTGATCAATGAAGATTTAATAACCCAAGGTTTTGCCGTCTGGATTACGCGGATCGGAGTAGCCGTCGAAGCCATCGGCACCGATTTGTATGATCTGCGTCCGCCCCATGGCAGGAGAGATTTTTAGATTGTGACCTTTGAGTTCTAAGATGCGTAAGGTGTCCACGCTGATGCCCCGCTCTGCGCGCATCTGATCGGGCACCCACTGATGATGGATCCGCGGCGTAATGGTGGCTTGTGCGACGTTCATGCCATGGTCAATGACATTCAAAATAGTTTGCAGGGTCGTCGAGATAATACGGCTGCCTCCCGGACTGCCGGTTGTCATGAATGGTTTTCCATCCTTCAGGATAATCGTCGGAGACATTGAGCTGAGCGGACGTTTATAGGCAGCGACGGCATTCGCATCGCCGCCAATGAGACCGAATGCATTTGGTGTTCCGGCCTTCACTGAAAAATCATCCATTTCATTGTTTAAGGTGATGCCGGTACCTGCCGCGACGATACCGCTGCCAAAATTCAGGTTTAAGGTGTAAGTCGTGGCAACTACATTGCCGTGCTGATCGGCGGTCGCAAAATGCGTGGTCTGATCACTCTCGTATGGCGTGACATTGCCCGGCTTGATTTGTGCGGACGGCGTAGCGTGATCGGCGTTGATTTTTTTGACGAGCTCGTCGGCATACGCCGTTGAGGTCAGCGCTTTTACGGGTACTTTAAAAAAATCGGGATCGCCGAGATATTCGGATCGGTCGGCATAAGCCAGCTTCATGACTTCGGTCATCAGATGTAAATTCTGCGCGCTATTACTCGCTTGCTCCTTGATAGGGAAGTGCTCCAGCATATTGAGCATCTGTATGATGTGGATGCCGCCCGAGCTGGGTGGCGGCATCGACATGACCTGATAGCCGCGATAATTGCCTTTGACCGGTTCGCGCTCTATGACCTTATAGTTGTTGAGATCATCAATGCCAATCACGCCTTGATGTTTGGCCATTTCAGCAGCAATTTTTTTTGCAATACTGCCTTGGTAAAAAGCTTGAGGGCCGTCTTTCGCAATGAGTTTTAGTGAGTTGGCTAAATCTTTTTGAACTAACTTTTCTCCGGCGAGCAAAGGGCGTCCATTTTTGAAAAAAATCGCTTTACTCGACTCCCACGCGCCTAAGTGATCACGTTCTGCGCCCAGAATACTGGCCAGATGAGGACTGACTTCAAAGCCTTGCTCAGCTAGCCGGATTGCTGGCGCGATGACGTCGGACAGCGTCATGGTGCCGAATTTATTCAGCGCGAGACTGAGACCGGCAACGGTGCCCGGTACGCCGACCGCAAGGTGTGAATATAAGGATTTGCCTGGAATGACCTGACCTGACTGATCGAGATACATATCGCGTGTCGCACGTATCGGCGCCATTTCGCGAAAATCGAGGGCAACATCTTTGCCGGATTTGGCATCATGAATCAACATAAAACCGCCACCACCGATGTTGCCTGCATTGGGCAGTACTACAGCAAGTGCGAAACCGACCGCAACACCAGCATCAATCGCATTTCCACCACGCTTTAAAATATCGATGCCAACCTGTGTCGCCAGTCCCTGCTCACTCGCAACCATCCCATGCTGTGCATGGACAGGGCTGACGATGTCATAGCCTATGTCATATTTGATGACGGGATTGAGTGGTGTGGCGGGTGACGCTGAGGCCGCAGCCGATGGTGATATTGGTGTAACAAGACTAGCTAAGGCTATTAATGTGAGTAGTGCTTTCGGCAGGCAGGCGAGTAGCGCCGGATGAGGATTTTGATCGGACTTTATCTTGATTCGCATACATGCCTTTGTTTAGTTATCGTTTCGTGAAAAGCTCAATACATCATTCGATTTTAACTTTATCGCAAGAATCGTAAGGATACTTTATTCGATTTAATTTATATAATTTCATCGTGTCGTACGTAGTCTGGATTTTCCGTTAGACCACTATCCTTTGGTCGAAGCGCAATCGCCGCTGCCTTATGGAAATTACGAGTTTAGTATCGATTGATGTCCGTTCTACAGACGTAAAAAAACCGCCTGAAGGCGGTTTTTTTACGGAGAGCAGAAAATTACTTCGCTTCTGCTTCAGCGGATGTTGCGCCAGCTGGAACAACAGCGATAGCGACGGTTGCGTCATCACCGTGTACAACTGCGGATACACCTTTTGGCAATACCAGGCTAGAAACGTGAATAGATTGACCGGCTTCCAGTTTGGACAGGTCAACTTCAACGAATTCTGGCAAATCTGCTGGCAAGCAAGAGATATCCAGTTCAACTACAACGTGGCTGATAACAGCTGCGTTCAATTTTACGGCTGGAGATACTTCAGCATTGATGAAATGCAGAGGCACTTTAACGTGGATCTTTTTGTTAGGATCAACACGTTGGAAGTCAGCGTGCAATACCAATTGTTTGTATGCGTGGACTTGGAAGTCGCGCAACAATACTTTTTCTACTTTGCCATCAACTTCCAGATCCAGAATGGAGGAGTGGAACACTTCTTTTTTCAATGCGTGGTACAGCGCATTGTGATCCAAAGTGATAGATACAGGGGCTTCTGTGCCGCCGTAGATGATGCCAGGTGTTTGGCCAGCATTGCGCAGGCGGCGGCTCGCTCCGGTCCCCTGTTCTTTGCGTGCAAATGCGATTACTTTCATGGTGTTACTCCAAAAAATGCAAGACTCAACTTGCGGTTTTGTATCTCCGCGACCAGAGATACAGAAAAACGCACTGATGTATTTTTAAAAATACATCAGTGCGCAGAAAAATTAATCGGTGAACAGTGAAATTACTGATTCACCCTTCGTAATGCGACGGAAGGTCTCAGCTAATAAGCTATCACAGGACAACTGACGTATCTTAGTGCAGGCTTTTGCTGCGTCTGACAGTGGAATTGTATCGGTTACCACCAGTTCATCTAACGGCGAGCTGGAGATGCGTGCAATTGCTGGGCCAGACAATACCGGATGTGTGCAGTAGGCCAATACTTTTTTCGCACCACGCTCTTTCAGAACTTCGGCTGCTTTAGTCAGGGTGCCTGCAGTATCAACCATGTCATCCATGATCACGCAATTGCGGCCTTCGACTTCACCGATGATGTTCATGACTTCGGATACATTTGCTTTTGGACGGCGCTTATCAATAATCGCCAGATCACAACCCAGGCGCTTCGCCAATGCGCGGGCGCGAACTACGCCGCCGACGTCAGGCGATACAACCAGCAAATCTTCGTAATTTTTTGCAACCAGATCGCCTAGCAAAATAGGCGATGCGTAAATATTATCAACAGGAATATCAAAGAAACCCTGGATTTGATCTGCGTGCAGATCCATGATCAGGACGCGGTCAACACCCGCTTCTTCCAACATATTGGCAACCACTTTTGCCGAGATCGCAACGCGTGCAGAGCGTGGACGACGATCCTGACGTGCATAACCAAAATAAGGGATCGCAGCGGTGATGCGGCCAGCAGATGCGCGTTTCAGAGCATCGACCATCAGCATGATTTCCATCAGGTTGTCGTTGGTCGGTGCGCAAGTCGATTGCAATACAAAAACGTCTTTACCGCGGACGTTTTCATTGATCTCGACCATGACTTCTCCGTCAGAGAATTTGGATACGTCGGCTTTACCGAGTGGGATTCCTAATTGCTTGGCTACCCCTGCCGCCAAAGTAGGATTGGCGTTGCCAGTGAACACCATCATATTGTCATTTGCGCGCGCACTTGCCATGGCAGGACCTATCGGCTTAATTGAGGGTCAGACGTTTTTACTCAAACTTTGCTTAGTGTTTTAGCAAAAACGCCGCTGGTAAAATTGAAAAAAGCCGCCGCACATTTTATGCGGCGGCTTTATATTTAATGGCAGGGGATGAAGGATTCGAACCTTCGTATGCTGGAATCAAAATCCAGTGCCTTAACCAGCTTGGCGAATCCCCTACACAACCGTTTATCTGATGCTGAATTCTGAGCCGCTATTTTAGCGGGATTTCAACATCAAACCAAATTTTTTTCACTCTGCAGCAAATGCGTCATCGGGTGTTGACGAATTGCTTTTGCTTTCCATGCTGTCCATTTGTCAGGTACCTGCGTCAGCACTTGATCGGCGTTTGCCTCATCAGAAAATGCACAAAATACACAAGCTCCCGATCCTGTCATTCTGGCGTCACCGAAAGTTTTAAGCCATTTAATGGCTGCATCAACTTCTTGAAACAAAGAACAAGCAACTATTTGCAGGTCGTTTTTCCATTCCATTTTTGAATGGCTGGAAAAGTTCGCTATTCTGATGGGTTTTGTGTCTCGTGTCAACTCTTTTGCCGAAAAAATTGCTGGTGTCGGGACTTGCACTCCCGGTTCGATGACGACGAACCAGCTATCGGGAGTGTTGATCGCCTGTAGTTTTTCGCCGATGCCTTCAGCAAAAGCGTTTTGCCCGAAGATAAAAAACGGGACGTCGGCGCCCAGTTGCAGGCCAAGTTCCATGAGGCTGATCCGGCTCAGTCCGCACTGCCATGCATGATTCAGTGCGATTAATGTTGTTGCAGCATCAGAAGAGCCGCCCCCGAGGCCGCCACCCATGGGAAGTTTTTTGTGCAAAGTTATATTTGCGCCGAGTTGTACTCCTGCATTGGCTTGCAATAGCTTTGCTGCGCGAATAACCAGGTCGCTCTCGGTGGGTACGCCGGGGATGTCGTTGACACGCACTATCTGCGCATCATCGCGCACCTCGAAATCGAGAGAGTCGCCATGGTCGAGTAATTGGAATGCCGTTTGCAGCAAATGGTAGCCATCCGCACGTCGACCGGTGACATGCAAAAACAAATTGAGTTTGGCCGGTGCCGCGCAATTAACTAAGTTGCGGATCATTGCGGCGTCCATTGATCTATCGCGATGCGCAAGGATAGTTCTCCTGCTTGCAGCGTGGTGCGTTGCAGGTCGATGCGTTTAGGGTGTGCCATGCTGCCGCCGCTATCCCAGGTCGCGTATCGCAGGTGCCAACCATCGGTGTCGATTTCTGTATTGTCTTGCGCGGCCAGTGCTGTGCGCTGGCCTTGCGGGTTGCGGCTAAATGCCTGTAGCCAGTCACGCAGGCCGCTGACGGGAAGTGACCAGCCAAGGCTCTCGGTCAGGAGGCTATCGATATCGCTGGCATAGCGAGTTTCCTGGCCTGCTTGTTGCAGACTAGCGCCCGTCGCTGATTGCTTGATAGTGGCGATCGTTTGTCCTAACTGAGAGGACAGGGTGATGGTGAGGTCGCTGCTTGTTTGTTGCCATTCAAAACTGCCGGGCAAACTTTGTGGTTTATCGTTCTGCTGATAACGGACCAGAATGCGGCCATTGATCTGTATGTTGCTGTGGTAGCGGCGCTCCGGTGCATTATCTGCGGGCTTGCGTGGTGCGCTGGCGCAACCGCTTAGGCATATGCTCAGGCATAGCAATAATAAAAAAATAGGGGAGTATCTTGTTGGATGCGGCGATGCCGCACTGTTTTTTTGGTGCATTTGATGTGGATTGTATATGCTGGGGTGGAGTATATTTTAAGAGCCAGCTGCATCAACTGGCGATTATCTTCGGTTGCTGACGCGGGTTGATGCAGTTTTTCTGATTACAGTTTGACGTTTAAGCGCTGTAGTGTCGTTTTTAAGCTCTCGTTTTCAGGATCTTCAGCCTTCGCTTCGCGCCAGAGTTTTTTTGCATCTTCTTTGTGACCTTGCATCCATAACACTTCGCCTAAGTGAATTGCGATCTCGGCATCCTGACGTAGTTCATAAGCGCGGCGCAGATCTTTTTCTGCGTCATCCAATCTCGCCAGGCGGAATTTGACCCAGCCCAGGCTATCAAGAATAAAGGCGTCATTTGGTGCCAGGCTGGAGGCTTTTTCAATCAGCGTCAGCGCCTCATCCAGATGAATATTACGATCCGCAAATGAATAGCCAAGCGCGTTATACGCATGCTGGCTATTCGGTGCCAGTGCAATGACGCGACGCAATGCGGTTTCCATGAGCTCATTTTTTTTCTGCGACTCTGCCAGCATGGCGTAGTCGTACAGCAGATCGGTGTTGTCTGGATAGCGTTGCAAGGCGGCTTCCATGACGCGATTTGCCTCGTCAGCTTGTTTTGCTTCGCGTAGCAGTTGCGCTTCGGCTTGTGCGAGTTGCGCTTGCTCCGTGTCATTAGCGGCTTTGTAATCGCGTAAAAACAGTCTTGCATCTGCCAGTTTGCCTTCTTTTGCCATCAACTGAGCGCGCCGGATTTGGGTGTTGAAATAGGCGGCATTGCGGCCATCATAGGACTCGACTTTCGCCAGCCACGCTTGTGCTGCAGGATAATCGTCGCGCTCGACGGCGAGTTGAGCCAGGTTCAGTAGCGCTGGCGTCGGGTCGCGTTCTTCGGTCGGGTTGGCTTCCAGTTCGGTCAGATAGCGACTCAGGTATTGTTCGGCGAGTTGATTATTGCCGGGCTTCTTTTTGCCTTCCATGGTCAGGATGCCGAGGGTGTAAAGCACATTGATATCGTCGGGTTTGTCGCGCAGCAGTTGTTCAAATTCTTGCGTCGCCTTATCCATCTGATGCTGATCGATCAGAATGCTGCCATAGGCCAGGCGCACGTCACGAGCTTTTGGATTTTTTTGCAAAAATGCTGCCATCGCTTTCATGGCATCGCCTTGTTTGGATGCTTGCGCGATCGTGAGTACCGCCAGTTGAGAATCAGGTTTCGCCTGCAGCACCAGCTCGGCCTCAGTTACTGCGCGCTTGTTGTCGCCCCTGGCGTAAGCGCCCTGAGCCAGCGCCAGATGTGCTTCCGGCGTGGTTTTGTACGGCGCGACAATTTCTTCCAGCGTGTCGAATGCGGCGCTCTTATCACGCGCACGCGCTAACAGGCGCTGTGCCTGCAGCATGAGCAAGGCGTATTGTTTAGATTCTGCGCTACGGAGTTTGTCGGCAAAGACTGATTGAATTTCGGCCAGATTATTATTCATCACCATGAAGCCGAGGTAATACTGCGTCGCCTCGTTGGAGTTGGGAGCGAGTTCGCGCCAGAGGCGGATTGCCGTTAGTGATTCACCTGGTTGTTTGGCGGCAAGCGCTATTTCAGAGGCACGCCGGGCGAGGCGGGGATCGCGGGTTTGCTGAGCAACGCTAAGAATAGTGACATAGGCGGCCTGCCAGTTGCCACGCTGAAAAGCGATTTCGGAGGTCAATATTTTATATAGCAATTCGTCAGTGAGGGCGACTGAAGGCAAATTCTCTTCACCACGTTTGCTGATCTGCCCTTCGCCCATCGCATGCTCTGCCGCCAGCGCTGCTTGCGCCGCATCCGTTGCACCGGCTGCCTGATGCGCGTCTTCTGACATGCCGGACTTCAGCGGGGACATACCGTTACACGCCGATAGCAGGATGGAGATGGCAAGCGTCGGAGCAATTGCTCGCAGAGCCGTTACAATAGACGCGGTCTTGCCATTATTGGAATTGGAGGATGCTGTGGAAGGCAATGCAACTTTGCTGCGATGAGTGTGCGAAACAGTTTTCAAAACTATATCCAAATTTGACTGACGATGATTGATTTTACGCTGAAGCCGCATCTGCGTGGGACCTTCGATGCGGGACTCTGTGTCAAATTGTAATCACGCAGGGTTTGTATAAAACAACCTGACGAGAGCATTTTTTCGTAATACTTATTTGTACCTTCTTCGTTGCCGCACGTGCCAGCAATGGCGGTGCGCAATTTTTTCATTGATCGATTGCACATGGCGGTTAGCTAATCAGCCTATAAAATTATGCCAGAACTCCCCGAAGTTGAAGTTACTCGCCGTGGTGTCGCACCGCATCTTATCGGACAACAAGTTACGCAAGTAGTTCTCCGGCGTGCGGGTTTGCGCTGGCCTTTTCCTGAAAATTTGCCGGAATTGCTCCTAGGACAAACGGTTCTTGCTGCCAGTCGGCGCGGTAAATATCTGTTGCTGGAATTTCACCACGGAACAGTCTTAATTCATCTGGGTATGTCGGGACATTTACGTATCATTCCTGCGACGACGCCAGCGCAAAAACACGACCATATTGATATCGTTGTTGGCAAACAGGCTTTACGCATGACGGACCCTCGGCGATTTGGTGCTGTACTCTGGCACGATGCTGAGGACGGCGACGTGAATCAGCATCTCTTATTGCGAGCTTTGGGTGTTGAGCCGCTAGAGGATGTATTTACTGCTGAGTTGTTGTACAAGCAGACACGCCAGCGCAGGGCAGCGATCAAGCAAGTCTTGCTGGCTGGCGATATTGTGGTCGGAGTTGGCAACATCTATGCATCCGAAAGTCTGTTCCGGGCAAAAATCAACCCAAAAATCTCGGCCCATCGTATCAGTTTGGCAAGATATCGCCTGCTAGCAGAAGAAATTCGCCTGACGTTGCGGGCTGCTATCGAGAAAGGTGGCAGTACTTTGCGTGATTTCATCGGTGTTGATGGACAAACAGGCTATTTTCAGCAGTCATATTTCGTATATGATCGTGCTGGCGAGCAATGTCGGCTCTGCGGAACAACAATACGACAGATCAAACAAGGCCAACGCAGCACTTTTTACTGCATAAATTGTCAAAAATAGGCCAAAATGCTAGATTCTCCGGATACTAAAAATATTATTTGAGGGCAACATGAGTAATCTGGTTCAAAAATTCCAGGAATACAGCGATTGGCGCAAAGGTGTGGTGAACGCGCTTGAACAATATCGCGCGTGGATAAGTGGATCGGATATGGCCGATGCCGCCAGCGATCAGCGTATTTCGCGTTTGTTGGAAAGACTGGTGGATGACAAATTATCTATCGCCTTTGTTGCGGAATTTTCACGTGGCAAATCTGAATTAATTAACGCGATTTTCTTTGCGGATTATGGTCAGCGTATTTTGCCGTCATCAGCCGGTCGCACCACCATGTGCCCGACTGAGTTGTTGTATGACGAAACAATCCCGCCTTGCATTCGTCTGCTGCCGATTGAGACTCGCAAAGAAGCGCAATCGACCAGCGATTACAAAGGCCAGCACAACGTCTGGACCGTGCTGCCGCTGAATATCAGCTCTGGCGACGGTATGCTCGAAGCATTTAAGCAAGTTAGCCTGACGAAAAAAGTATCCATAGAAGAAGCAAAATCCTATGGACTGTTTGACGAAGATGACCCCGATGCGCCGCTAGAAATCGATGAAAACGGCATGGTCGAAATTTCTCAATGGCGTCATGCGATTGTGAATTTCCCGCACCCTTTGCTCAAAGAAGGCTTGATCATCGTTGATACACCAGGCTTGAATGCGATTGGTACCGAGCCTGAATTGACGCTGAATCTGATTCCGAACGCGCATGCGGTTTTGTTTATTCTGGCTGCCGACACTGGCGTGACCAAGAGCGATATCGATGTTTGGCGCAATCACATCGGCGGTGGTCCAGGTCGCATGGTTGTGCTGAATAAGATTGATAGCATGTGGGATGAGTTACGCACACCCGAAGAAATCGAGAGTCAGATCAAGCATCAGATCTCGACGGTGGCACATAATCTGTCTATCGATGAAAAACAAATTTTCCCGGTCTCTGCACAAAAAGGCTTGGTCGCCAAAATCAATAAAGATGCACCGTTACTTGCCAAGAGCCGCTTGCCTACCCTGGAATATGCACTGTCTAAAGAATTAATCCCGTCGAAACAGGAAATTATTCGTGCCCAGATGTCGTCTGATATCAACGAAATCACAGGCGGACAGCAGGCGATTCTCTCTGCCCGCAGCCGTAGTGTTGTTGAACAGATGATGGAGCTGAAAAGCTTGCGTGGCAAGAACGTCAATGTGATCGAACACATGATGCGTCGTATCGATGCAGAGAAAAAAGAATTTGATGCCAGCCTGATCAAAATGCAGGGAACGCGCGCAGTCTTCACCCGTCTCTCTACCGAAGTTTATACAAGCCTGGGTATGGATATTCTGCGTGAAGAGATTCGTAAAGCCCGTGATGAAATGGAGAGCAGTAATTTTTCATCTGGACTGAAGGATGCGGTCAAACAATTCTTTAGCAATATCAAATTTAATCTCCAGGCCTCAAATAAAAAGACTGACGAAATTTCGGAGATGATGACGATCATGTACCGTAAATTTTCGACAGAACACGGCTTGGCATTGACTGCGCCGATGCCGTTTTCTTTGCAAAAATACATACAGGAAGTCAATGCGGTAGAAGCGGTATTTCAAAAGCAATTCAGCGCTACGACTTTGCTGACCAAGCCCCGTGTGGTGGTCATGCAAAAGTTTTTTGACTCAATTGCCGCGCGCGTAAAACAAAGTTTTTTACAAGCAAACCGTGATGTCGAAGCCTGGCAAAAAGTTGTGATGGCACCGTTAGAGGCGCAGATCCGCGAACACAAAGGTCAGTTGAAAAACCGTATGCAATCGATACAACGGATTCATGTGGCAACGGATAGTCTGGAAGAAAAAATCAATTCCTTCGAGGCGATTCAGGCAGAGATGGATGCACAGAAGGGCAAACTGAATGAGATGGAAGCGAAACTGAAAAATGCTTTGTCAGCCGAGTTGAGTGCGCTCAAGGCGGCTTGATAGG
The DNA here is from genome assembly GCF_049340165.1 of Undibacterium sp. Xuan67W. Classification (NCBI taxonomy): domain Bacteria; kingdom Pseudomonadati; phylum Pseudomonadota; class Betaproteobacteria; order Burkholderiales; family Oxalobacteraceae; genus Undibacterium; species Undibacterium sp. Xuan67W. The sequence continues at coordinate 84,485 of NZ_JBMPPN010000011.1, forward strand.
CTGTTTTTTTTGATCGTATTACGAATCAGTTTTTTTAAAATTTCTTCAAGTTGATCTGTAGTTCAATACAGATCAAACCACATAAAAAAGCTCACCAATTATTTATTGGTGAGCTTTTCAATTTCTTTGTTCAGTTTTTCGATGGTCGTATCACTGACCTGCCTGGTACACCATATATGGCGCTGATTGCCGGGACCTAATTCCGGAAAAGACAGGTAGCGGTAAGCATTAGGATTAAGCTCGAATCGCCTTACTAATTGCATTGCCTCGTCAAGTGTCAGAAAAAAGTAATCTGCACGCCGGTAAGAAATCATCTGAAACAGATGCAGATTATCCGCGGTGGTCAGCTCTATCGTTGGATCCCACTGCTTAATTTTTTTATCAACTTGTGCGCCGTAAGAATAGCTGGATTTATTAAGTAAAATCAGCTTTTGATTACTGAGCAGGTCGTCGATTGTCTTGATGTCACCCAGTTGCGAATTGTCGCTGGCGACAACAGCGATGGTCGGGCCGTCCTGATAGATAGCACGGGTAAATTTACCTAGTAATGCGCGCTGATGGTTTTTAAAAAAACCAATCAGACAGGCTTTTTCCTGATTGTTTTCTATGATTTGCAACTGCCGGTTGATCGGTACATTTCTCCACTGGTAGTCGATCTTTGCCCGTCGAAAAACTTGTTTCACCGGATCCGCAATGACCCCTTGCACATCTCCGTCTTTGCTGGTTTCTGTATAAGGAACGCGGTCTGAATAAATCAGATACACAGGGTCTTGCGCGTAGACAGATGCAAGACTCAGACTGAGGAGGGTGCCGGCAAAAAATGCTTTGTTCATGGTGGTCTGAATCGGCAGTTCTGAAGAAAATACTGATAGCGTTGATGCTAAAGAAAGCTCTCGTGTCTTGCAAGCCGGGATGTCGTTTATATCATATAAATAAATATGATCTTGCAATGCGGGTTTGTCTAAATGCCGCTCACGGCGTTATCCGAGTGTAGGACTTTGGATAAACGATGCTGTTTATCCCGGGCAGGGTACGCAACTGTGTGGAGTATCCGCAGACCAACTCACGCGTAGTCTTATCTGGCGTGAGTTGGCATCCGGGAATTAGTGACTTTCCAGCAAACTCTTCAACTGATCTGAGCGAGAAGGGTGGCGCAATTTTTTCATTGCCTTCGCTTCAATCTGGCGTATCCGCTCCCTCGTCACTTCAAACTGCTTACCGACTTCTTCCAGAGTATAGTCGCTGACCATTTCCAGACCAAAGCGCATGCGTAATACTTTTGCTTCGCGCGGGCTGAGTGAGTCCAGTACTTCTTTCAACTTCTCCTGAACAGAGGCCTGCATTGCCGCAGCCATTGGCGACAGAGTGTGACTATCCTCAATGAAATCGCCGAGTTGAGAGTCGCCGTCGTCACCGATAGGCGTATCCATTGACACCGGCTCTTTCGCGATCTTCATGATTTCGCGGATTTTGCTTTCGGATATTTCCATCTTCTTCGCAATGATTGCCGGATCAGGTTCTACGCCGCTTTCCTGCATCAACTGACGTTTGATACGGTTCATCTTATTGATGGTCTCTATCATATGCACAGGTACGCGGATGGTTCTGGCCTGATCAGCAATCGCCCGCGAAATCGCCTGGCGTATCCACCAGGTCGCATAGGTTGAGAATTTATAACCACGACGATATTCAAACTTATCAACGGCTTTGAGTAAGCCGATATTGCCTTCCTGAATCAGATCAAGGAATTGCAGTCCACGATTCACATATTTCTTTGCAATCGAAATCACCAGCCGCAAATTGGCCTCAGTCATCGCACGCTTGGCATCTGCCGCACGTTTTTCGCCTGCCACCATTTGCTTATTGGTCTTACGCAAATCGCTGAGTGGCATGGACACTTTTTCTTCCAGTGCGACGAACTTCTGCTGCAGCTCATTCGCTGCATGGATATGGCGTTGCAGGGCCGCGCTATGTACTTGGTTACTGTCGATCTCGTTACCCAACCATGTGGCATTCGTTTCATTGCCAGGGAATTTAGCGATGAAATGCGCGCGTGGCATGCCGCATTTATTAATCAGCAAATCCTGCATTTTTTTCTCTATCTGACGCAGCTCTGCCATTTGCTTGCGTAAGGTGTCGCATAATTTTTCTGTCGTCTTTACGGTAAAACGTATGCCCAGCAGCTCTTGCGAAATACGCTCTTGCGCTTTTACATAATTGGAAGATTGATAGCCTTCTTTAGATTCCAGTTCGCGCATCTTTTCAAACTGGCGGCCGATGACGGCAAATTTGAGCAGTGCTGCATTTTTTAATTGCAGTAATTGCTCTTCACTGACAGCGTCTGCACTGACGGCATCTTCTTCGTCTTCCTCATCTGCTTCGTCGCTATCATCTTGAGCCGCAGCGATGCTGGTCAGACTATTATCTTCCTTGGCGTCAGGATCGATCAGACCATCAATGATGTCATCAATCTTGATGTCATCCTTAGCGATCTTGTCGGCAATTGCCAGCATTTCTGCAATCGTACTTGGACTGGCTGAGATGGCTTGCAGCATATCTTTCAAGCCGTCTTCGATGCGTTTAGCAATCTCGATTTCGCCGCTGCGGGTTAATAATTCGACGCCGCCCATTTCGCGCATATACATACGTACAGGATCGGTGGTGCGGCCAAAATCAGCGTCGACGGTTGAAAGTGCCGCAGCAGCGGTAGCTTCGGCTTCGTCATCGCTGACCGCCGTCACGACGCTGTCAGTCAGTAGCAGCATCGTGGCATCCGGTGCCTGATCGTACACAGCAACGCCCATATCGTTGAGTGTACTGATGATGCCTTGTACCATTTCAGGATCGGAGACGTTTTCCGGCAAATGATCATTGATTTCTGCATGCGTCAGATAACCACGGTCCTTACCGATCTGTATCAGCTTGGTCAGTTTTTTACGATATTGCTCTAACTGTTCGGCGGATGTTGCACTTGCCGTACCTGTTGACGCTTTTCTTGCCTTGGCTCTGGCAACGGATTTCAGCTCGGCAGACTCCACTGCATTTAGCGCGCGGATTTCGTCATTTTCAAACTGGAATTCACTTGGCTTACGTCCGCGTTTGGCGGCTTCTTTTATCGTTGGCAATACGTAAGCCGAGGTATCAACAGTCGCGATATTGACTTTGACAACGGGTGCCGCTTCTTGTTTCCAGACGCGAGGTGCACGTTTGGTGACGGTACTGGATTCAATTTGCGCTGGCTCGCTTTGTACTGCGCTTTGTACGATGTTTGCTGCAACAGGTGGTGCTGAAACTGAAACAGAAGACACGGACAGTGCCGCGTTAGTTTCAGGTGTCACGATCAACTTTTTACTTAAGCGTGAGCTCGATTTTTTTACGACAACAACCGGTGCTGCAACATTGTTAACGCTGCCCACGGTGTAATCAGTGAATTCACTTTCTGCCGCTGTCGCCGGTACCTGCGACAGGATTTCTTGTTTGACCGGATCTGCTATGGTCTCTGCGTTGTCAGAAACCTCTGATAACGCGACGTCCGCTGCGGCGGTTTCTGTTATCTGTTCTTGTACTGTTTCTTTTACCGCTTCTTCTGCCTGTTTTTCAGCACCTATTTTTGGCTTCGTCTCTGCGACTTCTTCGCTTGGCAATGCTGGCGTGTCAAGCTCGGTGCTCGTCAGGCATTCCGGTTCGGACTGCGAGGCTGGCGTCAGCACGGGTGCGAGCTTGGACCGACGTTTGGTGATGACGGTAACCTGAGCAGATACAACGGGCATTGCGTCTGCCATGATTTGCTCATGCACGACAGCTTGCACCGCAATTGTTTTTGCTTCGATCGCAGAGTGAGCCGGTTCTTTAGCTTCTTTAGTTCCTATGCTCAGACGTTTTTTAATGCCGAGGGTAAGAGTTGATGCGCTTTTTTGAAGAGGTAAGCCAGTGGAATCAGTTGAATTATTTTTCATGTAACGAAATCTAGTACGACAACAAATTAATACGCGTAGGGAGCTTGAAAGCCAATCAGCGAGCGTCCCTCAATCAAAGATGAAAAAAGCCCGCTGGTGAAAGCGGGCTTTCTTCATCTTTATTCAAGGATGAACAGAGGACGCGATTATCCTAGGCTTCGGCTTTCTTTGCAAGTTAAGTTGCACATTTTTTGCGCTAGTCTGCGTTTGAATTTTGTAGAGGAATTCGATGGTAAAAATTCATCTTAATAGAATACAGAATTGATTCTGAGCTCGCAGGATTGAGGCGGGAGTCTCGGGTATTTCTGTCATCAAATTGACAAAATTACCTTTATACTTAATGCACTTTCTTTTCTGTTTGTGTTTAATGAAATCAAGCACCTCCAAAACAAGTGCGGCGAAGAGTGATGTGGCATGCTCTATGACGGCTGGCACCACAAAAGCGGTCTCCTTGAACCATGCAGTCAGTGCGCTGCCAGAATCTGCGTATGCCGATCCCAGTTTTTCTGCCACATTAATTCAATGGCAAAAACAATATGGGCGTCACGAGCTGCCCTGGCAGAACACCAGCGATGCCTATCGGGTCTGGCTGTCTGAAATCATGTTGCAGCAAACTCAGGTAGCGGCAGTGATTCCCTACTATCAACGTTTTCTCGATAGCTTCCCTAGCATTTTTGCGCTCGCTGAGGCAGCGTCAGAGAATGTGATGGCGCATTGGAGCGGGCTTGGTTATTACACCCGCGCGCGTAATTTGCATCAATGTGCCAAGCAAGTCGTTGCGCTTTACGCGGGACGCTTCCCTAGTGATCCTCAGCTATTACAGCAATTGCCAGGTATAGGGAGATCGACTGCAGCAGCGGTTGCGGCATTTTCTTATGGTACCCGTGCGGCAATTCTGGATGGGAATGTCAAGCGCGTATTCGCCCGGGTTTTTGGTATTGCCGGGTATCCCGGAATGAAGAAAATTGAAGACGATATGTGGCTGCGGGCGCGGGCGCTATTGCCGGAAACTGATATTGAATCCTATACCCAGGGATTGATGGATATGGGGGCTACTTTATGTACGCGTAGCAGTCCTTCGTGCGGGCGTTGTCCAATGCAGGAGAGTTGCGTGGCTTATGCAGAGCAGCGCACCGCCGAGCTGCCAACACGTAAGCCCAAAAAAGAATCCAAGGAAAAACATACGCTGATGCTGGTGTTGCGGTATCAGAGCAAAGTCTTATTGGAGCAGCGGCCTGATAGTGGCATCTGGGGCGGCTTGCTTTCTTTACCTGAGCTGGATGGTATGCAAGAGCGTAATCCTGATGCGTCTGCTGACGAAATACATGATTTTCCTGAGCAAAGTCTGGCCGCAAAAAAGTATGCTGCCCGCTTCGGTGATATCGAAGGAATTCAGCAATTGCCGGGGTTTTCGCATGGATTTACCCATTTCAAACTATACGCATCTGTGTTGCAATTTAATGTGGCTCGTCTCAGTTTACAAGTCGCTGAACCACGCTGGGTCTGGTTAGATATGGCGCAGGTAGAGCAGGCTGCATTACCCGCACCTGTAAAAAAATATTTGCTGTCGATGTGACACCATATACCTGATACCGGAGAAGTGACTGTGGTCGGCTCATTGAATATTGATGGACTTGCACAAAAAACTAAGACCTCTCACCAATGAGGCACGGAGACACAGAGACACAGAAAAAAGGCAGGAGTAAGCGCCAGTATGAAATATTACAACCCTAACTAATCCGCAAGCGGATTGCGCCTGTTAGCACGAAATGCCTCTGCAAGCCGCATCCAGCCTGCGGATTTTATGTGGCGATTGATAAATAATTTGTCGTATTGCGTAAGTCCTGATTGATTATTAGTCGTCGATTTAGGCTAGTTCGTCGCATGAGGCAGTGTTCCGTCGCAGGTTTGCATAACAAAGAATAAAGCTGGCAAGATCCAATGCCGTTGCAGAAAAGTTTATTGAAAGGAGATGGATTTGTTTTTCACTACGATCGTCAGAATGGCTGGCCTGAGTCTGGCATTGAGCCTGAGTAGTCCTATGGCAGTACAGGCAGCAACCAATCAGGCGGCGACCAAGCCATGCCGGATTCCGGATTTTCCTCAGGAAGTGCAGTGCGGACAGATACAGCGACCGCTTGATCCCGCACAGCCGGACGGGAAGAAAATCGATGTTCATTTTGTTGTGGTGCCATCTCAGGATAAAAATAAATTATCTGATGCCGTCTTTGTTTTGGCTGGTGGTCCCGGTCAGAGTGCGATCAATGTCGCGGCCTGGGGGCAGCTGGTATTGGGACGTCTGAACCGTCGCCGTGATCTGGTCTTTGTTGATCAGCGCGGCACCGGGCGCAGTGCACCCTTGCGATGTCCTGAATTAGAAAACGGCAGTGAATTGATCAGCAAAGAACAATCACTGCAATTGACGCTGACCTGCATGAAAAACCTGCAAGCACTGCCTTATGGAGATCTGCGGTATTTCAGTACCAGTATTTCGGTACAGGATTTAGAGGCCGTGCGATTGCATCAGGGCTACGGCAAGATCAATCTGGTTGGCGCCTCTTATGGCACCCGTGCAGGTCTGGAATTTTTACGTCAGTATCCGCAATCGGTGAAGCGTATGGTGATTGATGGCGTGGTGCCGCCGGATATGCGCCTGCCGGCTGAAGATGCCCAGAGGGGACTCGATGGACTATTTACTTATTGCACCAGAGATAGTGCGTGCAACGCGGCATATCCTGAGCTGGCGCTGCGCTGGAAAAAATTATTAGCCAGCCTGCCGCAGAAAACATCGTTTATCCACCCCCGTTTGGGATCGCCGGTTTCTGCGACGATTACGCAGGATATGTTATTAGGGATGGTGCATAAAACCTTGTATGTACCGACTAGCGTCTCTGCTTTGCCGTATGCACTGACACAGGCCGAACAAGGGAATTACTCGCCCTTGGTCACCCTCAGCGGTTCCTTCGGATTGCCGTCGCCGATAGGCATCTCTTACGGCATGCATTTCTCGGTCTGGTGTGGTGAAGCATTTGGCCGGCCAGCCAGCAAGCCTGCTGCCGATGAGTTTGAAAAAGTCATGGAGCAACTGTATGAATCTGTTTGCAGCGCCTGGCCACACGCGACTATCCCGGCAGGTTTTTATACGGTTCCTGTTAGCCCGGCACCCGTCTTGTTGCTGAGCGGGGGGATTGATCCTGTTACTCCAACCCGCCATGGCGAGGGCGTCGCGAAAGCGCTGGGAGCGAATGCGCGGCATCTGAGTATTGATAATGCAGGGCATGGCTTGCTGACACAGGGTTGTGTCCGGGATGTGGTGTATCGCTATCTGAATGCAAAAGAAGATGCGGATGCGCTCAAAGTTGATGCGACTTGTGTCCGTCAGATTCCGCGACCGCTAGCATGGCAACTGCCCAAAGCGAAGTCTGTGACTGGTCCAGTCAGTACGCCTGACACCTCAGTTGCGACTCAACCGGGAGTCAAACCATGATTATCGTGAATGATTTACATAAGGCATTTATCCGTCAGGGCAAACCGGTATTTAAGCTCAATCTGAATTTTGGCAAGCGACAGCAAGAGTCAGTGAAGGCCGTTGATGGTGTAAGTTTTCGCGCTGAAGACGGCGCGATTACTGGTTTGCTCGGAGCGAATGGTGCTGGTAAAACAACCAGTCTGCGGATGATTGCTTCTTTACTGGCGCCCGACCGCGGTGACATCACGGTGGATGGCGTCCAAGTCAAAGCGGGCCAGCAGGGAACGCAATCAACAATGGGAGTGTTATCAGACGCCCGCGGCTTATACCCACGGTTGACTGCGCGGGAAAATATTCAGTATTACGGCAGCTTGCATGGCATGGAGCGCGGCCTGATCGAGCAACGCACGCATCAGCTTGCGCGTTGGTTAGATATGCAGGCCTTGCTGGATCGGCGTACCGAAGGGTTCAGTCAGGGTGAGAGGATGAAAACAGCGCTGGCACGTGCCTTGATCCATGATCCCAAGAATATCATTCTCGATGAGCCGACTAACGGACTGGATGTGGTCGCTACCCGAGCTTTACGTGAATTTTTGCGCTGGCTCAGATCGCCGGAAGGCGGAGGAAAATGTATTATTTTTTCTACGCACATCATGCAGGAAGTTGAACGGCTCTGCGATCAAGTCGTGATCGTTGCACAGGGACGTAATGTGGCGAGTGGTACGGTATCCGAGTTATTGCAATACGCGGCTGAACCAAATTTTGAAGATGCATTCGTCAAGCTGGCATTTTTGACGCCAGCCACAACCATCACAAGAGGCAATGGATGAACGCTATGTTTGCTATTTTTCGTAAAGAGATTAAAGATGCCTTGCGCGACCGCCGCACTTTGCTGGTTGCCCTGCTCGGATCATTGCTCGGCGTACCTCTGATTTTGTTTATTTTTTCAGTTGTGCTCTCTCAAGTAGAGTCGCAGGAGGAAAAACGCAGCGTGCTGGTGGTCGGCATGCAGCACGCTCCCGCGTTGGAGAATTTTATTCTTCGTCAGGGGTATCAGATCAAACAGGCTCCCTCTGACTACGAAGCCAAATCGAGGAACAAAGAAATTGATCAGCCTGTTCTATTAATTCCCGAGCATTTTCAGGAGAAGTTATCTGCCGGTGAAAAAGTCACTCTGGTCATTGCCTACGATACCTCGAACCGTCAGGCTGAATTCGGTTTGCGGCCATTGAAACGGATACTCGATGGCTATTCGCAGGAGAATGCTTCCCTAAGCCTGATGATGCGCGGGGTGTCGCCAGAAATTTTGCAATTGATGGAAGTGAAGGAGCGTCATTTGCAAAGTGCAGACGAGCGCAAGGCGACGATCACAACGATGTTGCCGATGATGGTATTGATGGCGATTGTTTTGGGCGGCATGTATGCAGCAATCGATACCACCGCGGGTGAGCGTGAGCGTGGCTCGCTGGAGCCGCTGATGATGAATCCGGTCTCCGGCTGGCAACTAGCCGTTGGCAAATGGGGAGCGGTCGCGGCGGTGAGTATGGGTGTCGTGGTGCTAACCATTTTTAGTTTTTTCCCGTCGCAATGGCTGATACGTAATGAGACTCTGCGTGCTGAATTTCAGTTCGGTATCCATGATGCACTCGGATTTTTATGGGTATTGCTGCCGCTTGCCGCCAGTCTCGCGGCAATTCAGATTGCGATTGCGCTGGATTGTAAAGGGTATAAAGAAGCGCAAGTCCGTAACCAGATGATCAGTATGTTTGTGCCGATGATTACGCTGATGCCTATTATTTTTCCCGGACGCGAGCCCGCCTGGTTTCAATGGGTTCCTGTGCTGGCACAAAATCAGATGATGAATCAGGTCTTAAAAGGAGAGGCCGTCAGCATGGTAGCGGTGACCACTGCGCTACTGGTATGTGCTGGTATGACTGTCGTGAGCCTGGCCTATGTGGCGCAAAAAATGCGCAGAGTCGTTATGGGGTAAATGTTCTTGAAAATCCGCTCAGATACTGCCTACTTGATATTAATTTAGATTGTGTATGTGCGGTTTTTCTCTTGTTACACTCCAGATTCACCGCCCGCTAGTGCTTGTCGTTTTTTTACGATAAATTGTCGAGTATTAAGGTTTGAATAACATGATCTCGGATCAAATGTTGTCCGCCTCTCAGAGTCCATCGATTTCTCAATCAGGGATACCCGTTCGATGTCTATAACGAATTCGCTGTGTTCAACAGGCCTTGCGAGACTAGCTTGCGGAGCTGTTCTGTCTGACATTTTGTTATCGATTGCCACCGAGTGTGAACGCGGTATTCCCTGTGCAGCTTGGGCCATTTATCTGCTCGACCGGAACAACCAATTACAAATTGGAGCGGCTCCCTCGCTATCAAAAGAATTATCAACTTCTATCACTGAAATAGAAATTGATCCAACCGAGTGGGAAAACATTACTTGGATCGACAGTAAATTTGATAGAAGTACCCCTGCTTACCAGATCCGTCATATTTTTTATGATCACACTGCAAAGGTGGGTGTTTTTCCGCGTTTGATTGTGCCAATACGGCTAGCTGACGGGCGATTATCAGGCGTTTTTTTTCTTTTTAACGAAAATGTCGACAACGATGTTGATGTACCCCCTGCGGTAGCACAAGTGGTCAATCTGATTGCGATTGCCATTTCAGCCGAAGAAAGCCGAGTTCGGTTAGCGCATATGGAGACTAGAATAGAGGAGACGGAGAGTGAAAAAAATAGAATGGCACTAGCCATCGAGGGGAGTGCAACAGGGATTTGGGACAGAGATATTGGTAAGAATAAGATAGATTATTCATCAGGGTGGAAAGCGATACTTGGCTACGGTGATTCTGATTCCTTATCCAATAAGATTGAAGAGAGTTATACGAGAGTTCACCCTGAAGATCTTGATTTTGTAAGGACGGCGATACAGAATCACTTTGATCAAAAAACCGATAGTTACGAGGTTGACCATCGTATTTTGTGTAAAGACGGCAGTTATAAGTGGATTTCGAGCCGCGGAAAAGTAGTGAGTCGTGATCCTTATGGCGTACCTTTACGTATGGTTGGAACGACTACTGACATCAGCGCAATACGTGCAATTTCAGACCGGTTGCAACAAAGTATTGATCTTATTACTTCACTTACTAATGAAATTCCAGGACTGGTATATCAATATCGGTTGCATCCGAACGGAGAGGAGTTTTTTTCGTATGTGAGTGAAGGTGCTCATCAAATTTATGAACTTATGCCAGACCAGATCGCCACCGATGCTTCTTTATTGCATCAACGAATTCATCCTGAAGACTTTGCAAATTATCGGCGTTCGCTTGAGATATCTGCACGCCATCTGACGCCTTGGCAATTGGAGTATCGCGTTGTATTGCCGCGTCAGGGTTTGAAGTGGTGCTATGGAAGCGCGCAGCCATGTCGCGCACCTGATGGCAGCATCTTGTGGCACGGCTTTATAAGTGATATTACCGAGCGGAAGCGAATTGAACTTGAATTAAAAGAATTTGCCACAATCGATTTTTTGACCCAGCTACCGAATCGCCGCTATTTCATGGGCCGAATGGAGGAGGAGCTGGCGAGAGTAAAGCGTATTGCGAGTACACGCACAACAGTATTAATGTGTGATCTTGATTTCTTCAAAAGTATTAATGATCGTTTTGGTCATGCGGTTGGGGATCTTGTGCTCAAACATTTTGCCTCGACGCTCTCTGTTCAGTTGCGCAATAACGATATGGTTGGGCGTGTTGGAGGAGAGGAGTTCGCGGTTATTCTCTCTGATGTAACTCCCAAAGAAGCACATGTCTTTGCCCTCCGCCTACAACAGGAAATTGCTAATATTCCCCTAATAATCAATGACAAAGCCCTTCACATTACCGTCAGTATTGGTATCGCCTCAATTGACGCTAATGATGTGTCGGCTGATGCGTCTTTATTGCGTAGCGATAGAGCCTTATACCGAGCAAAGGAAAACGGCCGCAATCGCATTGAATTTGCAGACATTTAACGCTCATTAAGCATTTATGAAAGTGGTTGCCTTAATAGAAGAAAATTGATGATACAAAGAAAAAAGAGCTGCCAGTAACGCGCAGCTCTTTTTTTGTCTGGCTTTATTTTGCTGCAACGGTGATCGGAATTGTGACTTGCGCGGTACGGCCCGCAGAGTCAGTAACGGATACTTTTAAACTGTAGCCTCCTGTTATAGGGCTTGCCCAACTCGCAATAATGTTCATACCACTCAATCCAAAACTCATTCCCATTGGTGCGCCGGAAATACTGATTGACAGTGAGGTCACTCCCGGATCTGAGATGCTAATTGTGCCGGTTAACGCTTTACCTGCTACACCATTCATTACGGGTATTGTGATTACTGGTCCTGCCGGGCTTGCTGCCACGATAGTGACTACATAGATCGCCTGCCCGGTTAAGCCAGTTTTGCTATCTTTTGCAGTTGCAGTTACTGAATATGTTCCCACAACTGGTGTAGTCCAGCTCACAACGCCTGATGTGCTGATTGCCATTCCAGAAGGTGCGCCGGATAGTGCGTATGTCACAGGATTAGATGCCGTCACTGCAATGCTAAAAGACAAAGCAGCACCGACCTTACCATTGGCCGAACCAGCAGCAACGACCGGTGCAGGGATGTTGGCAATGTTGATCGTGTAAATGCCTTTTCCACTCAGCCCCGTTTTGCTGTCCGTTGCCGTCACGGTGACTGAATATGTCCCGAGAACTGGGGTAGCCCAACTGACCAGGCCAGCAGTAGTTGTACTCATACCAGTTGGTGCGCCAGTTATTGAGTACGTGACCGGATTCGTGGCTGTAGCTGCTGCAGAGAAGGATAATGCAGTGCCAACTTTTCCTGTAATTGTTGCTGCTGCAACCGATGGTGGTGTTGCTGCGGCGATGGTGACGGTATATACGCCTTTGCCGCTCAGACCCGATTTGGTGTCAGTTGCAGTCACTGTTACCGAATAGGTTCCTGTAACAGGAGTCGTCCATGTGACCGCGGCGGTGCTGTTGATCGACATCCCAGATGGTGCACCAGTCAGACTGTAGCTCAATGAATTGGCGGAAGTGGCAGATACTGTGAACGACAGTGCATTGCCTACCTGACCGGTAATGGTTGCCGGCGTCACTACAGGTGCTGCTGCCGTTACGGTACCTGTAAGCCTACTTAGTAACCCGGTAACATTGGGTGTTCCAAGTCCGGTTAATTGGTCGTAGCCAGTTTTCGCTGTACATGTGGTACAAGTACCATCTGATCCTTTGGTAATGTCCGCAAAGGCGTTTGCATAAGTACCGGGAACCGTTGCAATTTGTCCGTACAACATCGCATGCGGAGCGCCAATTGCTGGTTTTGCTGCGGCTGCTCTGGACGCATTGGCGATCGCAATAATGCCTGCCCACTGTGGTGTAGATAAACTGGTTCCGCCAGCGCTAACCCAGTTAACGGCCGTGCTGCCAAGAGTGATTGTGGCGACATATTGCCCGCTCGACGGATCTGCGTTGAAAGCCACGTCTGCAACAGTGCGTCTTGCCACACTACCCATTCCAGGCACTGACGATGTTTGGTAGCTTGGCGTTGCTGTGTAGGCACTTGTACCACCGCCGGTACCAGACCAACTGATTTCACTGCGGGCACCAGTTCCTGAATAGGTCAATGTTGTACCGCCAACCGCAACGACATTAGGAGAAACGGATGGCCATTCGACTGCGGCGCCATTATCACCAGTAGCTGCTAAGTAGGTCATATTCGCTGCGGTAAAAGCTGCGTCCACTGATGCTGTCCAGCTTCCCTCATTTGCGCCGAAACTCATCGATACAACACCTGGGCCCATTGCGTTGGCTAATTTGACTGCGCCAAGCAAACTGTTTAGAGAGGCGTCTGCCGCTTCGATTAAAACAATGCGAGCTAACGGCGCAGTTGCATGCGCCCACTGTACATCTAGGGTGATTTCCGTTGCCCAGCCGGAGTCGTAAGCGGGCGCCGCGCTGGTCATGCCACCGGCTGCAGTATTGTAGACAATGGCTAATTCACACGTACTGGAAGACGCGGCCGCAAGTGGTAACTTGGCATTTGTTGCGATCGTTTTTGTAATACAAGTTGGCAAGCCAAATTTTTGATTAAAAGCGGTAAGTTCGGCCACGACGTTAGGATCGTGCATTGCGTCGACGATGTAGATGGTTTGGCCTGCGCCAAGCTGTGCTGCTTGGGCCGCTGTGAGGCCAGTCATGGACGCCGGAAGGGCGGGTAAGCCGTAAGCGGCACGAATTTGTGCTGGCGTATATGTGGCAACACTGCTGGTTGCCATCGGTGTTGCAACCGTGTCGAGACTTTGTGCCAACGCACTGCGTGTACGAATGTTACGTGCCATTTCCATCGTGCCTACTGTTAGGTGACGACTGGACAGATGGCGAAATTCTGCGGGGATAGCTTGCTGACGCGGAGCGAATCTTGCAGAAGTACTGTTGAAGTTCGCATCTTCATTATCCGGGGTTGTTAATAACACAGGTGCTAAATGAAAAGCCGGTTGTGCGATCTGCATCGCAACCGCATCAGGTAAAGCAGGAACATCAACTTGCAATACCGTAACACCGCTGGCAACTTGTGCCTTGATTTGTTGCGTGGTTGATTCGCCGGTCGATGTGCCGCCGCACGCACTCAAAAGCGCTGCTGCACAAGCAGCGAGTATCCATCCGCCTGCGCGATATTGTTCTGTTTCGTGGGGTGTTTTTTTCATGGCAACAACGCTCCAATTTGGGCGAGGGCCACTTCATGACAACAGGCGGTTAATTTGCAGCGTTTGCAAGAATAAATCGCATTGTTGGCAACCCCGCTGCCGTGGCGCTTGCGCGCTGTAGGCCGGTGGCTTTGCGTCCTCGCTTTTCAACGAGTTTGCCCTCAGTTTTTAAGTAAATGAGAAAACCTGAAGTCGTCAGATTTTCTAACGATCTAAGTCTACGAGGAAATTTTTAAAAGAAATAGTAGAAATCGTTAAACAATGTTGCAGGTTTGTGATTGATGTTGCATGGAGTCAAATCAGCTTATGTGTTCAGCTAGATATTCCGATAAGAAGGTTACTTTTTTGAATGAAAAGATATCAAAACGTAGAGAAAAAATATACTCCCCCATCATTTTCTAAAATGCATGTTTACCCGCCGGATTTTATTGAGGGTGTTTTATATACTGGGGATAAGTATCTAAAGACCAAGACGTCTGTGTCGAACGAGGACTTGCTCTGTATCTTCAAAATATTCGGCGAGTTTTTCCACCATAAATACCGAGCGATGCTGGCCGCCGGTACAGCCGATCGCAACGGTCAGATAGCTGCGGTTGTCGTGCTTGAAATTTGGCAGCCACTTCTCGATGAATTGCTGGATGTCGCGATACAGCTCCTGCACCATTGCCTGTTCATCCAAGAAATGAATCACGGCTTGATCGCGTCCGGTCAGTGGTCGCAGTTGCAGATCATAGTAGGGATTCGGCAGCATCCTGACGTCGAAGACAAAATCAGCATCTAGCGGGACACCAATTTTAAATGCGAAGGATTCGAACATCAGCGTCAGCGGTGAGTGCTGAATCTGAATGATATTTTTGACCCATTCACGTAGTTTGTTGGCGCTCAGATTGGAGGTGTCGATGACATGAGCCAGGAATTGTATCGTCGCCAGAATTTCACGTTCTTCCTGTATGCATTCGGTCAGGCTCAGGCGATCACCCATGGCCTGATCTTTTTGTAGCCGGTGTGATAAAGGATGGCTGCGGCGGGTTTCAGAGAAACGGGCGACCAGTGATTCGGTGCTGGCGGTTAAAAACAGAATTTTGACTTCATGACCTTCTGCGCGCAAGGTCTGCACCGTGTCTGGCAAGCTGGTCAGCAGATGCGCGCTGCGCGAGTCGATTGCCATCGCAGCAGATTGGATGCCTTCGCTGATCAGTGTTTTGACCAGTTCCGGAAGCAGGCTCGGTGGCAGGTTATCGACACAATAGAAGCCCGCATCCTCGACAACATTCAGTGCCACTGATTTGCCGGAACCGGAAATACCTGAGATCAGTAATATGCGCATGATGTGGACTGAGAACGATGAGAGTGTTTAATGACGTTTCTGCATTACGAGTGCTGTTGTTGCCGTCGCCTGAACATTGACGATGTAGAAAGAGAAAGGAAAAAAATACCAAACGTTAGTTTGACACTTATTCTGAATCTTCGTTCATTGCGCGCCGCTGACGTTCCATGAACTCGTCCAGGGTGTTGATGCCACGTAATTGCAGGATCGTATTGCGTACTGCAGCCTCTAAGAGCACCGCGATGTTGCGGCCGGCAGCGACCGGGATGACGACCTTGCGTATTGGTAGACCCAGCACTTCCTGACTCTGCGAATCAATCGGCAGGCGTTCGTAATGTTCTTCCAATGTACTACGTTTGACCAGATGCACGATGAGTTTCAGACGCATCTTGCGACGCACAGCGGTTTCACCAAAAATTGCCTTGATATCGAGTAAGCCTAGGCCACGTACTTCCAGCAGATTTTGCAGCAGCTCAGGACAGCGACCCTCAATCATGTTCGGCGCGATGCGTGAAAATTCGACGGCATCATCAGCGACCAGACCGTGACTACGTGAAATCAGCTCCAGTCCCAACTCGCTTTTACCTAAACCCGATTCTCCCGTGATCAGGACACCGACGCCGAGAACGTCCATAAATACGCCGTGCATCGTGGTGCGCTGTGCGAGTTTTTTGGATAGATAGACGCGTAAAAAATCGATGACCTGCGCGGATGGCAGTGGTGTAGAGAACAGCGGAATATTGTGATCGTCACAAGCGGTCAGAATCGCTTGCGGTGTTTCTAATCCCTGTGCAACGATCAGGGCAGGTGGCGCACCGGCAATCAGTTCTTTGATCAAATTACCGCGTGAAACGGTAGACAGGCGATGATAGTAAGCGAGTTCCTGATGACCTAGAACCTGAATGCGTCCTGGGTGAATAAAATTCAGATGACCAACCTGATCCGCAGATGAGGTTGCATCGCCAGTAATTTGTTTGTCGCCGCCAGAGAAACCGGCAAACCATCCCAACTGCATTGCATCACGATTGTCGTCGAAGATTTTTTGTATAGTCAGTTCGGTCAGTAATGGCATGGCGGCTTACACAATCTGATGAGAAATGGTGGGGATGCAATCTATGGTGATGAGACGCGGAGGTGACTTATACTATTCGCCTGAAACAAGCAGCGCAGCACCGGCCGCGGCTCATCAGGATACCGACTGGGGATTCGGCTGCCAAGTGACGATTTTTTCATAAATCGCTTCGGCACCTGGTTCCGTATTCAAGGTGTCGCGGAAGCTTTCATTAGAAAGCATTTCGGCAATTTCCGATAAAATTTCCAGATGCTGTTGTGTGACATTGTCGGGCATCAGAAGAAAAATCAAAATGCTAACCGGCTCACCATCAGGAGATTCGAAGGGAATAGGTTCTGCCAGACGCACAAAAGCAGCAATCGGTGCTTTAAGACCTTTGATACGGCCGTGCGGAATCGCGACGCCATGACCCAAGCCAGTCGATCCTAAACGTTCGCGGGCGAACAGATTATCGGAGACCGTAGAGCGGGCAATGCTGCAGTTGTTTTCAAATAACAAGCCAGCTTGTTCGAAGGCTCTTTTTTTACTGGAAACTTCTAGATCCAGAAGGACGTTAGCAAGAGGCAGTATTTTTGCAATATTTGTCATGACACAAGATCAGTGTTACAGCGGGAAATGCCCGGCGCGTAGCGCAAAGCTGACAAATTATAGGCTTCTTTTCACTGTCTGCGTAAACCTCCCGGGAGCGAGAAACAGAAACCACAAAATATCTGCTGAAAGTGTAATAAAGACACAAAAACCTCAGCTTTTTATGATTTTTTGATGTTTTTTATGCTTATTACTCTTCAAATTTCGATTTGTTTAAAGCGTAACTTAGCGTAGTAAAACGAGGTTTGACCTTAATCGATGAAGCAACTTTATAAGACGATGGGTTGATCCTATCCGGCAGATAAATACACAAACTCGCTTTATCGGCTAAGAGCCTGACGGGTGCGCAGGAAAAACCAATCTCAGGCGGGCTCCGGGGAAATCTTGATGTGCCTCGCCGTTACTGATCTCGTAGTCACCGCCGTGCAGCTCGACAATCGTCTTGATGATGACTGAGCCCAAACCTAGAGAAATGCCAGTCTGCCTGCTTGGTAAACCGGCAAACATCAGTCGCGTGTCCCGCCTTTGTCCAAAGCGTGCAATGCCATCGGCGGACAAACCCGGGCCATCATCCTCAACGATCAGCTCCAGCGTATCGGCGACAGGTTGCAATCGTATGCGCACCCGGCTTTGGGCATATCTGGCCGCATTATCAAACACATTGTGCAACAACCTGGTGATCAGATAGGCATCACCACTGATATGGCAAGTATGAGCGCAGGCGGCACTTAGCTCTAATTCGAAAGTAATTGGTCGCTCTGCCTGCTGCTGTGCGTGCAGTGAATGGCTAGTTTCGGTTTTTAACAAGTCGCATAAATCCAGACGGCTAGCCAGATGAGCCATATTGCGATAACGAGGCTCATCAATATGTGCAATAAAAAACAGATCGTCGATCAGGCGGGTGAAATAATCCAGTTCACTCGTAATGACACTAAAAAATTCCTGGCGTTCCTGCCGCTCCATGCTTTCACCATGCACGGCGATCGTGTCAATTGCCGTACGCAGACTTGTTAGTGGCGTGCGTAAATCATGTCCTAGCTCCTGTAATAATTCCCGTCGCGTTTTTTCAATCGTCTGTAACTGGACCACCAGCCGCTGTATTTCGTCGGCCATGGTATTAAAGTGCTGCATCAGGCCGCCTATAGCATCCAACCGGCCCGAGGTGAACCGCGCTGTCAGGTCGCCTGCTTCTATGCTATGTATTACCTGCCGTGCTTCGGCAGAGCGTCCGCGCAAATACAGAGTCAGCAATAATAATCCCAGCAAAATAGCGGTAATCAATGTCACCACAAACAGGATTCCCATCGTCAAAACCGCACCCCGGGCCGGTGTGCCCGGATTATTCACCAGAAGGTACACCGGTTCCGCTGATTGCAGGCGCACGATGCCGGATGCTGCACTACCTGAAAAGAAACGCCCCCGGGTCAGCACCTGATGGATCAGGTCAGGTTTTTTACGTTCCAGCAGGCTGGCGGGCGGCGCATCTTTCACACTGCTTGCCAGCATCTGATTATCCCTATTGACGACCCACATGTCCAGTGAGATTGCCGGCGATTCACTGCGATATGTCTGTACTCGCCGCAGACCCTCTGCATAATTATCTCCTTCGACAATGCGGGCGATAAACAGATACATACTGCGCTGGACTTCGTCCCCCGGTCGCGTTGTTACCTCCCTGATCATCCACAGATACAGCAGGCTCAGTAACACGGAAAAAAATACACTGATTACCAAAAAACGTAACCACAGAGGACGACTCATGCTGACTCCAGTTTGTAACCCACGCCGTAGATGGCAACGATACGTTCGATGGCACCGGCATCTTTTAATTTGCGACGTAAATGACTGAGGTGAGAATCAATCGTACGGTCGTAAATAGCGTTGTTGTCTTCAAACTGATTCAGTATCTGTTCGCGGGTAATGGCATCACCATTGGCCTGCACCAGTAGCATCAGCACTTCATATTCTTTCTTACCTAATTGCAGTAAGGTACCGGCGACACTCGCCTTACGGCGCTGAATATCCATCTGGATGCTGTCAAAACTGATCACCTGTCTGTGTAAGGCGGCAGGCTGGTGACGTGCTAGCAAACGTCGCATACGCGCACTGAGTTCACGCAGGCCGCAGGGCTTGCGGATGTAATCGTCCGCACCGCCTTCTATGCTGGCAACGACCGCGCTTTCATCCGTTCTGGCGGACAGCATCAATATCGGCGTAGTGGGATGCAGCCCCCGCAATTGCTGACACAAAGCGATCCCATCACCGTCAGGCAAGCCCACATCCAGCAAGAGTAATTCAAACGCTTGCTGTTGCAGTAGTTGCATAGCTGCCGCCACGCTGGCTGCGTGACTGAGCGCAAAACCCTCATATCGCAAGCCCATACTTAAGGTACGTGCGATCATGGGATCGTCTTCGACAAACAGAACGTGAATTGCTGGAATCATGGATGCTGAAACAAGTGGTAACAAATAATGTGCCTTCATTTTGCCATAGCGAATCTCCTCAGGATGACTTCCATCAAAATTACAGAATTGCTGTTTACAGTAACTACAAGATTTCACTCACGCTTTTGTCGTTACTGGAGATGACTATGCACTATCCCTCTTTTTCTATCGTGTTGACTGTGTCTGCGATTGCCGCCGCCAGCGGTCTGCTCAGTGCTTGTGGTGGCGGATCCGGCAGTACTGATGCCACCACGCCACCGTCGAGTACTACAAGTACAACAAGCAATACAGGTACGACGGGAACAACCGGAACAACCGGAACAACCGGAACAACCGGAACAACCGGAACAACAACGGGCACCAGCACCGGAAATACTATTTCCAGAATTACTGCTGCGATTGCTGCCGCCAAAACAGCTGCCAGCACCGACCCGCTGTGCAGCGTTGATAAGCTTGGTGATTTTTACTGGGAAGTCGGTAATGCGACGGATAGCGCGCCTGTGGTATCCGGTTCACAAGGTGCAGGCAGCGTTACCGCCACGACGTATTTCAATATCGCCTCTGCATCGAAATGGATTTTTGGTGCCTATGTGCTGGAAAAGAAAGGCATAGACCAGGTGCGCAGCAATACCTCACTGAGTAATGGCCTGCGTTTTATGTCCGGTTATACCGGTTTTGATGAAGAAGCCTGCACAGGTAAACTCACTATCAATAGCTGCTTTATTGCTGGTATGGACGGCACCAGCGGCAAGACCAGTCAGCCTGATCCGACGACTGTTAACCTGTTTGATTATGACAGCGGACACGATCAGAAACTCGCCAGCGTAGATTTGGGATTGGGCAATTTCACTGCCGCCCAGCTTGATACCGAATACCAAAATACCATAGGCCTGAGCAAGGGCTTCAACATGGCGCCGCTAGACCCGCTGATGGCGGGTGGTATGCTGGGTACGGCTACTGACTACTCTCTGTTCCTGAAAAAAATCATGAAACAGGAGCTGGAAATCGGCCGCTATCTCGGCGATCAGGCAGTCTGCGCACTGGCATCTGCCTGTCCTGGCAAGGTAGTGTATTCGCCGATCCAGTTGCTGAACGAACCCTGGACATATTCGAATAACCACTGGGTAGAATCCGAGCAGGGCAAGGGCAGTATTGATGCCTATTCCAGTCCCGGAAAATGGGGTTTCTACCCATGGATTTCACCCGACAGAAAGTACTATGGCATCTTGTCACGCCATGACAGGGCAACTGGTGCCTATGTTGCTTCCGTTAAATGCGGTCGTCAGATACGTAAGGCTTTTATGAACGCGCTGTAGAGCAGGAATTCAAGAAAGCACTGCCGGAGCGGTAATAAAATGCCGTTCCGCATAGGCGGTCAGGGCAACGATGCGCTTTTCAGTTTCACGTTTGAATTTCTGGCACAGGATGGGTGTCAACACCCATGACAGCCAGCGTTGCTTGGCGATGATGTTATACGAGAAGCGCACACGGGTGGGCTCATCCGACAAGGCCTTGAAATGCCAGCCGCCGGCAAACTGATCGAAGATATATGGCCCGCTGACCATCTTGACAGCTGCCACTTCATTCGGTTTGTAGGACACATATTCAATACCCATGGACAAGCCATTTACCCCTATGCAGCGCGCCTGAGCGCCCACTGCTGCCTGTGTAGCGTTGATGAGATAGGCCTCGCCGGTCAGCGTATTCCATGCGGCTCTGAGGGGGTAATCCTGCGTTAGGTCGAACAGGTATCTGGCACTGGCACGGACTTAAATTCATGTTTGTCAGCATAATCTGGCTCGATAATGCTGGGGTTAGATCTAGCATACATGATCATGTATCGCATGCACCTGATTTATTTACGACGCAAAGTTGCCAGCACGCTCTTGTCGAGTTTGGCTGCCACGCCGACGCTGCGGCCCGCCAGATTGGGGATGCTGAAATGGACGGCGCTACCAAGTATCTGGGCGCATTCAGACAGGCTGAGTCCATACTCCTGTTGCAGCCATTGCACCATGCCGCTGGTGGCAACACGCAGAGCATCATCCAGTGAACCGGCCTGACCCAGCACCATGATCTGGGTTGGTGACTCTACCCTAGGTGATGCAACTGACTTCCCTTTGATGACATCAACGCTAAATTCCACATCCATGGAAGTTTCCAGCGCATATTGTGAAGTCTCGCCATCGCCTTGCAAGGCATGGGCGTCACCTAGGTAAAGCAAGGCGCCCGGTTGCTGCACCGTCAGGTAAACGGTATTGCCTTCGATCACTTCATTGAAATCCATATTGCCGCCAAAGCGGCCGGTGTCACCGGTAGAAATGGGCGGCGAACCATTGCCAGGTGCCACTGCCAGGCCACCCAGCATGGGCCGGACTGGCAGGCTGAGCGATTGTAAGCCTGCTGTCGGTTTTTCCGGGCTGGCTAACCCGCGTTCACGATCAAGCTTCCAGCGTATGGGTTTGCCAAGGTCGCCAGCTTTGGCGGCCAGGCCAGGACTCATCGCCCTGCCAACGATACTGTCCAGGCTGTCTGCATAATCGCGGTTCAGGCGCAGGCGCTTCAGGTGAATCACGAGGGTGTCGCCGGGCTCGGCCGTGGACACATAAAATGGACCAGTCTGCGGGTTGCCATACAGGGCTTTGGTCACGCCATGTTCATCCACACCACCTGAATCAATGGTCTTGGTGTGCACCGTATCACCGGGCCAGACCGTCAGCACCGGCAAGCGATGCGGGCTGAATTCATTCGAATAATCGTTAGGCTGGAAGTTATAGACACGCGCCGCTCCCGCCGGACGTTCAGGCAAGCGGCGGGCACTAAAGGTATGGCTAGCCCTGGCCTGTGGATTATTCGTATCGGGAAAATCCGCCACTCCCTGCATCGCATCCTGTGTCACCGTGCCGCTGTAGGTATAGCTGGCCTTATCCTTGTCGGTCACGGCAAAGCTGATGCGTCCCGCATTGCGAGTGCCAGCCAGGTTGTCCCCGTCGATTTGACCGCTGATGGTATTGCCTGCTGTTTTCAGAGTCATAGTCTGGTAAGAAATATTGCCCCAGCGATCAAGCTGCAACAGCCATTGTTCTTCTCCTGCCGCCAGCACCCATCCGGGTATCAGGTATATCAACAACATCGAGACTCGTAATATCATGCTTTTTCCAATCACAAAAGAATATGCGGTGTACTGTAAAGCAATACTAAAACAAGTCTCGTTAAATGCGACCAACTGCGAATTAATGCTGCCAGGCTGCATATCCTAGGAGTAGGTGACGGCGACGTCAGTATCGGCTCTGGCAAAGAAAGTTTTATGGATGAATTTAGGTTGGCAGAACAGACTATGGCATCTTGTCACGCCATGACAGGTCAACGGGTGCCTATGTCGCTTCTGTTAAATGCGGTCGTCAGATACACAAGGCGTTCATGAATGCGCTTTGAAACAGGCACCGCAAACATTCGCTCCCTGATCGCTCAAAGGGCTGTATTTTAAAACGACCAGCTGGCGGAGGCGTAGGCCGTTTGCCGTGCCGGTAATTGTGCCAGCACGGCGGTGGACGGGCCGCCATATTGGCGAAAACCGCCATCGATACGCCATTGGTCGCCTTGCCAGCCAAGTGAGGCTGTCGCAATGCGTCCGCCATCTTCGGGCGTCCAGAGTACGTCGATCGCTGGTTGCCAGGTCGAGGTCTGCCAGCTCCAGCGTGCGAAGACATTATTGCGCCGCAGATTCGCGCTGCTGGACAAAGGCTGACTTTGCCATGCAAGGTTATAGGCGATTTCGCGGCTGAGTTGTGGCAGGGTATTGACGCTGCTACGCAGTTGCTGATTTTTCGTGGTCCACGCGCGCCATTGCTGGCCGGACAGCGCGGTACCATCCCACCAGGCTTCGAGTAAAAAGCTATGCTGGTCTTCGCTAGTCCAGGTCCCGCCAAGGAGAGCTTGACCTACATGTTTTTTTATACTGCTGCTCCAGGGAGAGCTACGCTGTATCAGACTGTTATCCGTTTCGATAGTGCTGACGGGGCAGCGTTGCAGATAGCGTAAAGACGCATGAAGTTCCAGCGCTTCTGTTGCGACCCACGCGGCGGCGCTGCCGACACTACCTCCCGTGTGCTGACCCAGGCGTGTAAATGCATGCAGATCGAGACTGCCAGCGCGATAGTAGAGCCGTGTTGCAAACGCCTGCTCTTCGGCGATGTCTGCACTATTGCTGATAGTGTCACGGGATCGTAGGGGATTGACCCAGACGAAAGACACTGCGGTATCGGCATTGAAATATTCCGCCATCAATAGTGGCCGGCCAATCACTGTCGTGCTGATCAGCGAGCGACGTTTTTCCTGCTGCACCACGTCATTGGGGCGGAAACCATAAGCGACGTCCCAGCCAACAATTTTTTTGCCGGCACTAAATTGCCAGGCCCCCCGGTCAATACTGCTCACCAGTTCATTTACCCAGATGGATGACGCGCTGGTATTGGTATGTGCAATATCATCAATCCGGCCCTGTACCGTAGCGATGACTGACAGATGACGATTACTGAGGTGTAGTTCTGTCTCCAGCACCGCAGTATTGACGGAGGCGGTGATCAAGCCGGGGGCGAGTTGTCCGGCCAGAGTCAATGGACTGTTCATGCTGTCCGATTGCGCGGATACCAAACCCCGGACCTGGCCAGTCCATTGAACATCGTCTGCAACGGCGTTGCCGGTCTGGATAGCGATGGCGACGATCATACCCAATATCGATACAGGTCTTGGGGCGGAGAATGAAAAGGAGAAATGCATTGCTTATTCCAGAGATGGATTTTTGGCGAGATACATAGGATTGAGCCATTGTTCCGGCACGCTGCGCTCCTTGCGGGCCAGGTAACGCATGCGAGTTTCTTTATGGCTGCTTAACTGATCTTGCAGCACCATCTCGATCACGCTTGTAGGTGCAGCTGGTTTATCCATGACAAAGCTCGCCTGCTTGGCAAGTTTGTCCGACTGGACATAAAGCTCTGCCTTGACAGGCTCATGTCGCGATTTGCCAAGCCATAATTCGATGCGCTGATAGGCGACACTTTTACGGTTCGCATTTAATGTTAAATGCAGACATGGTTTGTCATCACAACGTTCTTCGGCAACGACTTTACCGTCATAGTCTTGCGCCCAGCTGGTGGTTGCGATATCGCCTATCGATGCATCACCCAGCAGTTTTTGCATGGGCGTGATGCGCAAGGGGCGCTGGCTGCCAGGTAAAAGCATCCAGAAATCATCGCCAAGCATCAGCACTTTTTGGCCTTGTTCTGAGGGACTTTGCATCAATACCAGTGACTGACGTTTTGCCTGTGCAAACACAATATAGCGTCGTTCTTTTTCCTTGCTGCCGTCGCGGTTAAATGTCGTGATTTGTGTTTCCACTTGCATGTTGTCGCTATTCAGCCGGAACTGGTCAGCAGCTTTTAGCAAGCTATTCACATCATCCGCCATGACGCTAGACGATGCAGCAAGCAGTACAAGCGTGCTTGCCCGGATCAGGCTACTGGTCGCAGTACGGATTAAGGGATTTTTTTTCATTATCATCTCCAGATTAATTGTGAGCGAGCGCATCAACGATGGACTGACGCATGGTGCGGCGGGCGATCCAGGCGGACGACAGCATCGCTAACACAATCATCATCACGATCGTGGTGACATAGAGCGTCGCATCGATGCTGACCATCAGCGGATAGCCGGTTGAGCGTCCCGGTGGCGGTGGCATTTCTACTGGGAATATTGTCAGCAGCAGGGCAATTATTAAAGCAAGTGCAGCACCGGCAAGCGCACCGGCGCCGCCAAGAAACATACCTTCGAAAGAGAAGCTGCGTATCAGTTGCCTTGGCAAGGTTCCCATCGCCCGCAGGCTGCCAATTTCACGGGTGCGTTCGATGATTGCCATGGCCATCGCATTCGCCACCACGAACACAACGATGAAGCTGATGATGAACCCTAAAGCGCCAAAAATACGGTTGTATAAATCCCGGACTGACTTGTAAAAAAATGCCTGCGCCAGCCAGCTTTGCACGGTCATGCCTGGCAATAACGCGGCAATCCGTTGCTGCGCTGGTCCTGTGGCATCCATCGTGTTCAGAAAGACACCGAGACTTGATACTTTTGTTGTATTCAATAATTTTTGTGCAGTTTTGATGTCGGTGTACACCAGGCGCTTATCCATGTCGGGAATGCCGGTAGAAACGATACCTTTGACGATGACATCCAGCGCATTTAAGGCCCCATCCGTAGTGCTGGTCATGAGAGTCAGATTGCTCCCGGTTCGGGCTTTCAGGCTGCGAGCCAGGGCATCGCCGAGTACGATCTCTGCCTGCTGCGCATTGTTTTCTAAAATACTGCCTTCGATGACTTTCAGAAATGGC
Organism: Undibacterium sp. Xuan67W; assembly: GCF_049340165.1. NCBI lineage: Bacteria > Pseudomonadati > Pseudomonadota > Betaproteobacteria > Burkholderiales > Oxalobacteraceae > Undibacterium > Undibacterium sp. Xuan67W. Next base: position 110,497 of record NZ_JBMPPN010000011.1, read on the forward strand.
CCCTTCACTGAAAATTCTGCATCAGGATCAATGCCGACCGCGAGCATGATGGTCGACTTTTCGCCGTTGCTGATCAGACCAGTCAGGTCGACGCGCGGCAGCACGTATCGCACTGCAGGATCACTCAGGATCTGTGCTTGTATCGCTGAGGCATCTGTGATGCCATGTTGCAGAGGGACATCTTCATCGGTAGTGAAATGTGCCGGTTGACCGACAATCAGATGTCCGGTACTGCGGGCGGCTGCTTGCGCCAGACCTTCGTAAGTCGAATAAGCAAATCCACCAGCCAGTAAAATCGCTGCGGTACCCAGCGCTGCGATGGCTATTGTGACGCTGGAGCGGCGGCGATTGCGCAAAGTATTATAAAAAGCGAAGCGTACCCAGGTCAGGTCAATCGGAGAAATACTCATTGCAGTTGTCCATCCAATAGAGAGACGATACGGTCACTGCGACGTGTCAGTCTGTCGTCGTGGCTTGCAATCACAAACGCCGCACCTTCGGCATGGCCGCGTTCGCGCATCAGATCCAGAACCTGATCCGCCGTCTGCGAATCCAGGCTTGCGGTTGGTTCATCCGCAATCACCAGGCTAGGTCGTTTAATCAGTGCACGCGCAATGGCAACGCGTTGACGTTGTCCGCCAGATAGTGCGTCTGGCAGATGCTGGGCGTGCTCGTGCAGGCCAACCGCACGTAGTTGCGCAGCAACCCGTTCACGCCGCTCGTTCAGTGGCACTCCCGTTAAAAACAGGGGGTAGTCGACATTCTCGGCGACCGTCATGACAGGAATCAGATTAAAGTTCTGAAAGATAAAACCAATGCCATCGCGTCGTTGTAAAGTACGTTCGGTTTCGGTCCATTGATCTACTGGTGTGCCGTTCAATAGTACTTCGCCAGCGTCGGCCTGATCGATCAGACCGCAGAGATTGAGTATCGTGCTTTTACCGCTGCCAGATGGCCCGGTGAGGGCGAGTAACTCGCCCCGCTGCACGGTCAGATTGACACCTTGTAAAGCGCGGATAAGATACGAGCCAAGCTGGTAGGATTTATGTACATTCCTTAACTCGATGACAGCCGCAGGCAGACTCATGGCGATACTCCTTTCAGCATGCCCTTGGCTGCCTCAGCTTGCGGCGCATTGTTCTGGATGATGTTGTTGAGAAAACGTTTCGCATCATCAGGTCGCTTTTGCTCAAGGGCGAGGGCTGCCGCACGCATCCAGACGGCACCGCGAAAGCTCACATGCGTTTTTTCCAGCTGAGGATTGTCGATTACTTCAGACAGTAATTTGCTGCCGCGCACACTGCGGTTCATGAAGCCGGGTACAGCGAGGAAGGTATTGGCTGCGACAAGTTTCACTTCCAGTATCACCGGTGTGCTGTCATGCAGGGCTGTGCTATTAGCGGCGATTTGCAGTGCCTTATCCAGCATTGCCAGCCCTTCTTCGGCATACGACATTTTTTTCCAGGGGAAGATGGTCGTCGTTGCTAATTTGCTGGTGGTAGCACCGGCGTAGGCCATTAACAACGGGTTCGCAGGTTCTTGCTTGAGTAGTGTGTTGAAGGCGTCTGCGGCTTTTTCTTCATCCCCCTGACCTGAGGGAGCCATGAAATGCTGAAAGGCCGATTGAAATTGCGGTTCTGAATAGGCTACTGCATTACTGCTGATACTCAGCGCAAGCAAGGTAGATAGCGCTAACTTCGACAATGAGGTACGAGAAAGAACGGATTTCGTGGCACTATTTTTTTGTGTGATGTACATGATGGTCTCCTTTGTGCATGGGTAAGTGAAGCGATATGCACAGACTAAACAGAGGCGGCAACGTGGACAAATCGTATGCGATTAAAAGCAGGAGTATGGTGTGAATGGGGTCAAAAACGGCGCGAGATGCGCTTGCCGACAAACTTTTAAGAGAAGGTTTGAGTGAGTTTGTGGCAGCTCACGGATGCTTCATGATACAGGCTCAGACGCACGACACAGGGGAGACGCATCGTTTCCATGTCTGTACTGTGTATGAACTTTAGGGACGGGTTCGCGTAAGGGAGAGACGATGCTGCTGAAGTATCGTTGCAGATTAAATCGCGTGGGTTTGTAACAGTTTTTCGAATTCGTCTTTAGGCAAGGGTTTGCTGAAGTAGTAGCCTTGCATTTCCTGACAACCGGAATCGGTCAGGAAAAACATCTGATCGGCCTTTTCCACGCCTTCGGCAGTGACGCTCATACCAAGCGCGTTTGCCATCGCAATAATTGCACGGGTCAAAATCACGGAATCCTGATTTTGGGGAATATCGCGGATAAATGAACGATCGATTTTCAAATTATCGATTGGGAAGCGCTGTAAGTAAGATAAAGATGAGAAGCCAGTACCAAAATCGTCTAGCGAGATACTGACACCTAATTTTTTAATCGCATTGAAAACCGGGCGTAATACATCGATCTCGCCCATTAGCAAGCCTTCGGTGATTTCAAGTTGTAGTACATGAGCAGGCAAGCCTGTGTCGTCTAACACTTGCTGAATAAATCGTGCCAATCCCGGATCCTGGAATTGTCTTGGCGAGATATTGACGCTGATAACCAGATCGGGAATCAGGGTGTCTCGCCATTGCTTTGTCTGCTGGCAGGCTTGTTCCAGCACCCAGCGTCCGATCGGCAAGATGAGGCCAATTTCTTCTGAGATCGGGATAAAGTCATTCGGTGGAATCAGCCCCATCTCTGGCATCTGCCAGCGTATCAGTGCTTCAGCACCGACAATTCTGGAGGTATTCAGGCTGATTTTTGGCTGGTAATAGACCAGGAATTCTTTCTCAGCCAGCGCCCGGCGCAGATTTTTTTCCAGAGTATAACGATGCTGCGCACGTACGTTGAGTTCCGTTGTAAAGAACTGGTAATTATTACGCCCCGATTCTTTTGCGTGGTACATCGCCGAGTCAGCACAACGTAATAAGGTCGGTGCGTCTTCTGCATCATGCGGAAAAATACTAATCCCGATGGATGTACCTAAATGGTATTCGTTGTTATCGATCAGGAAGGGCTCGCGCATTCTTGCCAAGACCCGTTCTGCCAACTCTTTCAGATGCAGTGCATTATCAAATGCCTCTGCCACAATCACAAACTCATCACCCCCCAGACGCGCTAGCATATCGGTGGTGCGGATACATGAATTCAGGCGTGTTGCGACATCCTTGAGCAGGGTATCGCCCGCAGCATGTCCTGCAGTGTCATTGACGTTTTTGAAACGGTCAAGATCGAGAAACAAGACGGCGACTTTATGTTCGCTGTGACGCGCGTTAAACAAGGCATGTTGCAAGCGGTTGTTCAACTGATGCCGGTTCGGTAATCCCGTCAAGGCATCATGTGCGGCAATGTATTGTAACTGGCGCTGGGTCTCTCTGACTTCCGTCGTATCCGTGAACGAAATCAATACGGCAGTCGTGGCGTTATTACTGACCTGACTGATTGGTAATACATTGACCAGTAACCAGGCGATGGAGCGGTCACGCAATTCAAGGCCGACGGATAAATTCAGAATAGGGACATTGGTGCGGAATACTTTAGAGGCGGGATCGTCCCCCATCTTTTGTTCGCTGCCATCTTCGTTGATGATGCGCTTGAAGTAGCGGTGACGGCGTCCAGCATTTTTTGCGTCATCATCAGTAATTTTTAAGATACGCATAGCACTAGGATTGCAGGTCAGGATCTGGCCGCCTGGCGCTACCACCATAATGCCCTCGGTCAGGTTGGTCACGACAGAGCGATAACGCTCCTCGCTTTCTTCCAGACTCTGCTCCATGTTTTTTTTATCGATCGCCAGCGCGATCAGATCGGTCGCATCTTTGATCAGCGCCTGCTCATCTTCACTCGGACTGCGGGTGGTCTGATGATAGACGTCGACAGTGCCTAATACCGTATTGAATGCCGTTGTGATCGGTACCGACCAGCAGGATTGCAAACCATGTTGCAGGGCCAGTGCCCGGTCTTTTACCCACAGCGGGCTTTCTGCAATATCCGGTACCAGAATAATCCGGTTGAAATGAATTGCGGCCGAGCTGGATCCATATTCCAGTCCCACCGGAACGCTTTCCAGTGCAGTACAAAAACTGATGGGCAACGATGGCGCTGCACCTAACGTCAGGCGCTGGTTATGGGCGTCATACAACATGATGGAGCACATGCCGTCGTTGTCCAGCAAGCGCTCCATGCGGTCACAGACGTCTTCGAGAATATGGGCAAGAGGCTTGTCCAGCGCAATCATCTCGAGAATTTCTTTCTCGTGATGCAGTGCTTCGTGGACGCGGCTAGATTTTTGACGGGTGACGTAATGCGACGTGCCGGTAGCGTTCGATGCATTGAGCACATTGGACGCACTGTTTGCGAGAGCGGATGCGCTGAGCTCCCTGACGGTCAATTGCGTCGTTTGCTTGTTGTCTTGTACAAAGCGGGTACCGCGTACGTCGACCTGCCGGTATTCACCATCCATCTGGCGGCAGTGGCAGTGGCAGTGCTGAAAGGATAATTTGTTTTGCTGAGCTAACAGGCAGTCAAGAACAGATGGCATGGGATTGGTATCACCAGGAATGGAAAACAGGTTTTCCGCCTGTTGTCCTAGCAGTTGGCTGCTCGTTGTGGCTTTTAATAAGCTCAGGCCAGCCGGATTCGCGTACATGAGCACATTGTCAACAAACACATAAATGGCATCAGGATTGTGTTGTAACAACTCTGCATGCCAATCGCGTTGATTGACGCTGGTTTCCGGTGAACGATTCAACTTGGCTATGGCACTCACAACAATAAAATCTTGGCGATAAAATAATGGTTCGCGTACTGTACCCCATGCAGCACGCGGTCACAACTAATTCAGATCAAAACGGACGAATACCAGCAACACGTCGCCATTTCCTTTGTTTTTAGAAAATCGTGGTACGTAAGCAGCCATGAGTTTGCTGCTTTTTGTGCCAATCGAAGCGACTGGCAACACGGCCGGAAAGGGCACATTAGAGAAGTAATCTGTGCGACTGATCAGCAGGGTAGTATATCCCAGACCCGCTTCGACGTTGCCACCCAGCGGGCGCATCCATTCGTAAGCGTAACCTGCCATCCATTGCGGCTTGAAGTGAGAGTCAGAAATCACCATGCCGTACAAAAATTCTTCATTATCTTTGCTGTCGCGCAAAGTTTTAGCGAAGCCCATGCCCCAAGCACGTTCATTCAGTTCAGCAATACGCTCCGCCGTGTAGGTACCGCGACCATGATGTGCATAGCCTGACAACATGATCGATAACTGGCCGTCGTCCATGAACTTATTGCCTTTTGCCACCGCATCAGATTTGGTCTGTTGCCACCAGGAGGTTTCTTCTGTCTGTTGTGCCGAGGCGAGTGAGCTAGTACCTAACAGGGCACTGGCAATAAAAAAGGGAGTGAGGTAATGCTTAAAAAAGGATTTCAACATAATAAAAAAATAAAAGTTAAACGGAATCAGAATTACTGACGTGCATTTCGGGCGTTAGAGGGTTTTTGACCTGTACTGAAATTGCTACGCCATGGATTGATGTCGAGTCCGCCGCGCCGGGTGTAACGTGCATAGACCGAGAGTTTTTGCGGTTTGCAGTGTTGCATGATGTCGGTAAAAATCCGTTCCACACATTGCTCATGAAACTCATTGTGATCGCGAAAACCGATTAAGTAGTGCAACAGGCTTTCCTGATCGATGGCGGGGCCGACATAGCGGATTTGCACACTGCCCCAATCGGGTTGTCCTGTGACCAGACAATTCGATTTGAGCAGATGTGACAGTAGTGTCTCTTCTACCGGCGCCGCTTGCTGATCGGCTTTTAATAAATAGGGATTCGGGCTGTAGCTACTGACTTCAATATCCAGCCGGTCAAGTAAAACGCCATCGAGTTCTTGCAGGCGCAATTGTCCGAACTGATCAGCGGTCGTCAGCGAAACCTGTACCGGCGCACCGAACCCTGCGGACAGGTCGGCTTGCAATAAACTGATCAGCGCATCAGTGCCAGCAAGCCGGGTCTGGTTGAAGGAATTCAGATACAGCTTGAATGATTTGGACTCAACAATATTCGGGGAATCGGCAGGCACATAGACGCTGGCAATCGCGACCTGCGGTTTGCCGCGTAAATTCAACCAGGACACTTCGTAGGCATTCCAGATATCCATGCCGAAAAATGGCAAAGTCCCCGTGCCGCTGATGCCAATTTCTGCACGTTTGCCAGCGCGTGAAATCGGGAACAGCAAGCTCGCATCGTACTCAGACTGGTAGGTTGCGGGTTTGCCGAGCAGCGAGTGTTCGGGTGAGTCGGGTGTCTGTGTTGGTTCTTTCATGATGCTTTACACTTTTTTCAAATTACTTTATTGCGTTATAGGACTAAATAAGACGGAATAGGACTGTGCAAAACGATTTTTTACCGCCTTATGCATTGAATCCGCAGGCTGTATGCGGCTTGCAGAGGCATTTCGTGCCAAGAGGCGCATTCTGCTTGCGGATTCGTTTTTTGGAATGCCTAAAAACTCTTTAATCCATATTTCGTGGAACCGCTTATTCCTACCTTTTCTCCGCGTCTCTGTATCTCTGTGATGAGAAGGCTTGGTTTTCGCACCAGTCCAGTTTAATTAAACTCACTACGCTAAAAATTTTAGCCCAGAAATAATTGATACGCCGGATTGCTGCTTTCATCCCAATATCGGTAACCAAGCGAATTCAGGAATTCTTTGAACGCCTTCATCTCTTTTTTCGGAACCTGTAAGCCCACCAGAGTTCGGCCATAATCGGCACCGTGGTTGCGATAGTGGAACAGGCTGATATTCCAGTTCGGTGCCATGCTGTTCAAAAAGCGCATCAGTGCACCGGGACGTTCTGGGAATTCAAAGCGATATAGCAATTCATTCTCAGCTAGTTCGCTCTTGCCGCCGACCAGATGCCGGATATGTAATTTAGCCAGTTCATCATGCGTCAGATCCAGCGTCGGGAAGCCATGCTTAATGAAGTTCTTAGCAATTTTGCCGGAGTCATCGCGGTTCGTTACCTGAATGCCGACAAAAATATGGGCAGCTCTCTGATCACTGATACGGTAGTTGAATTCCGTGACGTTGCGCGGTCCAACCAATTCGCAAAAACGTCGGAAGCTGCCGCGTTCTTCCGGAATTGTTACGGCGAAAACTGCTTCACGCGCCTCACCGACTTCGGCACGTTCGGCGACAAAGCGCAGCCGGTCGAAGTTCATATTTGCACCACAGGCAATGGTCACCAGCGTTTCATTTTTTAGCGGTTTCTTTGCTGCTTTAGCGCGTTCGATATAGGCTTTGCAACCTGCGACAGCCAATGCGCCGGCGGGTTCCAGGATGCTGCGCGTATCCTGAAAAACATCCTTGATCGCTGCACAGATGGCATCAGTGTCGACCAGAATGATCTCATCCACGAGCTCTTTGGTAATACGAAAGGTTTCTTCACCCACCAGTTTAACGGCGGTACCATCAGAGAACAGGCCGACATCCGTCAGAGCCACGCGACGGCCAGCCTTGATGCTGCGCGCCATCGCGTCGGAGTCGACGGATTGTACGCCGATGACTTTGATATCCGGACGCACTGCTTTGACATAAGCAGCTACACCCGAGATCAGACCGCCGCCGCCGATGGCGACAAAAATCGCATGAATAGGCTGTGCATGCTGACGCAAAATTTCCATGCCAACAGTGCCTTGTCCGGCGATGACATCCGGGTCATCAAACGGATGAACAAAAGTCAGTTTCTGTTTTTTTTCCAGCAATACTGCATGATCATAAGCGTCGCTGTAGGAATCGCCATGCAGGACAATCTGCACGTTGTCGCCGCCAAAAGCGCGCACCGCGTCGATCTTGACGGGCGGTGTCGTGGTCGGCATGACGATCACGGCTTTGCACTGGAGTTTAGACGCGGACATGGCAACGCCCTGGGCATGGTTGCCGGCCGAGGCACAGATCACACCGCGCTTGAGTTGCGCAGTTGTCAGGTGCGCCATTTTGTTATAGGCACCGCGCAGCTTGAAGCTGAAAACGCTCTGCATATCTTCGCGTTTGAAATAAATTCGGTTATCCATGCGATCTGACAGGCTGGATGCTAATTCCAGCGGTGTTTCAAAAGCCACGTCATAGACGCGGGCCGTCAGGATTTTTTTCAGATAATCGGTCGTCATGGAGGTTGAATGTGGTTCAAACAGTGGGGAAAATTCGCAAAAAGTGCGCAGAAAGACCGAAAAGCAAAGCCAGATACGTTTTGTCGCGAGCACTCATTATAATGGATGCGATAGTGATGAGCATTGAAACGACATTGAGTAGCATGAAGTGACATTAAGTGACATTGGAATAGCATGATAGAAGCGGGTGTGCATTGGTTGTTGGGCATGTTGGCGCTGCCCAAAGTGGGATTGAGTTCGGTATTCGTGATCAGTTTTATTTCGGCAACGCTATTGCCGCTGGGATCGGAGCCCGCCGTTTTTGCGGTGATTAAAGCGAATCCTGACCTGTTCTGGTCTGTGATCGCCGTTGCTACTGTCGGTAATACGCTCGGTGGCGTGGTCGATTACTGGATGGGTTATGGCGCCAAAAAAGCTTTTGCTGTCGAGCGCGATACGGCCTGGTTTCGCTGGCTTAGTCATTTTGGCGCAAAAACGATGTTGCTGGCTTGGCTGCCGGTGATCGGTGACCCTATTTGTACTTTGGCTGGTTGGTTGAAGCTGCCGTTCTGGCCCAGCGTGGCATATATGGCGGTTGGTAAATGCCTGCGTTATCTGTGTATGTCCTGGCTATTGCTCAGCGTGCCTGATGGTTTTTGGCGCGGACTGGCAGAAATGCTGGGTTGAACTAGGTTTGTTTATCGCCCCCCGGGTGTGTTCGTTGCTCTTACTGCCATTGCCGGTCATTTTGACGCCTCTCGTTGCTGATGGTTTGCCATGAGCGCCTTAGTGATGACTTGGCTGCGCCTGAGTCTTATTAAGGCAACTTCGATAAGTGCCTCCGCCACCATCTCAGTTCCTCACGCAGAATTTCAGTGAATACGCCATTTGCAATCTTCATTCTGAGGTGATTGTCGCTTTATTGATGGCAATACCAATTTCAATACCAGTTCAAGCCCATTGGTCGGGGTATATTTACATACTGGCAGGTGTATATTTTAATCCACTAATAAATATGTGCGGTTAAGGCATTGTTTTTATCCATACTCCCACATATTAAATATATTTTCTAATTACTGTTAGCCAAATTTTCTTAGGTGAAAGTTGAAATTTTCCTTATTTGCATCGTTGATTAGGCGTAGTAAGCGTAAGGCTGTTGCCGCGTGTTGCGTCGCAATAGGCTAGAATGCTCTGCAATCCCTTAGCATTTTAAAATCTGACGATTCGCTTCAGGCACAGAAGTGTCTGGCACAGTCGTCACCTATGAGTTTCAAAGACCCCACTGATGAACGCTCCAGCACAAATTCAGGCTTTACTCGCAGATGCCGCACCCGGCGCGACACCCACCCGCGTGCGCGAAATCCCTTATAACTACACCTCGTTTTCTGATCGCGAAATCGTCATCCGTCTGCTAGGTGAAGATGCCTGGGATTTGCTCGATAAATTACGTGGCAAACGCCAGACCGGACGGTCCGCGCGCATGCTGTATGAAGTGTTGGGCGACATCTGGGTCGTGCGCCGCAATCCTTATTTGCAAGACGACATGCTCGACAATCCCAAGCGTCGTCAGGATCTGATCGATGCCTTGAATCATCGATTGGCTGAGGTGGAAAAACGTCGTTTGAATACCGCCAGCGATGATGATGGCGAGCGCAGCAGCAGTGTGGAAATTCTGGTGCAGGCCGCGCGTAAAGCCGTGGCGCAGTTCGCCAAGGAGTTCCGCGATACCTACGACCTTCGCAAGCGTGCAAACAAGCTGCTGGCTAAATACACGGCCAAAGACAATATCAAGTTCGATGGCCTGGCACGTGTCTCGCATGTGACCGATGCGACCGACTGGCGTGTGGAATATCCGTTTGTAGTACTGACTCCGGATACCGAAGATGAAATGGCAGGCCTGGTGAAGTGTTGTATCACGCTGGGTCTGACGATCATTCCGCGCGGCGGCGGCACTGGTTATACCGGAGGGGCGATTCCCCTGACGCCTTTATCGGCAGTCATTAATACCGAAAAGCTGGAGCAATTGGGTGCTGTCGAAATGACGATACTGCCTGGCGTTGACCGGGAATATGCGACGATTTATTCCGGTGCCGGTGTGGTGACCAAGCGTGTCTCTGATGCGGCAGACAAGGCGGGCTTTGTGTTTGCCGTCGATCCGACATCGGCAGAAGCCTCCTGCATCGGTGGCAATGTTGCTATGAATGCCGGCGGCAAAAAAGCTGTTTTGTGGGGGACTGCACTCGATAATCTGGCATCGTGGCGCATGGTGGATCCGAACGGTGACTGGCTGGAGGTCACGCGTCTGGAACATAACCTCGGCAAGATTCATGATGTTGCCGTTGCTAAGTTCAGGCTGGAGTGGACGCATCCCGGCGAAAAGACCCCGTTTAAAACCGAGCAGCTGGATATCCCGGGTCGCACTTTCCGTAAAGAGGGACTGGGCAAAGACGTTACCGACAAATTCCTCGCAGGATTGCCTGGCGTACAAAAAGAAGGCTGTGATGGTCTGATTACCTCGGCGCGCTGGATCTTGCACAAGATGCCTAAATTTACGCGCACAGTGTGTCTGGAGTTTTTTGGTCAGGCACGTGACGCGATACCGAGCATTGTGGAGATCAAAGATTATCTCGATGGCGAAACCAGAAAAGGCGGTGCGATTTTAGCGGGTCTGGAACACCTCGATGAGCGCTACTTGCGAGCCGTCGGCTATACGACGAAATCCAAACGCGGCGTCTTACCAAAGATGGCTTTGTTCGGCGACATCGTCGGCGACGATGAAAACGCAGTGGCGCAAGCCGCCTCGGAAGTGATACGCCTTGCCAACACCCGTGTCGGTGAGGGCTTCGTCGCCGTGAGTCCTGAAGCACGTAAAAAATTCTGGCTGGATCGCGCCAAAACGGCCGCGATTTCCAAGCATACCAATGCCTTCAAGATCAATGAAGATGTGGTGATTCCGTTGGATCGCATGGGGGAATACACCGACGGTATCGAACGTATCAATATTGAATTGTCGATCCAGAACAAGCTCGCGATGCTTGAACAGTTGCAGGCATTTTTCGCGAAAGGGAATTTACCACTGGGCAAGAGCGAAGATGCGGACGGCGACGATATTTCTGCTAATGAATTATTGGAAGACCGTGTATTGCAGGCACAAAATCTGCTCGATGCCACGCATGCCCGCTGGACTTATTTGCTGACGCAACTTGATAAACCTTTGCGCGATGCACGTGACGAGCTGCTTGCTTTGGAGCTAGATAAACTCGCATTTGTGTTTGACGAACGCTTGCAGCAACAGCCAGAGGCCAGCGTATTTAGTATCGTGCAGGACAGAACCATACGCGTGTCCTGGAAGCAGGAAGTGCGCGCGCATCTGCGTCAAATATTTAATGGTGGTGCGTTTAAACTGATTCTCGATGAATGCACCGCGATTCACAAAAAAGTCCTGCGCAGCCGCGTCTTCGTTGCTTTGCACATGCACGCCGGTGACGGCAATGTTCATACGAATTTGCCGGTCAACTCTGATGACTATGAGATGCTGCAAGTCGCGCATCACGCGGTCGCCCGCATCATGGTGCTGGCACGTTCGCTAAATGGCGTGATCTCCGGCGAGCACGGTATCGGCATTACTAAACTTGAATTTTTGACAGAAGACGAGATTAAGGATTTTCGTTCGTACAAACTCCGGATTGACCCCGAAGGACGCTTCAATAAAGGTAAATTGCTGAATCTGCCAGAGTTTGCTGCCGATCTGCGCAATGCCTATACGCCGTCGTTTGGTTTGATGGGACACGAGTCCCTGATCATGCAGCAGAGCGACATCGGTGCGATTGCGAATAGTGTGAAAGATTGCCTGCGTTGCGGTAAGTGCAAGCCCGTCTGCGCGACCCATGTGCCACGTGCGAATTTGCTGTATTCGCCGCGGAATAAAATTCTGGCGACATCGTTGCTGGTTGAGGCGTTTTTGTACGAAGAGCAAACTCGGCGCGGTATTTCGATCAAGCACTGGGAAGAGTTCGAAGATGTTGCGGATCACTGTACGGTTTGCCATAAATGCGTGACGCCATGCCCGGTCGATATCGACTTTGGCGATGTGTCGATGAATATGCGCAATCTCTTGCGCAAGATGGATAAAAAATCGTTTAATCCCGGCACTGCCTCCGCCATGTTTTTCTTGAACGCCAAAGATCCGGCGACCATTAAGGCGGCACGCCAGGTGATTTTTGGCTGGGGTGTTGCGGCTCAGCGGTTAGGTAATACGGTCCTGCAAAAACTGGCGAAGAAACAGACTAAAGCACCGCCTGCATCGTTAGGAAAACCGGCAATGAAAGAGCAGGTGATTCACTTCATCAATAAAAAAATGCCGGGCAATTTGCCGAAAAAAACGGCACGCGCTTTGCTCGATATTGAAGACGATAAAATCGTACCGATTATTCGCGATCCCAAAACGACGACTGCCGATACAGAGGCTGTATTTTATTTCCCTGGTTGTGGCTCTGAGCGGCTGTTCTCACAAGTCGGTTTAGCGACCCAGGCAATGTTATGGAATGTCGGTGTACAAACGGTGCTGCCGCCGGGCTATCTATGTTGTGGCTATCCGCAACGCAGTGCCGGTCAGTTCGACAAAGCGGAGAAGATGATCACGGATAATCGCGTGCTGTTCCATCGGATGGCGAACACGCTGAATTATCTGGATATTAAAACCGTCGTGGTGTCCTGCGGCACCTGTTACGATCAATTGGCGACCTACCAGTTTGATAAGATTTTCCCGGGTTGCCGCATCATCGATATTCATGAATATCTGCTGGAAAAAGGGATGAAACTCGAAGGTGTCAATGGGACGCGCTATATGTATCACGATCCTTGCCATACGCCGATGAAGCTGCAAGATCCTCTGAAAACAGTGAACGCGCTGATTACGACGGTCGACAATGTCAAGATTGAGAAGAATGATCGCTGTTGCGGTGAAGCCGGTACGCTGGCGGTATCGCGTCCGGATATTTCTACGCAGATCCGGTTCCGCAAAGAAGAAGAGATGCTTAAAGGTGCTGATAAATTGCGTGCTGACGGATTTACGGGCGATGTAAAAATTCTGACTTCGTGCCCGGCTTGCTTGCAGGGTTTGACGCGATACAACGATGATAGCGACACAACTGCCGATTACATTGTCATCGAGATGGCGAAGCATGTGCTGGGCGACAACTGGTTACCTGAGTATGTCGCACGCGCTAACAACGGCGGTATTGAACGGGTTCTGGTGTAATCATGATGCCTGTCAGATCTGTTAGTGAGCTTAGTGAGCGCGTTGCCACCTGTGAATTATGTGATGCCAGCCGTGGCGAGGTCATTGCGCAGACAGAGGATTGGCGTCTGATTCTGGTGGATGATGTGCAGTATCCGGGCTTTTGCCGCGTGGTCTGGAATCAGCATGTCAAAGAGATGACGGACTTATCTGAGCAAGACCGTGACGCACTGATGTCCATCGTCTGGAAAGTCGAGCTGGTGCTGCGTGAAGTGATGCAGCCGCATAAAGTAAATGTGGCCAGTTTCGGTAATGTGGTACCGCATTTGCATTGGCATATTATTCCGCGTTATCAGGATGATGCGCATTTCCCCAGCCCGATCTGGGCGCAGGCGAAGCCGGAGTGGGCTGATACCAGCGCACGGCGTGCTTTGTTGCCCCAGTTACGTACTGCACTGATCGCACGTTTGCGCTAAATTGACGCGCATCGTATTGAGGTGTCCGTATGACGCTGTTTTTCCGGCGCCGGACAGCTTCTGTATTGCTCGGGCTAAGTGTCCGGCCTTCACCTATATTGATGGAATAAAACTATGACAGGCTCTAAGCAGACAGCTCCCGGGCCGATGCCAACCGCATTGAATGTGCGTACGCAATCACGTGTACTGGAGATCAGTTTTGATGACGGTAAAGAGTTTTCTTTACCCTTTGAGATGTTGCGTGTGTACTCTCCTTCAGCGGAAGTACGTGGTCACGGTGCAGGGCAAGAGACGCTGCAAACTGGCAAACGCGAAGTTACCCTTACGGCTTTAGAACCAGTCGGAAATTACGCTGTTCAGCCGCATTTTTCAGATGAACACAATAGCGGCATATTTAGCTGGGATTATCTGTATTGGCTGGGGGAGAACCAGTCGTCACTTTGGCAAGATTATGTCGATCGCTTGCATGCAGCAGGATTTGCTGGCGACACCGGACGTGATGCACCTATGCGGGGTAAGGCCGCAGGTGCTTGCGGCCATCAACACTGATCACCATTGATGAGTCAAGCGCGCATGTCGTTCCTAGCCTCAGCCTCAATCCTGAGTTCACTCCAGATCGGCATGATCGAAATACACATTTCCCTCTATACGGGCATCTGATCCATTGATGGAGTGCAGCGCCGAATATAATGTATTCGGGTCGGGTTCGCGGATGCCGGATTTTTTGATCAGAATATTTTGCCTGGATGATCTGGCGTTGACACTGATTGCTAGCACATGATCATAGTCGGGGCGGCTGTCGATTTCTTTCAATAAAAATCGATGGGAACCGTGCCCGATCTGTCGGTAAGTTGCTGTGTCACTTTGATATGGTTCAGGTGATAGCTGGCGAAAAATCAGTGTGTACTCAACGATAGCCGTGATATTTTTATAGCGGACTTTTCCGCCTTGTTCAAAATGGCCGGACACGATATTTACCTTGAACTGACGCAATGCAGGACGGGCTCCCGGTGCTAGCCCCGTGATGTCAAACTGTTCTGGTTCTATCGTCCATAAGCGAATTTTTTGCGTCAGGTCTTTTTTAATCTGTGCATGCAGTTGTTGATTGGCGATGCGTATTTGCAGTACGACCTGATAATCATGCGGCGCATGAAACATCGGCAAATGCGATGCGTACAGGCCTTCATTATTGCCAAACAACAGCATGCCATGCAGCCCATAAGCAGTGCTGTGCGGCGCTAAGGTTTGTGCCAGAGCGTTATGAGACAGGCTAAGCCCTGTCAGCAAAATGATCAGAGTCGTTCCGAGAGTGAGGCAGAGACTGCGTTTCAGGATTCGGTTCATGGCGAGCATACGTTTAGATCTTGACGATTAATTTACCCCGATGCTCGCCTGTGAACAGGGAGTTTAGTGCGTCCGGTAATTGTTCAAAGCCTTCGATGATGGTTTCTTCAAAAACCAGTTCACCCGTGTTAACCCAAGGTGCGACGATGTTCAGCATTTCATCCATACGGTGCAGGTAGTCACGTGCCAGAATGCCCTGAATCGTTGCTCGTTGGTATAGCATATGGTGTAGCAGACGAGGTCCCATTTCAGGTATATCAAGCCCACCGTTATATTGACTGATTTGTCCGCAGATAATGATGCGTGCACGGCGCTTGATCAGCGGTATCACTGCATCAGTCGCCATGCCGCCGACATTGTCGAAATACACATCGACACCGCCAGTCAGTTCTTGTATCGCCGCGCTTAAACGGTCTGCATTATTGAAGGCCTTGTAATCGAGCGCCCAGTCTGCGCCTAGGGTATCGGTCAACCATGCGCACTTGGCAGCGCCGCCTGCGATGCCGAGTACCCGCGCGCCATGTCGTTTGGCGAATTGCACAGCCAGAGAGCCGACGGCACCGGCTGCGCCGGATACGACGACGATTTCACCTGCATGTGGTTTGCCAGCTTCTGTTAGGCCAAACCAGGCCGTCCGGCCGGGCATACCCAGGACGCCGAGCGCGGTACTGACTGGTGCGATAGCCGAATCAATTTTAGTCAACGCGCTGACATGCACGCGGGCATGGGTTTGCCATCCGGTCATACCGAACACCCAGTCGCCAGCATGCATGCTGGCGGTATTTGAGGTGATGACCTGAGCAACTACACCTGCTGACTGGATGGTATTCAGCGGATGCGGTTCCGGGTTGTAGGTGGGTTTGGCAGATTGATTGATGCGCATGTAGGGATCAACGCTGATATAGCGTGCTGCCAGCAGTACTTCATCGCGGTCCAGCCGGGTATCTAGCGGCTGTGTTCTCAAGGCGTAATGTTCCGCTCCTACCAGTCCGGTCGGATGCTGTTGATAAATCCATTGCTGATGAACGGTATCGGGAGAATGAGGAGTGTTGGGCAGAGACATGACGGTTTTTTATAGAGATAGATGTACGGATGGTAAATAGATTAAAATGTCTGTTAAAGCAACTTATTTTCATTTTTAATGTCTTGATTGGAAACGATGAATCTGGTCGATTTACGCATTTTTGCCTGTGTTGCACGCCATCCCTCCTTGGGTGCGGCTGCGCAAGAACTGCATCTAACTCCTTCCGCTGTGTCCAAGGCTTTGCGCCGGCTCGAGGGAGATCTCGACACGGTGTTATTTGATCGCTCTGCGAAGCAATTGGTACTGAATACCAGCGGTCAGCGCATGCTGGATTTTTCAAAGTCCATGCTGACTCTGGCGGATCAGGCAAAAGCCGACATCATGGGAAGCAGGGCAGTGATCGAGTGCAAGGTCGCGGCACCGGCAATTTTGCTATGGCGGCATGCGCAGGTACTGGCGCGAGCCATGCAGGCTTACCCTGACGCCAGTTTGAGTATGCAGACGATGTTCGAGGATGATGCATTGGCGGCATTGCTGCGCGGTGATGTCAATCATGCAATCGTGACTGGTGAGGTCATCGAAGGGCGTGGTGCTCACTGGTCGCCGGACTGGCAAGTCACCTCTCTAGGGGATATGCAGCTGCAACTCGTGGCAGGCAAACGTCATCCGCTGGCAATCAGTTTATCTTCCGGGTTGACGGCTGCCTCCGCTACTGAGCTAACCAGGGCATCGCTACCGCAGCCTGCGCTACGGGCATCTTCTTCACAGATTCTGGCATACGATTTTGTCAGCCCTTCCCGCTCACTATTTTGTGGTGAGCAGCGCGGTAGCCGCTCAGACGGCTGGCGGGACGATCAGTTGCCGCGCAAGATACGTTACTGGATTGATGACCTGCAGTTGCTGCTCTCCACGGTGAAATCAGGACAGGCTCTGGCCTACCTGCCGGAATTCGCCTTAGTGGATACGGAGTTATTGCGTATCGAGGTCAGTGATTGCGCTTTCCATTGCCACGAACAGGTCTGGCTGGTTTCGAATGCAAAAAACGCACCGCAATGGCAGCACGCACTGGCTGAATTCATGTCTGCCGCCAGTAAAGACACTGCCTGAAGTTCCCGTCCGACGCACAGGTTTTTGGCCTGACTTAGGCTACAATCCGATCCAGAGAAAGATTTAGTAATAGATGGCAGCAAATAAGTAAAAAGTAAAAAACAGAACAAAAAAAGGTAATCACTATGAGCAACACCACCCACTTCGGTTATACCACCGTAGAAGAAGATCAAAAAGTTCACAAAGTTGCAGAAGTTTTTCACTCGGTAGCCGCCAAATATGACGTCATGAACGATCTGATGTCGGCTGGGTTACACCGGGTCTGGAAGATCTTCACTATCGCTCAGGCAGGTGTACGCCCTGGCTTTAAGGTGCTCGATATTGCGGGCGGAACGGGCGATCTGGCAAAAGAGTTCGTGAAACAGGCTGGCAAGACCGGCGAAGTCTGGCATACCGATATCAATGAATCGATGTTGCGCGTCGGGCGTGACCGCCTCTTGAATAAAGGCCTGATTACCCCCACCTTACTGTGCGACGCAGAAAAATTGCCCTTCCCGGATAATTATTTTGATCGCGTCAGCGTGGCGTTCGGTTTGCGCAATATGACCCACAAGGATCAGGCTCTGGCAGAAATGCGGCGTGTACTGAAGCCGGGTGGCAAACTTCTGGTGCTGGAATTTTCTAAAGTGCCAGACGTATTGCAAAAGCCTTACGATGTGTATTCGTTTAAGGTATTACCGTGGCTGGGGCAAAAGATTGCCAATGATGCAGACAGTTATCGTTATCTGGCAGAGTCGATACGCATGCATCCCGATCAGGAAACCTTGAAAGGGATGATGCAGGATGCCGGTTTGGATCGTGTAGAGTATTTTAATTTAACGGCAGGTGTGGCCGCTCTCCACACCGGAATTAAACTCTAGGAGTTGCAGGTATGAACAAGATTTTTAATAAAGCCATTGTATCCATCATGCTGGTTGCCAGTGCACTGGCAATGACCGTATCCGATGCTGATGCTAAGCGCCTCGGTGGTGGCGGCTCAATTGGTCGTCAATCGAATAATGTGTCGCGTCAGGCGACACCTCCGGCAAATAGCCCGAACAGTAATTTTAATCAGGCGAAGCCTGCGGCACCGGCAGCTGCGCCTGCTGCGGTGACACCACCGAAACCTGCTAGCCCTTGGAAAGGAATCGTCGGTGGCTTGATTGGCGGTGCTTTGCTGGGCGCTATGTTCTCTCACTTCGGTCTGGGTGGCGCATTGGGCGGTGCTTTAGGCTCTATCCTGACGATTGCTTTGCTGGCGTTTGCCGTACTGTTCATCGTCCGCTTATTCCGTCGCAATACAGCAGGTAATGGTGCAACTCCATCGGCGTTTTCACAGCCGTCGTATGCGGGCATGCCATCGGGCACACCAGAAATCGGTTCACGTATTGAACCAGCGACTTCATCTTCATCATCATTTAATGCAGCTCCGGCAGCGCCTGCTGCGCCTTGGGGTGTTCCTGCTGATTTCGACGTGCCAGCGTTTTTACGTAATTCAAAAACTTACTTTATTCGCCTGCAAGCCGCATGGGATAAGGCAGATATCAATGATATCCGCGAATTTACGACGCCAGAAATGTATGCCGAAATCAAGCTGCAAATTCAGGAGCGCGGTGCCAGTGCGAACGTGACGGATGTTGTGTCTATCGATGCGGATTTGCTTGGACTGGAAACAGTCGGTAACGATCATCTGGCGAGCGTGCGCTTCAGCGGCATGATCAAAGAAGCTGCCAATGCACCGGCAGAAGCCTTCAACGAAGTCTGGAATTTGTCAAAACCGGTAAATGGTCAGGGTGGTTGGGTCTTGGCAGGTATCCAGCAGGTGTAATAAACGTACAACTGCTTTGATTAATCTCAGGTATGTCATCTGAGATAAAATGTTAAACTGAAAACCGCCCATCACCCCATGGGCGGTTTTTTTATATGACCATGACACCAATTCTCCCAATTGTTCTTTTTATTAATCACTTGTTGGCTCAGGAAAGCTGGGCTAAACATAAGTTAATACCGCATGCAGGCAAAATCGCCTGTATCGATTTGCAAGCCTTTAGTATTCGACTCAAAGTAAGGCCGGACGGCTTGGTAGAAGAGGCCGGAACAGTCGAGCCTGCCAGCGATGATGGTACTAGTCCGATTGGTAAAGACACGGCGAATGTCACCATCCGTATTCAGCTGAGTGATTTACCTTTGATTGCCCAAAATCGCGAACGGGCTTTTTCCTATGTGAAGATCGAAGGCGATGCCGACTTTGCCAACACCATTTCGCATGTAAGCCAAAATCTGCGCTGGGAAGCAGAGGAAGACCTGAGTAAGATGTTTGGTGACGTGGCGGCGGTCCGTATGGTTGCCAGTGCACATAGTCTGTTGCAGACCGTCAAAGATACTCATCAAAAAATACAAGAAAACCTGGCGGAATATTTTTTAGAAGAAAATCCTATGCTGGTGCGCCCCGCAGCTGTGAGCGCGATGGGATCCGAGATTAACAAATTACGTGATGATGCAGAACGTCTCATCAAGCGCTTAGAGAAACTGGAAAGGTCGCGTTGATGTTGTTGAAATTTTTGCGTCTGATAAAAATTATCCGTATTGCAGTTCGCTATGGTATCGACGAAATAGCGATCTCCGGCCTGTCTGTGCCACGCACAACCAAATTTTTGGAAGCCTTATTATTCTGGCGTGATTTGTCTGCGCCGCGCGGTGAACGTTTGCGTAAGGCTTTAGAAGATTTGGGGCCGATTTTTGTAAAATTTGGCCAGGTGCTGTCGACGCGTCGCGATCTGATGCCGCCTGATATCGCTGACGAACTCGCCAAATTACAGGACAGAGTTCCCTCATTTGATCCGGACCTAGCGATTGCCCAGATTACTAAATCACTCGGCGCACCGCCAGATCAATTATTCGCGAGTTTTGAACGTATTCCGGTTGCGTCGGCATCGATTGCTCAGGTCCATTTTGCGGTCTTGAAAGATGGTCGTGAGGTGGCAGTCAAAGTTCTCCGTCCGGGAATGAAAGAGACGATAGACAAAGACGTGGCGCTGATGCAGATTGCTGCCGGATGGCTGGAGACTTTGTGGGCTGATGGCAAGCGCCTGAAACCACGTGAGGTAGTTGCCGAGTTTGACAAATATTTGCACGATGAACTCGATCTGATGCGCGAGGCGGCCAATGGTAGCCAGTTGCGTCGCAACTTTGCTGATTCTGATTTGCTGCTGGTACCTGAAATGTTTTGGGATTATTGCTCCTCGTCGGTGATTGTGATGGAGCGTATGAAAGGTATCCCCATTTCACAAATCGATAAACTCCGGGAGGCCGGTGTCGACATGGCGAAACTGTCGCGTGATGGCGTGACGATTTTTTTCACACAGGTATTTCGCGATGGATTTTTTCATGCGGATATGCATCCGGGGAATATTCTGGTCTCGACAGAACCCGCGACTTTTGGCAGGTACATTGCGCTCGATTTTGGGATCGTTGGCACGCTCAATGATTTTGATAAGGATTATCTGTCGCAAAACTTTCTGGCATTTTTCCGTCGTGATTACAAGCGTGTAGCGGAAGCGCATATCGAGTCAGGATGGGCGCCTAAGGAAACGCGTATTGACGAGCTCGAGGCTGCGGTACGAGCGTGCTGCGAACCGATTTTTGATCGTCCTTTAAAAGATATTTCTTTCGGTCAGGTGTTATTGCGCTTATTCCAGACCTCGCGTCGCTTCAATGTCGAGGTACAACCGCAATTAGTCCTGCTTCAAAAAACCTTGTTGAATATTGAGGGGCTGGGGCGCCAGCTTGATCCTGACCTTGATCTCTGGAAAACTGCGAAGCCGTATCTGGAGCGCTGGATGAGTGACCAGGTAGGGTGGCGCGGTTTGCTGGATAAGCTGAAGGCAGAAGCGCCGCGTTATAGCCATATCTTTCCACAATTACCACGTCTTGCTCATCAGGCGCTGAGCAGGGCTGCTGTTCCTTCCGAAAATAATGAGATGCTGGCAGCCTTACTGGCTGAGCAACGTAGTACAAATAAATTACTGCGCACGATTATTTACTTCGGTGGGGGTATGATTGCCGGTGCCCTGTTAGCGCAGTTTGCTTTATATTTTCTGTAGCGATTAACATGCCAGATTTCGTTAGCAAAGATCCGACCAGTAACCAGTTTTGGGACGAACGTTTTGATCGTGCTTTTACTCCCTGGGATAAAGGTGATGTGCCGCAGGACGTTAAAAATTTTATTCAACGCGCACCTGTGCCATTGACAACCTTGATTCCCGGTTGCGGCAATGCGTATGAACTGGCTTTTTTTGCACAAAAAGGCTGGGATGTAACGGCGATTGATTTCTCTCCAGCTGCAGTCAAGAGCGCCAAAGCAGCAGTCGGCGATTGGAGTGCCCGTGTGCTGGAAGCTGATTTTTTTGCTTTCACACCAGCAAAACCACTTGATCTGATTTATGAGCGCGCTTTTTTTTGTGCCTTGCCACCTGGATTACGCAATAACATCGTCGCTCGCTGGGCGGAGCTATTACCTACCGGTGCTTTGCTTGCAGGGTTCTTCTTTTTCGATGATGCGATTAACGCTTCTCTCAAGGGGCCACCGTTTAGTATCCGGCGCGATGACTGGCAGAACCTGATGAGCAACGACTTTGCGTTGCTGGAAGATAGTGATGTCAGCGATTCTATTCCTGTATTTCTGGGAAAAGAACGCTGGCAGGTCTGGCGCAGGCGCTAGCACTGGACAGTACAGCGTATAATGGCATCTAAACCCAATATCTAAATTTTGTATTTAATTTTTATGTCTAATTTTATGGCTTCAATCCAACTGTCTTTCTCTGTTTTGAGCTGTTTGTTTTTATCCTTATTGTGCCCGGCGAGTGCTAGCGGGAGCACAACGGATGCTCAGCCGATGCGGGATGTTCTTGCACTCGCCAGCACCGACATGTCCGGTCGTGCGACAGGCACTAAGGGCAGTGAGCTGGCGCGGAGCTATATCATAGGGCGCATCAATGCTTTGGGTTTGCAAGCTTGCGGTACTGAATTGATTCATGAGTTCAGTTTTACGAATCCCAATGCTGATACTATACAAGGCCGCAATATACTCGCTTGCCAGCCGGGCTCTCTGAGCGATCATGCGACTGCGCCGTTAATCGTTTTTTCCGCCCATTATGATCACCTCGGCATGCGTGGTGACAAAATTTATTTTGGTGCAGACGATAATGCCTCCGGTGTTGCCGGTGTTCTTGCAATTGCCGAGGCAATGCAAAAAAATCCTCCTCAGCATGACGTAATCTATGTGTTTTTTGACGCTGAAGAACAGCAACTGAACGGGTCACGCGCATTCGCTGCTAAGCCGCTGATTGATTTGAAACGGGTCGGTCTGAATATGAATTTCGATATGATTGCCCGTGGCGATAAAGGTGAGATTTATGCTAGTGGGTCGTATCATGTGCCAGTCTTAAAAACTTTATTGGCGCCGCTAGGCGGCAATAACGGCGTAAAACTGCTATTCGGCCATGACAGGCCAGAACAAGGACAAGACGATTGGACTAAGCAATCAGATCACTATGCATTTTTTAAAGCTGGTGTGCCGTACATTTATTTCGGTGTGGAGGATCACCCTGATTATCATCAGCCAACAGATACTGTCGATAAAATCAAACCCGAATTTTTCCTTGGAGTAATTGATTTGATTGTGAAGGCGAGTCAGACTTTTGATCAAGCCTTGTTAACAATCGATTTTCGACAGAAGAATTGACGTGATATCTTAAGGGGGCTTGTTATCGTGTTAGGATCACAAGGATTTTCCAGCACTTAAATAATTCCTTTCATGCTATTCGGACGAAAAAAAAATCCATTTTCGAATACGGATGTCTTTCCATTAACCGATACGTTAATGGATTTCGATGACACTTTGCCTGTTGTGCAGAGGAAATCACGTCGCCAGAACGATCCTGTCAAAACACTTGCCAAGCGCACGCATGCGCAAAAATGGCTGATTGCGACAGCGTTGATAGGGCTTTATGTGCTGGGCATTCTGCTGTTCTGGCAACTTGGTGTGGTACAGCAATCGACCGTGATCGTCCTGATCGGCCTGATCGCCTTTTTTCTCTCGCTGTTTTTTGTCATTTTTAAAGCAAAGTGGCATTTGCAGTTTGAAGAAAAACGCTTGAAATTACCTATTGTGTCTTGTGCAATCGCCTCGATGATGGTCATTTGTTATCTCGATCCGGCTTCGCACATATTATTTACCCCGTTTTGTTTCATCGCGATAGCTTACGGCATGTACCGTATCTCGCGCCGCTCGGCTCTGATCATGGCGGCGGTGATTGTGTTTGCGTTTGCTTGCATCGCGGGCATGCACTATCACAACTGGCATAATCCGGCACTGCTGAAACTTGAGATGATGCATTTGCTGACCTTGGCACTGGCGCTGCCAGCGTTCATCTCGCAAACTGGCAAAGTGCAGCTTCTGCATAGGGTGTTGCATCGTGCCAGCAGAAAAATCAAAAATATTCAGGAAGATGCGCAGCGGGATAATCTGCTGGGCTGCTTTAACCGCCGCTATATCGTCGCAGCACTCGAAGAGCAAAAACAGCTCGCGGATGAAAACGGTACGCCTTTATGTCTGGCCGTGCTGGATATTGATCACTTTAAAAAAATCAATGATGAACTCGGTCACTTAGGTGGTGATGAGGTCTTGCGTACTTTCTCCCGTCTGGCTCAGGAGCATATTCGTGCCGGAGATATATTTGGCCGCTACGGCGGAGAAGAATTTTTACTGGTTTTTCCTGAAACTTCCTTGCTTCCGGCTCTCAACACCTGCGAGAGGATCCGCTCTCAGGTGGAGTCCCATCATTGGGACAGCGTATCGCAAAGACGTGTGTCGGTATCGATAGGCGTAACCCAGTATATTCCCGGCGAATCGGTTCTTGAACTATTCTCAAGAACCGATACAGCGATGTATATGGCTAAAGAAGGCGGCAGAAATCAGGTGGTAGTTGAGGAACCGGTTCCTGCTGCGGACAAGGCTGTTCCTGAAGAAGAGTAATTTTCCACGCTTGTCAAAATGATGTAGATCTCTCAACTGTCTTTGCTACTACACTCATATTTAATTCGCAATAAATTAGCGTTGAGCATGTATTCGTCGTGTGCGAGTGCACGCTAAGCGTGAACGAAGCTTCTAAAAGTCAACTATCCGGTGCTATCCTCGATTAAGTTGCCGCTATAATGCCCGCAGTAAATCATTGCGGGTTTTTTATTGACTCAATCGCACTAGCACATTCATGAATAAACTTCTCTGGTTCGTCATCCTGTATTGGGTTATCTCGGTCGGCATCGGCTTGTATGCCGCACGGTATGTGAATAACTCTAAAGATTATGCGATTGCAGGCCGTTCTTTGCCTATGTATGTGGTGACCGCCACGGTATTTGCGACCTGGTTCGGTTCCGAGACGGTACTTGGCATCTCATCAACTTTTGTCAAAGAGGGTTTAAAAGGCGTGGTCGCCGATCCCTTCGGATCTTCTTTATGCCTGATTTTCGTCGGCTTATTTTTTGCACGGCCTTTGTACCGCATGAATTTGCTGACGATTGGTGATTACTATCGCAATAAATTCGGCCGTACGGTGGAGGTGCTGGTCACCTTATGTATCGTGGTCTCTTACCTGGGCTGGGTTGCGGCGCAGATCAAGGCGCTGGGACTTGTTTTTAATGTCGTGTCCGGTGGCGCTATCTCGATGGATGTCGGCATGATGATCGGTGCTGGTAGTGTTTTAATTTATACCTTGATGGGCGGTATGTGGTCAGTCGCGATTACCGACTTTTTGCAGATGATTATCATCGTCATCGGTATGCTGTATATCGGATGGGAAGTATCAGGCATGGTTGGCGGTGCCGGTGCAGTGATCGCCCACGCATCGAATGCCGGCAAGCTGGAATTCTGGCCCGCGCCGACCGCAAAGGAGGCGCTCTGGTTCTTTGCCGCCTGGATTACCATGATGCTAGGGTCGATTCCTCAGCAAGATGTATTTCAGCGCGTCGCCTCGTCAAAGAATGAAAAAATTGCAGGAAATGCCTCCGTGTTAGGGGGTGTCTTGTACTTTTTCTTCGCTTTTATTCCTATGTTTTTGGCCTATTCGGCGACCCTGATTGATCCCAAAATGGTAGAGAGTTTGATCGACAAGGATTCCCAACTCATCCTGCCAACCCTAATTATGACTAAAGTACCGATGCTGGCTCAGGTCATGTTTTTTGGCGCTTTATTATCGGCGATCAAGAGCTGTGCCAGTGCAACCCTGCTCGCACCCTCAGTCACGTTTTCAGAAAATATTTTGAAAGCCTTGCTCCCTAAGCAAAGTGATAAACAATTTCTGTTCATGATGCGTGCCGTGGTCTTAGTGTTCACCGCAATTGTTACCCTGTTTGCCATGAATACCGGGTCGAGTATTTATAAAATGGTAGAAAACGCCTACAAAGTCACTTTGGTGGCGGCGTTTGTGCCCCTGGCTTTCGGACTGTACTGGAAGCGTGCAACAACGCAGGGCGCTCTGGCATCGATATTATTTGGTCTGGCTTCATGGATCGCTCTGGAGGTATTGAGTCCGGAAGGCTTATGGCCACCGCAGCTGGTCGGCGTGCTGATGAGTATGGCCGGTATGGTCTTTGGTTCTTTGTTGCCGCAGATGGCACGGAAAACCGCAGCGATTTAAGCAATGCCTGGCTTTGTACGCAACATGTCACAGAAAAGCTTTATAATTCAGGGTTTTACACGTTTTTCTGGATAAACAAAGATGCCTATCTATGCCTACCGTTGTGAAGAGTGTGGTTTTGCCAAAGACGTTTTGCAAAAAATGTCGGATGCGCCTCTGAGCGATTGTCCATCTTGTGGCAAATCAAGTTTTAAAAAGCAGGTGACTGCGGCTGGTTTTCAGTTGAAGGGATCGGGCTGGTATGTCACCGATTTCAGAGGCGGTTCGGGCGGAGCGTCTGCACCGGCAGCAAGCCCGGAGAGCGGAAGCAGTGCTGGCGCAGGGGCCAGCGAGCCTGCATCGACATTGGCCAGCAGCACGGCAACTGATGCCACTACTACGTCGACGGCGACGCCATCAAGCTCGCCAACGACGCCTTAAAGATGACTATGCGCTGATCTGTGCCAAAGCACTTTTCAGCTGATAACCTTGCTACCGATTTTATTTATCAGACTGCAGAAACCAATGCGTAAATATTTTATTACCGGCTTGCTGATTCTGGTTCCGCTCGCAATCACTCTCTGGGTCTTGCATGCGATTATTAGCACGATGGATCAGTCGCTATTGTTGTTGCCTGTGCAGTGGCGTCCTGAAGCCCTGTTTGGCTTTAAAATTCCGGGTCTGGGAACAATTTTGACCTTGTTGATTATTTTCGTCACGGGTTTGCTGACGCAAAATTTTATCGGCAATTATGTAGTGAAAATCTGGGAAGCCTTGTTGAATCGTATTCCTATTGTGAATTCCATTTATTCGAGCGTAAAGCAAGTTTCTGACACTTTATTTTCCTCCTCTGGTAATGCATTTCGTAAGGCGGTACTGGTGCAGTATCCGCGTCAGGGTTCGTGGACGATCGGGTTTTTGACCGGTGTGCCTGGCGGTGATGTTGTTCAGCATCTCGACGGCGACTATGTCAGTATTTATGTGCCGACGACGCCAAATCCGACATCAGGATTTTTCCTGATGGTGCCAAAGGCGGATGCAATTGAGCTGGATATGAGCGTAGATGCTGCATTGAAATATATCGTTTCTATGGGTGTCGTCGCTCCGGAACAAGTCATTACAGAAAAAACAAAATAGTACTCAATAGCAGGTGTTGCAATATCTCTTACTCAATCTCAATCTAAGCTAATTTGAGCTAACTTGAATACTGAGGTAGGTGCAAATGAATAAACAAGTAGTACTTCTATCCATTAATTTTATTTTGAATTTAGACAGGTAAGAAATTATGTCCATGCGTACCCACTACTGCGGCCTCACTACTGAGGAATTACTCGGCCAAACCGTTAGCCTGTGCGGCTGGGTGCATCGTCGGCGCGATCACGGCGGCGTGATTTTCATTGATTTGCGTGACCGTGAAGGTCTGGTACAGGTTGTCTGCGATCCTGATCGTGCTGATGTATTCAAGGCAGCAGAATCGGTACGTAATGAATTCTGCCTGCGTATCACCGGCATCGTGCGTAATCGTCCTGAAGGCACTAGCAACGCGAATCTGAAATCAGGCAAGATCGAAGTGCTGGCGCACAATGTTGAGGTACTTAATCCCTCCGTGACGCCACCTTTCCAGCTGGATGACGACAACCTGTCAGAAACAACACGTCTCACGCACCGTGTACTCGATCTGCGTCGCCCGCAAATGCAGAACAACCTGCGCCTGCGTTACAAAGTCGCGATGGAAGTGCGTAAGTTCCTGGATGCACATGGCTTCATCGATATCGAAACACCAATGCTGACCAAATCCACGCCAGAAGGCGCACGCGACTATCTGGTGCCATCCCGTGTCAACGCAGGTAACTTCTTTGCGCTGCCACAGTCTCCGCAGTTGTTTAAACAACTGCTGATGGTGGCTAACTTTGACCGTTACTACCAGATCACTAAATGCTTCCGCGATGAAGATTTGCGTGCTGACCGCCAGCCAGAATTTACCCAGATCGATTGCGAAACTTCGTTCATGAACGAACAGGAAATTCGTGACATGTTCGAGGGCATGATTCGCCTGGTGTTCAAAAACACGCTGGACATTGATCTGCCAGATCCGTTCCCGGTGATGGACTTTGCTGAAGCTATGGGCCTGTATGGTTCCGACAAACCAGACATGCGCGTCAAGCTGCAATTCACCGAACTGACAGATGTCATGAAGGATGTGGATTTCAAAGTGTTCTCCGGTGCGGCCAACATGCACAACGGTCGCGTAGTCGGTTTGCGCGTGCCGGGTGGTGCGAACATGCCACGTTCCGAGATCGATGCTTACACCCAGTTCGTCGCAATCTACGGCGCCAAAGGTCTGGCTTACATCAAGATCAACGACAAGTCACAAGGTCGTGACGGTCTGCAATCCCCTATCGTGAAAAATCTGCACGACGTAGCGCTGGCAGCGATTTTAGAAAAAACCGGTGCACAAGATGGCGATCTAATTTTCTTCGGTGCGGATAAGGCGAAAGTGGTGAATGACGCGATCGGTGCCCTGCGCGTCAAGATCGGTCACAGCGAATTCGGTAAATCAAACGGCTTGTTTGACGATGTCTGGAAACCATTATGGGTCATCGACTTCCCGATGTTTGAGCATGACGAAGAAAACGATCGCTGGACAGCAACACATCATCCGTTCACCGCACCAAAAGATGGTCATGAAGATTTGATGGAAACGGATCCGGGCAAATGTATCGCAAAAGCTTACGACATGGTCTTGAACGGTTGGGAGCTCGGTGGTGGTTCTGTCCGTATCCACCGTGCTGATGTCCAGAGTAAAGTGTTCCGTGCATTGAAGATCGATGATGCAGAAGCGCAATTGAAATTTGGTTTCTTGCTGGACGCTCTGCAATACGGTGCGCCACCGCATGGTGGTCTGGCATTTGGTCTGGATCGTATCGTCACGATGATGACCGGTGCAGAGTCGATCCGTGACGTGATCGCTTTCCCGAAAACACAACGTGCACAATGCTTGTTGACTCAGGCACCGTCCGCGGTTGATGAGAAGCAATTGAAAGAATTGCATATTCGCCTGCGTGCCGCAGAGCCAGTCATCAAGGCTTGAATGTAATCAGCTTTCTCCAAAAAAGCGCGGATAACGAATCCGCGTTTTTTTTCGTCTTTTCATTTGTGATCTGAATTTTGATTTGAATTTTCATGTGAATCTGATGCGCCTGATTGTCGAGTGCGCACAGGATGTGAATTGTTACGGCAGTTACATCTTTGTTGTGTCGCACAATTTAAAATCGTGTAAATTATGGCAATTATTTTTAATGTCCTTAGAGAGTAATTTTATGATGTTCAATAAAGCGACTGGCAATAAAAACCTGTGGATTCCACTGATCGTATCGGGCATCCTGCTCAGCGCTTGTGGAGAAAAGAAAACCGAGCTGGGTGAGGGGAGTACTGTTGTCACCGGTGCCGCAGGCCCTGCCGGTGCGACTGCTGCGAGCAAAAGTCTGGTGAAGTGTGATGCGCCGGTAGCGACTATGGCGTTGATCGAAAATCCTAATGGTTATACCGTACAGACCCAATATAATCTTCCGGCGTCGCCCGTGCCGCTGATTCGCTTGCTCGCGCAGCAGAGTGGCTGCTTCCGTGTCGTCGATCGCTCAGCCGGATTGAAGGCGGTCATCAAAGAGCAGGAGTTGCAAGATCAGGGCATCATCCGCAAAAATTCTACTGTGTCAAAAGGCAAGGGCTACGAAGCGCAATATTCCTTAACACCAAGTCTGACGTTTTCTGAAAATCATGCAGGTGGTACTGTCGAAGCGATCATGGCAATGATTCCGTTTTTACGTAACTTCACCGGACTCGCTGAGAAAGTCAGTTTTAAAGAAGCTCAGGTCGCATTATTACTGACAGATAATGAGACAACCGAGCAGCTCGCTGCATCAACTGGCTCTGCCAAGACAACGGATCTGGGTCTGGGAGGTTTTAGCTTTGGCGGTGCAGGAGGGGGTCTTGGCGCCGGCTGGAGTAATACCAATGAGGCGAAGGTGATTGTCGCAGCGTTTCTGGATGCGCATAACAAGCTCGTTACGCAAGTTCAGCAATTGCAAGCTAAAGATTTGCCGCCACCGGTTCCTGTCAAGTCTGGTAGCAAGCACTAATCGACTCACTAAGACGCTAAGGCGTCGTTTACTCCGGGTCAGGACATTGGCTGTCTGCATTTGCGCGTATCATTAGGGATCGACAAATACAGACAAAAAAGTAATGAGTGAATTTAAAATTCCTGTTTCCGTATTAGTGGTGATTTATACGACAGACCTCGAAGTGCTGTTGATGGAGCGTGCTGACCGGCCAGGGTTCTGGCAGTCCGTCACGGGGTCTAAAGATAGTCTGGATGAGGCATTGCGGGAGACCGCCATCCGTGAAGTCATGGAAGAAACCGGGATTGATGCGAATGCATTTATCCTCAGTGACTGGCAGCTCTCCAATATCTACGAAATTTATCCTGTCTGGCGTCATCGCTATGCACCTTGTGTGACGCAAAATACGGAGCACGTATTTGGTTTGTGTGTATCGCGACATGTCCCTGTAAAGCTCGCTCCACGTGAGCATTTGCAATACAAATGGTTGCCTTATCGTGACGCAGCTGACGCATGTTTTTCGGCGTCGAATGCTGAGGCAATTTTGCAATTGCCTGCCATGCTGATACCCGTTCATCAATAACTCACCAATTATTCATCAATCACCGGAAGCTCCATGAAACTGCGCATTGCCACCTACAATATTCATAAAGGGGTTAGCGCGTTTGGACGGCGTGCCCGCATTCATGCAATCAAAGAAGCGATTGATTTATTGGACGCGGATCTGATTTTTTTGCAGGAAGTCCAGGGGCAGCATGACCTTCACGCGATCCGTCATCCGCACTGGCCGGGACAATCGCAGCATGATTTTTTGGCGGGTGATTCACATCATTCCAGCTATGGTATGAATGCAGTTTATGATCACGGCCATCATGGGAATGCTTTGCTCAGCCGTTATGCGATTGCCGCATCGACCAATCATGATGTATCCGACCATGCGTATGAGCAGCGCGGCATCCTGCACTCTGTCATCAAGGCGCCTGCTGGGGATATTCATTGCTTTGTGATCCATCTGGGATTATTTGCCGCCAGTCGCCGCCGTCAGGTGCAGGCATTGATTACGGAGATACAAAATAGCCTGCCACCCGATGCCCCCTTGATTATCGCCGGTGATTTTAATGACTGGCGCAATCATTTGAGTACCAGCCTGTACGAACATCTCGGCGTCAGAGAAGTGTTTGACGATGGGCAGGCCCGCGCGTTTCACTCATTGCTTCCATTACGTAAAAATACGATTAAAACCGGCCGTACCTTTCCTGCCGGCTTACCTTGGTTGAGTCTGGATCGCGTTTATGTACGAGGTTTTGCGGTACAGCAGGCGCAGGTGTTGTCGGGTGCGCCATGGAATAAATTATCGGACCATGTGCCTATCGTTGCGACACTGGAGTTTCTTGCCCCTGTGATTTCGGATCATGCGTAAGCTTCAGTTTGTCGCCGGAAATCAGATTCGCTTACTATTTTGCGGCGATGAGTATTTCTCCGCGCTGATCGTTGAAATTGATCGTGCCAATCAGGAAATTTATCTAGAGACCTACATCTTTACCCATGACGCGACGGCGCTTCAGGTGCAGCAGGCACTGGGGCGTGCGGTCTCCCGTGGCGTTATCGTCCGGGTGATTGTTGACTGGCTGGGGAGTGGTGGAAAACAGTCTGAGCTGCTGGTGGCCAGCATGCTGCAACAAGGCATACAGTGTCGCAATTTTAATCCCTGGTTCAAGCGTGGTCTGGCACGGACTCACCGAAAAATTTGTGTGATTGATCAGCGCTGCGCTTTGGTTGGCGGCTTGAATGTTATTGATGATTTGATTGCCGACGACGGCTCCGGACAGGTGCTCCAGTTTCCACGCTGGGATTTTGCCGTACATATTGTGGGACCGCTGGTGCCTCATATCCATCTGGAGGTGTGTGCGCAATGGATGCGCCTTGGGCGCTTGAATTTAAAATCACGTTTTCAGCTCATGCGTCATCTGCGTCAAGATATTCACTCCAGTTCGCATCAGGCCATGCTGGCGAGTTATGTTGTGCGGGACAATCTGCGTAATCGCGTCACAATACAGCGCGCGTATTTACAGGCGCTTGGTCTGGCAAGAAAACGCGCGATTCTCGCTAATCCGTATTTCGCACCAGGTCGCAAGCTGCGTACCGCACTGATTTCGGCTGCCAGTCGCGGCGTGGATGTCACACTGTTGATTGGTGTCGGTCAGTTCAAGTTGCAGGACGCAGTCACCCATTCTTTTTATCCTAAACTGCTGCAGCATGGCGTTAATATTGTCGAGTATCGCAAGACGCAGTTGCATGCCAAAGTCGCTGTGATTGATCATGACTGGGCCACCGTAGGATCGAGTAATTTTGATGGGCTCAGCTTGTTCCTGAATCAAGAGGCGAATATCGTTATCCGTGATCAGGAATTTGCCAAGCAATTGATCGGGCATCTGGAACAGGGGATTGCAGACGGTGTCACCGTGGTCGCCGAAGATTATGCCAACTATCCTTGGTACAAGCGTGTCTGGTATGGCATTGCGTATTTTATTTACCGTTTCCTGATGCGGGTCGTCACCTTCGGTAGCTATACCTCATGAGACCGTCATGAGACTGTATGGCGTTGACTTTACCTCAGCGCCCAGCAAGCGTAAGGGAATTACGGTTGCGGGTGCAGTGTTGCGCGATGAAACTCTGGTATTGCAATCGTTGGCGGTGCTGGATGACTTCGCCGCATTTGATGACTGGCTGATGCGCCCCGGTCCTTGGGTTGCGGGTTTTGATCTGCCGTTTTCATTGCCGCGTGAATTGATTGTGCATCTCGGTTGGCCACAGGATTGGCCAGCGTTGATGCAGCAGCTAAACGGCATTTCACGCGCCGGCATGCGCGAGTTGTTTAAGGCATTTTGCGACGCCAGACCCGCTGGCAGTAAATTCGCCCATCGCGTCACTGATAAGCCCGCACGTTCCTCGCCTTCCATGAAGTGGGTGAACCCACCAGTGGCCTACATGCTGCATGCAGGTGCGCCACGTCTGCTGCGTAGCGGACTGGTTTTGCCAGGTATGTACGGCAATGCCCAGCCCGATTCCAGGATCGCACTGGAGGCATATCCCGGAATGCTGGCGCGCAGCATCACCTCTGCATCGTACAAGAGTGATGACCGGCGCAAACAAACGCCGGAACGCCTCGAGGCAAGACGATCCATCATCGCCGCACTTGAACGCGGCGCTACCCCTTGGGGTATTACTGTGGACTGCGCTGAGTTTCGCCAGTCCCTGCTCGATGATGGTAGCGGGGATTTGCTGGATGCCTTGTTGTGTGCTGTTCTGGCGGCGTGGGGATGGCAGCGACGCGATGAAAATTTTGGCTTGCCTGCCTTCGACCCGCTGGAAGGTTGGATCGTTGGTGCAGATGTGAATGCCCCTGAACAAGCGTGATTTGATAGAAGTGTAAATACGATACTACTACCTAGTATATTTTAATAACCTAGGCAAAATAAGCGGATTAGGGATATTTTTAGTAAAAATAGGGGGAGTATCCGTGCGCGTCTATATCTGAGCAGTTTGCCCTGTCTGCGCCGCTGCCAAAATTCCCGCGGTAATGAAGCGTAGCAAATGGGGTATTGCAACCTCGGCATTGCGCGCAGGGCAGAGGCCTTCCGACAGGCGTTCCATCCGCGTATCCACTACGTGATGCAGTAGGGCACCTAAGGCAAATTGATAGCACCAGAACACCGTGTCTCTCGGCGCAGACGGTAACGCCCCGCTCAATGCGTCAATGAATTCGCGTGCCATCGGATCGTAGAATTCGCGGGTAATCCTGTCACTTGCCTCATGCCGGTCAACCACGCCCCGCATCACGATCCGTGAAAAATTCACCCCGTGATCCTGTTCATTGAGCTTAAGTACCGGACTGATAAATGCCGCGATAATTGCATTGAGAGCGATCGCCGGATCAGTATGCAGGCGCGCACGCCGCAGCTCCGATAAGCGCTCCGCAATATAGCCGCTATGATGCTCATAGATTGCGTGATACAACTCATTCTTGGCGCCGAAGTAGTAACCCACCAAGGCGACGGGCACATTAGCCTCATGGGCGATATCGCGGATCGATACACCCTGGTAACTTTGTTCTGCAAAGCACTTCTCGGCGGCGATCAGGATCGCGCGCTTTCGTCCGCTTAAATCATCCAATGAGCTCATAGTACGATAGGGTAGAAAGCAATTGCTTGGTGCGCTGATTGTACGACCGTACAAGTATTTGTCTATGCGCGCCGCAGCATTTGCCCCCGATCTGTGCAAACCAGGCAGCATGTTTTATAAATATCTTGTGTTTGTCATGGGGCTGAAATACATTGCAAGAAAATAGAATGAACGTATTAAAACTCGGCGCGCAGTTCTGCTGCCGTTCGCCATTCGGGACAAATGACTGACTCCATCCGTATCGATAAGTGGCTCTGGGCCGCCAGATTTTTTAAAACACGCACGCTCGCCACTAACGCGGTTGAATTGGGACGCGTGCTTCAGAATGAACAACGGGTCAAACCCGCGCACAGCGTCAAGTCTGGCGATGTGCTGGAGATTCATCATGCCGATCAGATCTGGGTAATTGAGGTTCTGCGAATATCGGATGTACGCGGTTCCGCCAGCGTTGCTCAAACCATGTATCAGGAAACTGCTGCCAGCGCGGAACATCGGGCTAAGTCGGCACAAGATAAAAAATATTTTAAGGAGCCGAGTGCAGCGCTTAGCGGTCGCCCGACCAAGCGCGACCGGCGGTTGCTTGATTTTAGTAGAAGCTAAAGAAAGTAGAACGAGGCAGCAGTGCGTGCTTCAAAGCGGTTCAAGTAAGTGAGCCTCTAAATAGATACTCTCCTCTAAAGGCGCTTTCTGGTTTGACTTTTAGTGCGCCGTGCTTAATAGTACGAGCGTTCGATTAATTCACATGTTTGCATCAAATCTGTGCAAACATGAATCATTTCAACACGATTAAATGTATTATGAATATGACATCGAAATTCATGCGTAAAGGCGAGCTAACCCGCGCCGCCATTCTGGATGTTGCACTGGATGCAGCCAGCCGTGATGGTATCGAGGGTTTAACCATCGGCTTGCTGGCTGACAAAATGAATATGAGCAAGTCCGGCGTGTTCGCCCATTTTGGTTCGCGTGAAGATTTGCAGATTGAGGTGTTGAAGCTGTATCACCACCATTTCGAGCAAGAAGTGTTTTATCCAAGTATGAAAGAAGAGCGTGGCTTGCCCCGTTTGCAGTCGATGTTTGCCCTTTGGGTGAAACGTGTCACCGTTGAAATTGCTTCTGGTTGCATCTATATCAGTGGCGCGGCGGAATACGATGACCGTCAGGGCCCGATCCGCGATGAGCTGGTCGGTATGGTGCATGCATGGCAGGGCGCGTTGCGCCGTGCTGCGACTCAGGCAATTCAGCTTGGGCATTTGCACCATGATGTTGACTCTGAACAGATCGTGTATGAAATGTATGGACTGATTCTGGCGTTACACCACGATGCGCGTTTTTTGCGCAAACCGGGCAGTGTTGAGCGCGCAGAAGCAGGTTTTGAACGATTGATCGAATGTTATGCGCCAGAATCGGTCATCGCTTAGTCAGTGTTGAAAAATGCATTGAAAGCAGGTCGGACGCAGGCGTAAAAGAACACCAGATAATTTGTCACACCCCCGTCTTAATTTTGTTTTATTTTTAGCCTTCAGGAGAAAATCATGGGTCAATACGTCGCTCCCTTGCGTGATATGCAGTTCGTTCTGCATGAACTGTTAGCCGTAGAAGGCGAATTAAAGCATTTGCCAAAATACGAGGAAATTGATGCCGATATCATCAATCAAGTGCTGGAAGAAGGCGGCAAATTTACGTCGCAAGTGCTGTTCCCGTTGAACCATTCCGGCGATCGCGAAGGCTGTCATCACGACAAAACAACGCACGCTGTGACGACACCAAAAGGCTTTAAAGAAGCCTACAAACAATACATAGAAGCGGGCTGGCCAGCACTCTCATGCGATCCTGAATTCGGTGGTCAAGGCTTGCCGCTGGTATTGAATAACTCATTCTATGAAATGATGAATTCTGCCAACCAGGCGTGGACTATGTACCCTGGGTTGTCACATGGCGCTTACGAATGTATCCACGAACACGGCACCCAAGAACAAAAAGATTTGTACTTGCCAAAACTGATCAGCGGCGAGTGGACAGGCACGATGTGCCTGACTGAGCCACATTGCGGCACTGACCTTGGCATGCTGCGTTCTAAAGCAGAGCCACAAGCTGATGGCTCCTACGTGATCTCTGGCGCGAAGATTTTTATCTCCGCTGGTGAACACGATATGGTTGATAACATCGTTCATCTGGTGCTTGCACGTTTGCCTGGCGCTCCAGAAGGTTCCAAAGGTATTTCCCTGTTTATCGTCCCTAAATTTTTGCCAAATGTGGATGGTAGCGTTGGTGCGCGCAATCCAATTTTTTGCGGCGCGATTGAAGAAAAAATGGGCATCCACGGCAATTCAACTTGCCAGATGAATATGGACGGTGCAAAAGGCTGGTTGATCGGTCAGCCAAATAAAGGCCTCAATGCCATGTTCGTTATGATGAATGCAGCACGTCTGGGTGTTGGTATGCAATCCCTGGGCTTGACTGAAATCGCTTACCAAAATGCCCTAGTCTACGCAAAAGACCGCCTGCAAATGCGCAGCCTCTCGGGTGTTAAAGCGCCAGACAAACCAGCTGATCCGATCATCGTGCATGCCGATGTACGTCGTATGTTGTTGACTGCCAAAGCCTACGCAGAAGGTGCTCGCGCATTCTGTTCTTACGTAGCGCTGCAATTGGACAAAGAACTAAATCATCCGGATGAAGAAGTACGCAAAGAATGCGCTGACGAAGTCGCATTGCTGACTCCAATCGTCAAAGCGTTCATTACCGACAACGCATGGACTGCGACATCCGAATGTATGCAGGTGTATGGCGGCCATGGCTTTATCGCTGAATGGGGCATGGAACAATATGTACGTGATTCACGGATCAATATGATTTACGAAGGTACTAATACAATCCAGTCGTTGGATTTGTTAGGCCGTAAAATCTTGGGCGATAACGGTGCGAAACTACGTAAATTTGGCGCGAAAGTACAGGCGTTTGTTGAAGCCAACGGGACAAATGAAGCAATGTGTGAGTTCGTTACGCCGTTAGCTGAGTTGGGCGATAAGGTCACTAAGCTGACCATGGAAATCGGTATGAAGGCGTTCCAGAATCCAGATGAAGTTGGCGCTGCTGCTGTCCCGTACCTGCGTGTTGTCGGTCATATGGTGTACAGCTATTTCTTCGCACAGATGGCAAAAATCGCTCTGGAAAAACAAGATTCCGGCGATACCTTCTACAAAGCAAAATTAGCGACAATTCGTTTTTACTTCGCCCGCTTGTATCCAGAGACAGCGATGCTGATTCGTCAAGCACGTTCTGGTTCTGCAAATCTGCTATCGCTCGAAGCTGATTTGTTCTGATGAAATACTGAGCAGGCGTGGGGTGTACATTCAGTAGCTCTTAACATGTGCACCTTTACGCCTTTCTTCCATTTCAAACGGTGCGCACGGCGCACCCTGCGAGATCTAAGTCTCTCTCGTCATTGAGAGAGGGCACAAAGAAATTGCTTTTCGTTGTTCTACGAATTCCACATGAGGTTAAAAATGACCAATTTCATCGTTAAAAAAGTCGCCGTTCTTGGTGCCGGTGTGATGGGTGCGCAAATTGCTGCGCACTGCGTCAACGCAAAAGTACCCGTCATCCTATTTGATTTGCCAGCCAAAGAAGGCCCGAAAAACGGTATCGTTTTGCGTGCCATCGAGAATCTGAAAAAACTCAATCCTGCACCGCTCGGTAATAAAGACGACGCTGCTTTAATTGAAGTTGCTAATTACGAAGACAACCTGGAATTGCTTAAAGGCTGCGATCTGATTATTGAAGCGATCGCAGAACGCATGGACTGGAAGCATGATCTCTACAAGAAAGTCTCACCGTACATTGCGCCAAATGCGATCTTCGCGTCAAACACATCCGGCTTGTCAATTACGGCACTGTCTGAAGGGTTCGAGTCTGAACTGAAAGCCCGATTCTGCGGCGTGCATTTCTTTAATCCACCGCGCTACATGCACCTGGTTGAATTGATCCCAACGGTATCGACTCGTCCAGAAATCATCGATCAGCTCGAAGGTTTCCTGACTACGTCATTGGGTAAAGGCGTTGTACGGGCTAAAGATACACCGAACTTCATCGCTAACCGAGTTGGTATCTTCGGCATGCTCGCCACCATTTATGAAGCAGAAAAATTCGGCCTGTCCGTTGACGTGGTCGATGATCTTACTGGTAAAAAACTCGGTCGCGCTTCCTCCGGTACTTTCCGTACCGCCGACGTTGTTGGTCTGGATACCATGGGTCATGTCATCAAAACGATGCAAGACAACTTATCCGATGATCCATTCTTTGCTGTCTACAAAACACCAGATGTATTAGCGAAACTGGTTGCCGCTGGTGCACTGGGTTCCAAAACTGGCGCAGGTTTCTATAAAAAAGTAGGCAAAGATATTCAGCGCCTCGATTTCGCTACAGCACAGTATGTAACTGGTGGTGCAAAGGCGGATGACGTCGTTGCCCGCATGCTGAAAGAAAAAGATCCGGTCAAGAAAATGAAGACCTTGCGCGAATCGACCAATGTACAGGCGCAGTTCCTGTGGGCGATTTTCCGCGATGCTTTCCACTACATCGCTGTGCATGGCGCCACTATTGCCGACAATGCGCGCGATATCGATTTCGCGATGCGTTGGGGCTTCGGTTGGAATGTCGGTCCGTTCGAGACATGGCAAGCATCTGGCTGGCAAGAAGTTGCTGGTTGGGTCAAAGAAGATATCGATGCGGGTAAAGCATTGTGTAATGCACCGTTGCCAGCCTGGGTATTTGATGGACGTACTGGCGTACACACTGCTGAAGGTTCCTGGTCCGCGGCAAACAGCACTTATGTCCCGCGCTCTTCTCTTGCTGTTTATGACCGTCAGGCTTTCCGTGCTCCTGTATTGGGCGCTGGTGCGCCGACTGGTGCAACCGCCGGCACGACTTTCTTCGAAGATGACTCCGTTCGTATCTGGCACCAAGGTACCGATGAGCAGCGCGATGACGTACTGATCTTGTCCATGAAAACCAAGATGCACGTGATTGGTCCTGGTGTCATTGAAGGCATGGAAAAAGCGATTGCCGAAGCCGAGAAGAATTACAAAGGTCTGGTGATCTGGAATGCGGATGCAGCCGAAGGTGGTGCGTTCTCCGCCGGTGCTGATTTGCAAGCGATGTTGCCATTGTTTATGTCTGGCGGCGTTAAGGCCATCGAGCCAGCGATCTCGCGTTTGCAACAAGCGCATCAAGGCCTGAAATACGCCAATGTTCCCGTCGTCGCTGCGGTTGCCGGTCTGGCACTGGGTGGTGGTTGTGAGCTGATGATGCACGCAGCAAAACGTGTAGCGTCCATTGAATCGTATATCGGCCTCGTGGAAGTCGGTGTGGGCTTGGTTCCTGGCGGTGGCGGTTTGAAAGAAGCCGCAGTTCGCGCTGCGGCCGATGCCAAAGGTACTGACCTGCTGCAATTTTTGAAGAACTACTTTACCAATGCCGCGACAGCTGCCGTATCCAAGTCCGCATTGGAAGCGCAAAAAATGGGTTACCTGTCACAAGACGACGTAATTGTGTTCAATGCCTACGAATTGCTGCATGTAGCTAAAGTTGAAGCACGCGCCATGTTTGATGCAGGCTACCGCGCACCAATGCGTAAGTTAGTGCCAGTGACTGGTCGTCATGGCATCGCATCGATTGCTGCGCAACTGATCAATATGCGTGATGGTGGTTTCATCTCTGCACATGATTACAAGCTCGGCAAGATGATCGCCGAAGTAGTCAGTGGTGGCGACATCGACAACGGTAGTCTGGTCAGCGAACAATGGTTGCTCGACCTGGAGCGCAAAGCGTTTATGGAATTATTGAACCATCCAAAAACGCAAGAGCGGATCATGGGCATGATGCAAACTGGCAAGCCAGTTAGAAACTAATCGGAGTACACAACATGACTAAACAACTTCAAGACGCTTACATCGTCTCAGCAACCCGTACCCCGATCGGAAAATCTGGTCGCGGTATGTTCCGCAACACTCGCCCTGATGATTTGCTGGTGCGCGTATTGCAATCGGCGTTTGCTCAGGTACCGAATCTCGATCCAAAACTCGCAGAAGACGCAATCATTGGTTGCTCCTTCCCTGAAGGTCCGCAAGGCTTGAACCTCGCTCGTATGGGTGTCTTGCTGGCAGGTTTACCTAATACGATTGGTGGCGTCACCATCAATCGTTATTGCGCATCTGGTATCACAGCAGTGGCAATGGCCGCAGATCGTATCCGCGTTGGTCAGGCTGATGTCATGATCGCAGGCGGTGTTGAATCAATGTCGATGGTACCAATGATGGGTAACAACCCATCCATGAACATGGCGATTCTGAAAGACGAAAACGTCGGCATGGCCTACGGCATGGGTCTGACAGCAGAAAAGGTCGCCCAACAATGGAAAGTCTCGCGTGAAGCGCAAGATGCGTTTGCCCTGCAATCTCATCAACGTGCCATCGCTGCCCAAAACGCCGGATATTTTGATGCGGAAACAACTTCCGTTGACATCATTGACCGCGTACCAAATCTGTTGACTGGCGAAATCGAATTAAAAACCCGTACCGTCAGCCGTGACGAAGGTGCACGTCCAGATACCTCCCTGGAAGGTCTGGCTCGTCTGAAACCGGTATTCGCAAACAAAGGTAGTGTGACTGCCGGTAATAGCTCGCAAACCTCTGACGGCGCTGGCGCACTGATCCTAGTTAGTGAAAAGATTTTGAAGCAATTCAACCTGACTCCGCTAGCACGTTTTGCTTCCTTTGCAGTGCGCGGTGTACCACCAGAAATCATGGGTATCGGCCCTAAAGAAGCGATCCCGGCAGCATGCCGTGCTGCTGGCATTACTCAAGATCAAATCGACTGGTTTGAATTGAACGAAGCTTTTGCAGCGCAGTCGCTGGCAGTCGTACAAGATCTCGGTCTCGATCCAGCCAAAGTCAATCCTATGGGCGGTGCTATTGCTCTCGGCCATCCATTGGGCGCGACCGGCGCGATCCGCTCTGCTACCACGATCCACGCTTTGCATCGTAATAACCTGAAGTACGGTATGGTGACGATGTGTGTTGGTACCGGTATGGGGGCAGCAGGCATTTTCGAACGTATGTAAATGGAAGACTTTGATTAAGCTACTGCGCAACTCAATCTTTAACCTGCGATGCTCAACGTACTAAAGTACGCCTGCGCTTTTCGATTAAATCTTGAGCAGCTCGCTACGCTTACTCAAAGCTTCCGCTACTCTGATTCAGCTACTGCGCGACGTAAACTTCAGTCGGCGATGCTCACCGTACTTTCGTGCGGCTGCGCTTCTCAACTGAACCTTGAGTCGCTCGGTACGCTGCCTCAGCATTTCCAAATCCCGATGCAAACAAAAAACCGCATATGAAATTTTCTGTGCGGTTTTTTATTGATCAATCAAGCTAAAAATGGATAGTCAGCTTGATTCAGCAAATTCCAGCATAATCTGTACAGCATAAATTTAATCAAAACTCAGGAGATCACATGGATATTTTGACCCAAATAGATAATGGCGTTTTGACGATTACCTTTAATCGTCCGGAAAAGAAAAATGCCATCACCACCGTGATGTATCAGGCGATGGCGGACGCAATTACCGCGGCAGAAGACAATACTGCCGTACGCGCAATCCTGATTAGCGGCAGGCCCGAGATTTTTACTGCCGGTAACGACCTCGAAGATTTCATGAAAAACGCCACCGCAGAGCAACAAGGCGTGCCGTCCGTTTATCAATTCATGCATGCATTGAGTCACACCAGCAAACCAGTAATCGCCGCAGTCTCTGGTGCCGCAGTCGGTATCGGCACGACCCTGCTCATGCATTGCGACATGGTGTATCTGGCCGATAACGCCAAACTGTCAATGCCATTCACCCAGTTAGGTTTGTGCCCTGAATTCGCGTCCAGCCTGATTTTCCAGCAAATCGTTGGCTACCAGCGTGCAGCAGAAAAATTAATGTTAGGCGAAGCATTCAGCGCTCAAGAAGCCTATGAGATCGGCTTCGTCAACAAGGTATTGCCTTTGGAAGAATTGCTGCCATACGCACAGAAACAAGCCGCTAAATTAGTCGCCTTGCCGGCAGCGTCCATTCGTGCAACCAAGCGTTTAATGAAAGGCAATCAGCACGAGGCCATTATCGCTAAGATGGGTGAAGAAAATAAATACTTCCGCACAATGCTGACAGCACCAGAAGCCAAAGAAGCATTCATGGCGTTTTTCCAAAAGCGTAAACCTGACTTCTCACAGTTTTCTTGATCTAATGGTGGCTGTTTCGTAAGAGATGGCAGTGTTTGCTCGAAAGTCCGCATGATCGCGGACTTTTTTATGCGAAAAAATTAAACTTATCTGCATCATTGACTATTTTTGATGCGTATGTCGCCAGGATTTCATAGAGTCCCGGCGTGCTTGTATAAGAATTTATTCTAAGTCCAAGCACATTTATCTCAATGTAGGTTTTATAAACAAAATTGGGATTGTCAGCTTATACATTAAAAATGTTGGTTTATTTCTCATATTTGAATTATATTCTCAAATATGAGAAATAAAACCGCCAACACTTTTACCTCTGTTCCAGAGCCAACTGCCTCGGAATTGCTTAGCGCGATGGATATGCGACTTGCGCTCCGGCTCGCTAGTTTGCGAACTGAGCACAACCATTCACTCGACGGACTTGCCGTTGCGAGTGGCATTAGTCGTGCTACCTTATCGCGCCTTGAGCGTGGAGAAACCAGCCCGACGGCAAGCTTACTTGGTAAGTTATGCGCGGTTTACGGGATCAGCATGTCACGACTACTCGCAGGCGTTGAGCCGCAACTGGCAAGCTTTATTCCTTATAGTTCACAGCCAATTTGGGTTGACCCAGAATCCGGTTTTCATCGGCGAATTATTTCTCCTCCGTCGCGCGATTTTAAAATAGAGATGGTCGAGATCGTGCTACCAGTGGGTGGCGTTGTTACCTACGATGCTCCTATCGTGTATGGCACAGAACAACATCTGTGGATGCTGGATGGCGTACTTGAATTGAAAATAGATGGTACGGAATATCGCTTAATGCAGGGCGATTGCCTGCGATTTCATATGCGTGGCGCGGCTCATTTTAGGTGTCCCGGCCCTGTTGCTGCCCGCTATGCAAGTCTTAGCTGTCACCCGGAATAATCGAATACCCACGTTGGTTCGGTTAATGCATTCAAGCTGATGGGCACTTAGTTTGATGGCAGTAATAAGTAAACTACTTACGAGCAGAAAAGGCTTTCAACAGTAAGAGAAAAAATGACTTAATTAAGCAAACGATAGTAAACCAAATATTACTTTGCGCTAAATGGAATGCCGCTCTTTGGATTTGAACCCGGTTAGCCATGACTAATTATTTTGATACGAGCAGTAATCCCCAAAAAACTTATACGCGTCTGGCCTTGATCGGGATCGTTATGGTGATCTTTCCGTTTATCGCCTCCAACTTTGGTAATTCCTGGGTGCGGGTAATGGACTTTGCCCTCCTATATATTATGCTGGCGCTGGGGCTGAATATTGTCGTTGGATTTGCTGGCCTGCTTGACATGGGGTATATCGCTTTTTATGCGCTAGGCGCATATATGAGCGGTTTGCTGGCGTCACCACAATTTGCGGTGGTGCTGGAGTCATTGGTAAGTCATTACCCAGCTATCGGGAATTTCTTGATAGTAGTTTTCGGATCAGAAATCGCCCAAAACGGTATACATTTGTCTGTGTGGTTTATCGTTCCACTGAGTGCCGCATTGGCGGGGTTTTTTGGCATTTTGCTCGGTGCTCCGACGCTAAAGTTGCGTGGCGATTATCTGACAGTCGTGACACTCGGTTTTGGTGAAATTATCCGTATCTTGATCATTAATTTCAACGACCCGGTCAACATCACGGATGGCCCGAAAGGGATCAACATGATCGATCCAATCCGGATTTTTGGCGTATCGCTACACGGCGAGGCTGGTTCTAACGCCACTGTGTACTTGGGAAATTTTTCGATGCCGTCAGTAAATGCCTATTATTTTCTGTTTTTAACACTGTGCATCGGGATAATTTTTGTAACCGTGCGCTTGGAAAATTCACGTCTAGGCCGCGCTTTTGTTGCGATCCGAGAAGATGAAATTGCTGCCAGGGCGATGGGAATAAATACCAGCAAAATCAAACTGCTGGCATTCACGATGGGTGCTTCCTTTGGTGGCGTCGCAG
Organism: Undibacterium sp. Xuan67W; assembly: GCF_049340165.1. Lineage (NCBI taxonomy): Bacteria > Pseudomonadati > Pseudomonadota > Betaproteobacteria > Burkholderiales > Oxalobacteraceae > Undibacterium > Undibacterium sp. Xuan67W. Next base: position 155,036 of record NZ_JBMPPN010000011.1, read on the forward strand.
GGGCAATGTTTGCCTCATTTCAGGGCTATATATCGCCAGAGTCATTCTCGCTAACCGAGTCGATTTCAGTCCTGTCCATGGTGATTTTGGGTGGGATGGGACACATTCCTGGCGTAATATTAGGAGCCTTGATACTCACAGTGCTACCTGAGATCTTGCGTCACATTGTTAATCCCCTACAACATGTTTTATTCGGACAGATTTTGATGCCCGCAGAAGTGTTACGTCAATTATTGCTTGGCTCGGCCTTGGTATTAATTATGCTGAATCGACCGGCAGGCTTGTGGCCGTCTCCAAGACATGAGGATGCTTTGGATTAGGGTGGCAGTAATCTTTTAGTCGCGATAACTTGCGAGAGCGCAGCGCGTCAATAACTGTTGGAATACTCATGAAACAAAAAATCGCGTACATTCATGCAACCAAAAATTGGATGAGCTTGCGTTTTACGCTGTAATGATTTCGTCCTCAATTTCTTTATTTATTTGTTCCTTTTAGGATTCACCATGAAGTCTAAATGCAACTTTCTGATTTAACTTCCCTTGCTTACAGTGGCGCAGCTGCCTATTTGGTAAGACCAGACGTCGCCCAACCATTGCTTGTCGGACAGTGGCGGCATATGACGCTGCTGAGATTGGGGATGCAAAAGGTGGCTGAAAGTAATCAGGGCAAATGTAGTGTGCTGGATTATTTGTTGTCGCCGGCGCAGAAGGCGGTTAGTGAGGCGGAACAGGAGCTGTAAGGGGCTTCGTTAAATTTAATTTAAGATTACCTACCTGAATTGTTTCGGAGAATTTTTAATCTGGGCCAATAGTAGTTGGCTGGACTTCCCCTAATTTCGTAGACAACTCTTAACTTCCAAATTGTTGTTGCTCGAAAGCTAGGGGACTCATCTGATTCAAATGACTATGTCGCCGTTTGCGATTGTAGAACACTTCGATGTAATCA